>JAYZAT010000001.1:0-10600 GCA_036339555.1 Planctomycetota bacterium
GAACTTCGAGCCCTGGATCGACTGACCGTGACACCTCCATCAGTTCGTACCGTTGGTGACAACCTGATCCTCGGCGAAACCGATGATGTTGGGCAGGTAGGCAGTGGTCTCCTGATTGCCTTCTTCCTATTCGTCATTTACTGGCTGGTCGCCGTACCGCTGTGCTGGGCCACCCTGAAGAAGCGACGTTGGCTTCACTTCTCTTGGTTGGGTTTTTTCCTCTCGACCTTGCTGTTCACTGTCATCGCTTGGGTCACGGTGGTGTTGACCCGAGAATCGAGTATTCAAATTCGACACCTGACCGTTATTGACTCTGTTCATGGCCAAGATCAGCAACAGGGCGTGAGTTGGATGTCACTCTTCACACCCGGTTATGGCAATTATGAGCTCATCATCGAAGGAGACGGCAAGGATCTCCTTCTTCCCTGGGAGCCGAGTGAAACTCGGATCAGTGGCTTTCCGGATACGCGGCAGACCACCGTTGATACAGCAATTGCCTCGAATCGCATGATCATCCCGAGTCGCTCGACCACGACACCGCTTCAACTGGACTGGCGAGGTCCCATCGCAGCCGCAGACTGGGGTGATGTACTCCGCATGGATCCGGAACGACCGGTTCATGTGGTACGCAATCGGGAGGGACAGGCGGTCGGTCTTCGCGGATCTATCGTCAGTCGCCTGCCAGGCACACTGGAAGATGTCCAGGTTCTGTTCGTTGATCGTGCACACCCCCTTCCACGCCAGCCTGAAGTGTCCGATGAGGGCAAGATGTCGTGGGTCAAACCCACTCAGTCAGGACGAATGGAACGGGAAGGTTGGCTCTGGGCCATGGTCAACGATGTTCCGGAAGACAGTCCGATCATGCTCGACAACCTGGTGCTGGACAAAGAAGCCAACGACCTCGAAAAATCTTTACGGGTTCGATACAGCCTTCTTCAGGACGATTTGGGAACGCCCATGAAACCCTTCGGGCCATCGGGGCGGCGTCGAGCACTGGAAGCCTTAACGGTCTACCACCAGTTGGAACCGCCTCAATGGATCCGTGGAGTGGAGGAAAGACGAGATCGAATACATGCCATCACCACACGTCTGGTGGGCCGTGAACTGGACCTGTCGGCCTGGATGGCCCAGCCCGCCGTCATCGTGATGGGATTCTTGCCTGCCAGCGAACTACCAATTCCCCTCTTGATCAATGGGGAAGCCCCCACTGACAGTGAGGGTCTGGTCATGGTCCGTTGGATCCTGCCATTGCAGGAAAACACTCCAAGAGCCGGTTCCACTACGACTGGAGGCTGATCCGTATAGGCTTGAGTATCAGAGCGCTTCCATGGCCATCATCGAAACAGTCAACCTGACCAAAAAGTACGGCGACCTCACGGCGTTGGACAATCTCAACCTCGAGATCGAGGAGGGTGCCTGCTTCGGTTTCATTGGCCCCAACGGAGCGGGCAAGACAACAACCATCAAGATTTTGTCAACGCTGCTGAAACCAACATGGGGTGAAGCACGCGTCGATGGTCATGTCGTGGGTTACCAGAATCCACACATCAGACCAATCATCGGCTACGTGCCCGATTTCATGGGTGCCTACGACGACATGGTTGTCACTGAGTACCTCGACTTCTTCGCAGCCTGTTACGACATCCACGGACAGCGACGCAGACAGGTGGTCTCTGACGTCTTGGAACTGACTGACCTCACGTACAAGGCAAACGCCGAGGTCAACAGCCTCAGCCGCGGCATGAGCCAACGTCTTTCCATTGCACGCGTTCTACTCCATGATCCCAAGGTCCTGTTGCTTGACGAACCGGCCTCGGGACTCGATCCCAGAGCCCGCGTCGAGATCCGTGAGCTTCTGAAGGAATTGCGACGGATGGGCAAAACGATCGTCATCAGTTCCCACATCCTTCATGAACTGGCTGAACTCTGCAATATGGTGGGTATCATTGAGCAAGGAAAACTCTTGTTCTCGGGTAGTGTCGATGAGATCATGGAACGGGCCAACGTCGGCCAACTTGTCCAGATCTGCGTAGAAGATCGAGTCAAGGAAGCAGGACGCATGCTTATGCAGGTGCCTGGCATCAAGCGCGTGGAGTTGACCCGGGAACGAGGCGACTTGGTCCTGGAGGTACTCCTGAACAGCGATGCTCAGACTCCCATCCCGGAACTTGCCAGCCGCCTGGTGGCACAGGGCTTTCGGGTGAAATCCTTCCGCCCTGCGGAGGTCAACCTGGAAACGGCCTTCATGAGATTGACCAAGGGACTCGTGGGATAAACACCATGACGGACAGCAGTTCGGCAACACGAATCAAGACAGCAGCCTTGTTGCTCGCCGATCTCACACGCTCGGAAGCTCTGGAGGCCTGTGCGGATATCGAACACACGCTTGTTGAGTTGGGCGTTCCGTTCGTGAAAGGCTCAACTGATGAGTCTTCTCGAATTCCCGAGGATCCGCGACCAGACGTGGCGATCGTCATCGGCGGTGATGGCACCATGATCGCGCAAGCACGCCGACTCGTCGACCACGGCATCCCGATGATCGGTGTCAACTGCGGACGGCTGGGCTTCCTGGCACCTTTCAGTCCAGAGAGCTTTCATCAACATGCCGAAACCGTGTTGGGACCGGATCGAGTCCTGGAGCATCGGATGCTGCTACAGGTTCGCATCGATCCGGCAGACGGCAGTGAATCCATCACACGACGCGCGATGAATGATGGCCTGATTACGGCCGGCGAGCCCTTCCGCATGATCCAGATGTCTACCGCCATCAATGGTCAAAAGGGGCCCATGCTCTCGGGAGACGGCCTGGTCGTCGCAACACCGACGGGCTCCACCGGACACAATGCTTCGACCGGTGGCCCCATTGTGGACCCTCGAGTGGATGCCATCATCGTGACCCCGATGGCGGCCCAGTCCCTCGCCTTCCGTCCTTTCGCACTGCATGGCCCCTCAACACTGGAGGTCGTGCTGGACCAGGTCAACGAGGGCACATCGCTGGTACTGGATGGCCAGCGACGCGTTCCACTGCGAAGTGCTGATCGCGTCAGCTTTTCCCGATATGGCACGCAGATGGGATTCGTCGCCTGCCCTGGCCACCCGTTCTGGCGGATCCTTCACGACAAGCTTGGTTGGGCTGCCCCGCCCAGGGGCAACGGCGGCGAGTCGTCCTGACCGATACCATGTCGATCGCATGATTGACCTGAAGCTACTTCGCGAGAACCCGGACCACTTCATCCAGGGCGCTGCCGCCAAGGGCGTCGAGGTCGATATCCCTCGGTTGCTGGAACTTGACCAGCAACGCCGGGAACTGATGCAACAACAAGAAACGTTGCGGTCCGAACAGAAGAAACTCGGCAAGGAAACCGGTCCCCAGATCGGAAAGCTCAAGGGTCAACTCAAGGCTGCTGATGAATCAAACGTGGCGACCTTGGAAGCCCAGATCACCGAGTTGGAAGCGCGACCGGCAGCCCTCAAGGGGCAGATACAGGAACTGGATGAATCACTGGCGGCTATTGAGCCGGAGTGGAAGACTATCCAACTCAAGATTCCACAGCCACCCGATGATGATGTGCCCCGAGGCGCTAGCGCCGAAGACAACATCGAGATCCGCCGTTGGGCCCCGGAGGACTGGGACTGGAACAAGTCGTTCCAGGAGAACCGGGGCTTTGCACCGAAGACGCACATGGAATTGGTCCATGACCTTGGCTTAGTTGACTTTGAACGTGGCGTGAAGGTTGCCGGGTCGCGCAGTTACGTCCTGACGGGCGACGGCATGCGACTTCACCAAGCCATTCTTGCCATGGGAATGCACCACATCACCGAATCGCACGGTTTTCGAGCAACCTCGGTACCGGTACTGGTGCGTGAACAGGCGATGGTCGGAACGGGTTTCTTCCCCGGTGGTATTGAACAGACCTATCACATCGATGCGGACAGCACACCTGGTCCTGGCCAGGATCTGTACCTGACTGGCACCGGCGAAGTTGGATTGATGAGCTTACATGCCGATGAAATCGTCGATGCCGACCAACTGCCTATGAAATATGCGACGGTCTCAACCTGCTTCCGCCGAGAAGCTGGTGCTGCGGGCAAGGACACGGCTGGTCTCTATCGAATCCACCAATTCGATAAGGTCGAGCAAGTGATTATCGATAAGGCTGATGAAGAAGTCAGTCGCGACCATCACCAAGCCATGATCGGGATCGTCGAAGCGTTGCTCCAATCACTCCAGCTTCCCTACCGACTGCTGCAGTGCTGCACCGGTGACCTGGGCACGAAAAATGCAGACATGATTGATATCGATTGCTGGATCCCAGGCCGAGGAGAAGAGGATGCCCAAGGGCGCCCCTCGGGCGAGTTCGGTGAAACTCATTCCGCCTCGCGACTCTACGACTTCCAGTGCCGACGATTAAATCTTCGCTATCGCGATGAGAACGGCAAGACAGTCTTCTGCCATTCCTTAAATAACACGGTGGTCGCCAGTCCACGCATCCTCATTCCGATCTTGGAGATGCATCAGCAAGCCGATGGCAGCGTGGTCATCCCTGAACCGCTTCGACCATTTATGTACGGATCTGAGCGAATTCAGAAGTGAGCATGCGTCGCGGCGGTTTAAGAACAAGAACCCCAATCGCCCACGACTAACAACACATCACTGACGTCGACAACGCCATCTAAGACGACGTCGGCGGGACAACCCGCACAGTTACCCCACGCATTCAGGACCGCTAAGACATCATCTGCATTGATCTCGCCATTGATATCCACATCTGCTGGACAAGCACTCTCACTGCAGCGGAAGTCGGCAACCATGGGGACGGTCACCAGGAAGGCACTGTAGTTGTCGGCCTCTTCATCAGGACCAATCGCTTCGCCAGTCGGGACACCCCCGTAAAACACATCGGGATTCGAGAAATGGGGAATATCGTTCCCTCCCATGGAAGTCCCGATCTCAGTTCCACCGGACGGAATCAGTCGATGGCCGGACGACCAAGAGAAATAACCATACGTATCAGTCGTGTAGTGCTGTGATCCAAGATTGTGCCCCAGTTCGTGACGGAATGGATTGGCCCATGTCTCCAAGAGACACTGCGCTGAACACTCCTGGAAACCATAATCCGGGTTATCCGGCGCTACCCAAGCCTGGCCACAGTATCCCGTAACAGTCACGAGGGCCACGATGTCAGCAGCCTTGGCGTCCCGTAACGGGTGCACCTCATCCATGAAACCATCGCTTGGATTCTGGAGGTGATAGAGATAGTCCGCCGTCTCTTCATACTCCGTCTCACGGAGCCCAACAATTCGAACACTAAAGGGCAGATTGGTATTGGCAAATGTCTCATTGACATCATCGACGGCGATCTGGCATTGGGCCAACATTTCCTCGGCATCTCCCATGTAGACCAACGATGCAGGCGTATAAACCCACAACACATCAATGATGCTCTCGTCTGGGCAAACACCTCGGTTTGGAGTCGATGCCGGCGCACGAAGAGCTTGGCAACAACCATCGTCGTGAACCACCGATGATATTGGGCAAACATCAGAAGCCATGACCGGCACAGCCCAGGCAAACAGATAGAGGTACCAAGCGTTCATCTAAGCAGCCTCCTTAAGCTCAATCCCATGATCTCAAAATAGACCCTGGAATCAATAGTTTAACTGCCCACAGCGTCTCGAAGACGATTCGCTGACAGGTCTTCGTACAGCCCTTTCTTGCCGAATCCTGGCCGGGCACCCATCTTCTGCGCTGTAGCCTGGTGTTCCTCCAGGTCCGAAATCAAGAGAACCTTCGCACCTGGCAACGCCTGAATCCGGGACTCAATGAGTTCCATACCGGATTGGCCGACCGAAAAGGCACCATCCAGAATTCGGTTGACCAGCCAAGTGGCGTCCTCGTCTTGGTACCCCTCCAGGCTCGCATCATCATTGACAACATGCACATCGGCATCATCAAGAACCCGCCCCACCATCGCTTTCAACATGAAGGCATCGGGTGTGCAGTGTCCGACCAGCACAATGTTCATTAGGCATCTCCTTGCGTCTGCTCAATTCGAATCTCAATCGCTTCCACGATGATCTCGATACCACCACCAAGCTCGTAACGTCGACGATGATCCCGACGATCTCCAACAGCCTCGGCAGCTGCGAACAAGGCGGAATGTGATACGCCATCTGATCCAAGTGGGCCACATGCCAGGACGGCTCGTCGCAAGCCACTGGCGATGACTGCGATGGGAAGTCCCGACAACTCCAGGCGTGACCATGTCTGGCGATCAGATGTTCCAAACACGGAAGTCACCAGACCTTCCAGAGCCGTTGCCGCCACGGATTGCAGGTCGGCACCCGCGGCCGCACGCGAAGCGACACCGGGCCACATCGCCTCAAGCACGGGCAGAACATCCCGACGAAGTCGACCACGCTGCGTATTGATATCAACGTTACCGGGGTCATCACACCAACGTGTCCCTGCAGCTCGACACAAGGCCTCGGCATCCATTCTTGAAACACTCAGCATCGGCCGCACTAACGAGACATCGTCTTCTAGTGTTCTTCGACGCGGCATCCCGGCAAGTCCCGACGGTCCTGCACCACGACCCAGGGCAGCCAAGATGGTTTCCAACTGGTCCTCGGCGTGATGCCCCGTCGCAACCAAGTTCGAACGACAGGCCATGGCAGCCTGTTGGAGAGCCTCGTACCGCAACCGCCTGGCATCCCCTGGTGTGTGCGCGGGGCTCTTGAGATGACGAACCTCGGCGGGCACATCAAGGACGGCGGCCACCGCCAGCACATGCTCGGCTTCATCATCCGCTTCGGGTCTCAAGTGATGGTGCACATGCACAACCCTGGGCAGGATTGCAAAGGTGTCATGTTCGCGTAGCACGGCGGATGCGATCAACAGAGCCATGGAATCACGACCACCACTGACTGCCAAGACAACCGGACCCGGTGCCTCCCCCCCACAGGCCCACCGGAACCCTCGCTCGATCTCATGCACGAGCGGATGTCGACGCGCTTCCAATGGAATGGCGTTGGTCGCTTCGACTGGTTGGGAGGGGCGTTCAGTCACACCCTGATGCTAGCAGTCTCAGCCGTGCGTGGATTGAAGCCACTCGTCCTTCCAGGTCATGCCAGTGGGTACGGGGATGTCTGGACCGGGTTGGAGCAGGCTGGCAACTGGGTAGGCACAGGAATCGATCGCCAAGGCTGCTGCCGGACGATGATTTCCGCTACGACCAACACCCCCAAAGGGAAGACGACTGGAGGCACCGGCCGTGCCCACATTCCAGTTCAGGCAGCCTGTCGAGAGTTCCGCGAAGCAGTGATCAAAGATCGCCTCATCCCGGGAGAAGATCGATGCTGCCAAGCCATACCGTGTCCTGCCAGCTTGATCGAGCGCCTCATCGAGAGAGGACACGGTGCACACTTGGACAAGCGGACCAAAGATTTCCTCATCGTGATCGAGACTGAAACCTGTGACCTCGAGGACCCCTGCGGACAAGAACCAGCCATCGCGCGGGAGTTCAACCGATGGCACGAGTGAACGTCCACCACGGGCTACGATCGCGCGTTGTGACTCCAGGACACGCGACCGTGCCTCTTCCGTAATGAGTGGTCCCATGAAAGGTGGCATGGGATCGTCATGTGCTCCTACGAGCAAGGTGCTTGCAGTCGTACACAAGGCTGCCAAGAAGGCATCTGCAATTCGTTCATGCACCAAGATCCGTCGCGTACAGGTGCATCGTTGACCCGTCGTGGCAAAAGCTGCTCGAGCACATTCGATCACGGCCAGTCGAAGATCGGCATCCTCATGAACGATGGCTGGATTGTTTCCGCCCAGTTCAAGGGCCACGAGCCGGCCAGGGGAATCGAGATTCTGCTCCAGGATGGTCCGACCGACGGGCCAGGACCCCGTGAACAGAATGCCATTGACATCTTCGTGCGTGCAGAGACGACGGGACTCGTCAGCTCGACCTTGGACGACGTTGAAAACGCCCGGTGGCAAACCAGCTTCCTGCATCAACTCACCCAGTCTCTGGCCGACCGCAGGTGCTAATTCAGAAGGCTTGAAAACCACTGTATTGCCGGCCAGCATCGCTGGAATGAATTGGCCGTTGGGAAGGTGAGCCGGGAAGTTGAACGGTCCGATGACGGCCATGACTCCATGGGGTCGATAGCGACAACGACCAGTTCGTCCGGATCCTGCCTCTGCCGTCCAGTCATCAATTCGACCCACCACGGATTGCTCCAGGGTGAGATCCACCTTGCCACCCAAGGCCGTCGCCTCGATGCGTGCCTCCGCAGCCGGCTTGCCGACTTCACGTGCGATGAGTTCAGCCAGTTCATCCACATGGGCTGCGGTCACATCCCGCCAGCGACACAGATAATCCGCGCGTGCTTCGATGGACAATGCCGACCACCCCCCAAATGCCTTTCGGGCGGCTGCCACGGCATCATCCACATGGGAGAGGCATGGTGTTCCAGACCAGATCACGACATCAGGACGTGCGGGGTCAGTCGACAACAGGTCATCACCCGCGATCGAACACAACACACCGTCGATGACGTCGTTCGCTGCCGGTACACCACCATGGTTCATGGCGTGACCGATTCCTGGGAGGTCTCATCAGGCTTGCTGCTGACCGTTACCTGCGGGGTGTAGTGCACCGCCTGCCCTGGCTGCAAACGCAACATGTCAACAGTTTCATCTGGGAGATGCAAGACATCACCTTCAGCTTGGTAGGGACTTCGAACTGCTCGGCAATCTGCCCCTTCATGCAGGCAAATGATCGCGTTCGCCAATGACCCTGAGTCCTCAATCGTGCCTCCAAAGGTGGCCCCACGTGTTTCGCGAACAAGTGGAATCTCATCACGGACCGCCTCGAGGTACGGCCCACCATCAAAGGGGTCTACCTCGTCATTGTGCTGGAAGCCCAGTCGTTCAAGCATCCGCTGTGCCGGTACTGCCGCTGGACTGACATGGCCGATCAATCGTCGTGCCTCCGCTGGTAGCAGAGAGGCGTAGATTTCTACCTCTGGAAAGAGCGAGGTAATGAATTCCTTGGATGTCCGGCTGAAAGTATCTGCTTCGCGATAGGAGAGGTTGATGAACCGACGGCCAAGGTGGTCCCAAAGCATCGTGCGACCATCCGGCGTCAAGGTTCCCATGATCTCCCCAATGATGCGTGTCGAGAAATCGTTGGGATGCATTCCAATAAATGTAAAGCGAACTTTGCTCAGCAGTGAACCCAGGCGATTCGCGGTTCCTCGGTAGGCCGATGACAACACCAGACCTCCAACTTCTGTTGAGGCAGAAGTGTCTTGGCACAACTGCAACGTGATCTGCACGTGACCACTCTGGAGATCACGGCTGTAGTGTTCTCGCTTTCGAACTTTCAGTACAAGACGTGGTAGATCCTCTGTTCCCTTGCCAGCGATCAAGCTTGACGTACCGACAACCTTGCCTGAATCAGGTTCAATAATGGAGAACACGTATTGACGATCGCGGGCTGGGATCTTGCCGAGAAAACTTTGCCGAGATTTCACCAACAGGTCGCGAAGTGCCAGGGCCTCGCTTGGCAAGTTGTTCGAATGGACTGTCTTGGCCAATCGAAGCAGGGACTCGTGGTCTTCAGTCATGGCACTGCGTACAAGAAACATCAGCCACCATCCTCCAGCACATCACCAACGATTGACAACACAGACTCAAGATCTGATTCCTGCAAAACCCCGACCGGGGGAAGGAACCTCAAGTGATACGGGCCATGGCCACAGGAAAAGGCGATGACACCAGCATCAAACATCCTCATCAGCAGTGCCTTGATCCTGGCAGAATCACCCCCATACGGGGTAAGCCGCATCATGCCTCCGGAACCACCAATGACCTCCTCCACGGTCGCTTCCCGGGCTGGATCCGACAAGGACGGGAAGTAGGTTGGATGCCTTTGAACGAGATCGCCTGCGAATCGTCGAAAGGCTTGTTGCAATTGTGCATGACGGCCCTGTTCCCCATAGGCATCCTCTGCTTGCAGTCGTTCAATCATGCGTCGACCGACTCTCAAGGATGCCGTCGAACCAATGAAGGTGGCACTCAGCAGCCCCGGCTTTGGATTCATGTCCTCCGTGTAGAGGGTCGCACAAACCTGCGACATCTTGCCTACCGTCACCACATCGGGTTCAAGGTCGAGCCACTGGAATCGGAACATGGCCTCCGTGCGACCAAAGCTCTGGACCTCATCAAACCACACGGGAATACCCGCCTCACGAGCCCGCTCCATCAGTGGCTGGAAGAACGATCGTGGCGCAACGTTGAAACCACCTTCTCCTTGGAGCGGCTCCAGCACCAAGCACGCGTGCTGTGATGGATAGCGACGGATCGCATCCTCCAACTGATCCACGGCACGCTGGGTCGAGCCCGTCGGATCTACAGGATCAAAATACGGGAGGTGCTCTACTTCCAGGTTCAGTGCCAAGCCCTGTCGAGCTCCGGCACTGTCACCGATCTGGGCCATGGTTGTCGTGCGACCTGCAAAACAATGCTCGAAGGTCAGGACCCGAGGGGCCCCTCCAGTTTTCTGCATGCAGATCTTCAAGGCGTTCT
>JAYZAT010000002.1:0-27810 GCA_036339555.1 Planctomycetota bacterium
ACCGTTCTTTGTGTTCCGAGGCGAAGGCTGCATTGGCCAGCGCGATCGATCGGAGATGGCCAGCGTCTTCTGTACTCTTCGCGGTACTACTGACCGAGCCTGCCGTCACAACAAGAAGTGAGGCCAGCAGGCCAAGGATGATGATCACGACCATCAATTCCACAAGGGTAAATGCGTTGCGGCTTGAATGCCTCGAACTCATGGGCAGTCTCCGTAATGCTCCAACAGGAGCAGTAGATCTTCCACCCCCGTGACCCCATCACCATCAGCGTCTCCATCGGCAGTTCCCCAGCCCGCGATCACTATCAGGACATCGTCAACATTAACGCTCCCGCTATTGTTGAGATCGCCTTCGCACGAAGGCGACTGCGAGAGGATGAGGGCCGTGTACTGGCCAAAGGACAGCTCGGCGCTCCAGCCAAGTCCATCCCAGGGAACCGGCTCGGCTTCAACATCCCAGGTGGGATGGTTGTCATAGCCCTCGTCGTACTGGATGGCATCACTATTGAAGCGTACTTTCCAGGTTCCGCTCCTCGGCAGTCCGATGCGGTAATTCGTCCATGATTGACTCCTGAAATTAGCCAGGATCACCACGTCATCGCCTTCTCCGCCCTCATCCCAGCGGTGCCAGGCGATGACCTTGTCACCATCGTTGACATGGAACACATTCAGGTTGGGTCCGGAGAGGCCAGCCGTGAGGCCCTCGCGATTGGTTCGCAGGGCGATGAGATCTTGATAGAGCTCAAGAATTCCAGAAAACGTATCGACCTTGGACCAGTCGAGCGGATCGTGATCATCGAACCACCCGTCTTCCAAAAACTCTTGGCCCTGGAAAAGCATGGGGATGCCTGGGCTGGACATGAGGACGGCAGCGCCGAGCGTTGACCGTTTCTTGGAGAACCAACTGTCGGCGTTGTCAGGCCAAATTTCTTCGGGAACACGGCTGTGTCCGTTGGCGACTTCGTCATGTGATTCGGTATAGATGATTCGCTGAAAGGGAGCGCCGTTGTACGCGTAGGAAATGGCATCCTTCACGGCCCACATGCTTCGATCGTTGTCGTCAGAAATGACCATAATGTCGCGCATCGGATGAACGAACCACGGATCCCACTGCGTGTCGAATCCAGCGCCACCTTCACCGGTGCTCTTGGTGATCCAGTGATTGGAATCCATGTCCTCGGAAATCATGAGCTTCCAAGGCGTGTTGGAATTCACTTCGTCATTGAACCATTGCAGCAGTGACCAGCCTTCCGGAATCTCCTCACCACTAAAACCGAGCGTTCGGATCCAGCGTGTTCCGTCAATGCGGACGCCGTCGAAACGGTAGTCGTCCAGCCACATCTTGAGATTGTCTTGGAGGTAGGACCGGACTTCATTGCGACTAAAGTCCGGACGTGTATTCCCCCAGGGCGTGTAGGCTCGGTAGTCGTTGTAGAAGTAGATCCCGCCGTAGTTGTTTTCGTACCAACCATCGAACTGCCAGAGGTCCATGTCGGTGGGGCCAAGATGGTTGAAAACAAGGTCGCCAAAGACGGCGATATCGCGGTCATGGCACGCATCGACGAAGGCCTTCAGGGAGTCCGGGCTGCCATAGGTACTCTCAACAGAGAACGGGTAAGAGGGGTTGTAGCCCCAGGAGATATCACCCGGAAACTCACACATTGGCATCAGTTCAATGACGTTGATGCCCAGTGATTCAAGGTGGTCAAGGTGAGCCAGTGCACCACTGAGATCGCCCGGGGCATCTTCACCGTCTTCGAGGCCAAAGGTCCCAACGTGCATCTCATACACAACCATCTTGCTCCAAGTGGGTGGTACGTATCCTTGAGCCGACCATTGATACGCGTCATGGTCATAGATGATCGAGTACCCAGATGAATGAGTGAGGTCAAACGCTCGGGGATCGTTTTTCCAGAGTGTGTCTCCGCCGTTGATGATGATCCATTGATACCCGTCCCCAGGTTCTGCTGTCATGACATCTCGGGAAAAGTGACCATCACCATCAGGCGAAAGCAGTGTTGCAAATGGCTGCCAGGAATTGAAACTGCCTGCGACACCGACGGCAGAGGCGTTGGGCGCCCAGACCCGAAAGGTGACACCCGATTCACCATCGTCATCGAATGGAATGGCTCCGACACCTTCCCGAGCCGAGGGTTCGGCCAGGACGGGTGAACTGCTCAGGATCAGTACAGCAGTTCCGAGCAGTGAAATCCATTGGGTTGGGGTTTGCAGTGCCATTGTTCAGTTTCAGTATAGACAGGAGGCCTCAGGAGCCAAAAGAAGCTGCCTGGGATTTGGATCCAGGCAGCCTCTGAGCAAGCTTGATCAAGATCCGATGCGGATCAGAGGCACGGTTGGCCGAATTCAGACAGGAGTTCAAGGAGGTCATCCACGTTGGTGGTCCCGTCCTCATTGACATCTGTTGGGCAACTTGGGGGCAGGCATGAACTCTCGTCACATGGAACATTTGTGCCTTGATACTCGCCACCACCAGCCACGCAGTTGGCTTCCTCAAGTGGGACACAGACTTCACCGAGGCAACAGGCACCGTAGTTGTATTCCGGACACTCGGTGACGGCACTACCCATCTGGGCAAACTGGAGGCCCGGGATGGTATTGAAGTCGAGTCCTCGTGGATCACCCAGGCTGTCGGAAGGTGGAATGCCAGGAAGGACATGGTTGGAAATGTAGTCATGATTACTGCCATTGAGGAAGGCACAGACCTTGACATCATCAAGGGGAATGCCTTCGAAGAACCAGTCAATGACAAAATGGGGTATTGCGATCTCGATTCCCGTTTCGACATCGTCACCACAGTCGCCGAGGTTCCCTCCACTCACGCCATCCACATTTGAATTATCAATGGCAATCTGAATGCCATTTTCTCCGTTGAGGATGCTGTTGCCTGAAGAGCCAGATCCGAGGTAAGTGCCATTCCCGTCACCATCGGTATAGAGTTCAGCACAGCTGGCGTGGGTCACGAACCCACCATTGCCATCATCGCCACAGGTCACTGAGAGCCAGAGATCAGCTGCAAAGCCCTCATCAAATATCAGGCCATCAGTCATGTTCTCGTTGGTGTTACCCATCCGCAGCAAGCCTCCGTAGTCCACATCCGGGTTGTTGTGCTGGAGTTGGTTCTGGCCCTCAAACTGACGCGCGTCGATAAAAATTTCGAGCTTGTTGAAGTTACTCTCAAGATTGCCCGTCAGGAAGATCATGATGTAGCCATCTTCATTGGTGATATGGATCGAGTTCAGCTCGGAACCATTGCAGAATCCCGGCTGGCCAAAATCGTTATCCCCGAAACTGGTGGAGATTCCCTGAAGTGCGGAATGCTCGGGCCAGAAACCAAAATCGTCCAGAGTGCCATCCATGATGCTCTGGGCCAGACTGGTTGCGGTGAACAAGCCAAGCATGGCTAAGACGACAAAGACAGTGCTTGCACGATGAATCATCTCTTTTCTCTCCTCCGCCCCAGAGTGAGACCCCGGAAGCATTTGGTGAACACAATCTCCAGCACTCAATCTTAGATCCCAGGGCTTTAGGAACAAGCACTAGCAAGGCAAAGTGGTTTTTTTATCATCGAAAACGCGTTGTTTACACCTGCACGGAGGCAGGCTTGTAGCCCCATTCGAGGTATTGGGCCACCATGCGGTCGGTATTGAACCACGCTGGAATCGTGGCGACGGCATGCAGTGCTCTTTCAATCCAGGCCTGCGGTAAGCCATGATCATCACGGTCCCAGAAGGTCGGGATGATCTGCTGCTCTAGAAGTTCATAGAGCGTGTTGGCATCGCGATCATCTTGTACGTCTTCATTTTCAGCCGGGCCGCCATCTCCGATGGTCCAGCCGTTCATTCCATCCTCTGCTTCGACCCACCAACCGTCCGGGATGGAACAGTTGAGTCCGCCATGTAATGGCGGCTTCATGCCGCTGGTGCCACTGGCTTCAAAGGGTCGACGTGGTGTATTGAGCCAGATGTCACAGCCCGAGGTGAGTCGCCGACCGACCTCGATGTCGTAGTTTTCGAGCAATACGATTCGGCCGTCAAAACGCGATTCACGACAGAGATCATGAATGCGTTGGGCGACGGCCTGCCCACCCTCATCCGCCGGATGCGCCTTGCCAGCGAAGATGACCTGTACGGGTTGATCCTGGTTACCGACAATCGAGGCGAGACGCTCCAGATCATGGAACAGGAGCGTGGCCCGCTTGTAGGTGGCAAAGCGTCGTGCAAATCCGATGGTTAATGCGCTATCGGACAACATTCGACGGCTTCGCACTACACGTTCCGGACTTTCTCCGCGCCGTCTTGATTGAATGGCGAGGCGACGACGGACGAATGAAAGAAGCCGTCGACGCAAGGCTTCACGCAGGTCCCAGAAGGCCTGGGGATCTACAGATTTAGCGCGTTCCCAGCAGGGATTCTTGGGACCAGGCGTGTTCGTGTAATCGATGGTCTCCGCCCAGAATCGTTCCGCAACAGGTGCCAACCAGGTGCCGGTATGAACACCGTTGGTGACGTGCTTAATGGGGACCTGATCGGGATCATCCAAACCGTACGTGTTCTTCCACATCATGCGTGATACGGCGCCGTGTAATTCAGAGACCCCGTTGACGCGATCTGCCAGGTTCAGGGCGAGGACCGTCATACAGGGTGACTCGTTGTGGTCATCGGGATTCTCACGACCCATCCGGCTGATAAGTTCCGGGTCCAGGTTGGCGGGTTCCAGGACTTGATGTAATGCTGCTTTCAGTTTTTCTGATTCATAACGCTGATTACCAGCGGGCACCGGTGTATGTGTTGTGAATACCGTGCTGGCTCGGACCTGCTGCTGGGCGTCCTCCAGCGTCATGTCGGACTGGACAAGCTCAGCCACCTTTGCCACGGCGGCAAAGGCCGCATGGCCTTCATTGAGATGGATGACTGTTGGGATTTCCTCGAGCAACCTCAAGGCTCGGAAGCCACCGACACCCAGGAGCACTTGTCGTTGGAGGCGAATATCGTCATCGCCTTGGTACAGGCTGGCTGTCAACGCGCGGTCTTCCACTCGGTTGCCCGGAAGGTTGGCATCGAGCAGGTAGAGAGGTACGCGGCCCATCGACATGGCCCACACGCGCACGCGAACCGTTCGATCCCCAATGGGGCAATCAAGCCGGACACCGGTGTCATCCAGGGGCATCGCATCGAAGTCGAAGGATGGGTAGATCACACGGGTTGTGCCATCGTCTCGGAATTCCTGCTTGTAATAGCCATGCTGGTAGAGCAGGCCGACTGCGATCAGCGGCAGACCGAGATCGGAGGCCGACTTCAGGTGATCACCAGCGAGTACACCAAGTCCACCGGCATACTGGGGAAGACTTTCATGGATGGCATACTCGGAACAGAAGTAGGCGATGCGCAAAGGCGCATCGGTCGGATCCGTGTTGGCCTCGTACCAACTGCGCCTGGTGTGGTACTCGTGATGTGCCAAGATGGCCCGTGCGGCGACTTCCCGGAAGGATGCCTCGGCGAGGCGGCTTGACAGGATGTTTGAATCAAGCTTTTGAAGAAGTCGGAATGGACTGTAACGGACCGCTTCCCAAAGTTCGGGGTCGAGCATGGCAAAGGGACGACGACCAATTTCGTTCCAAGACCACCAAAGATCCTTCGACAAAGACTTCAAGCGGTGCCGGATGGCACGTGGATCATCTTCCAGTCGATGCCTTAATGATTCACCTTGCATGTTCCTATCAATCACGAAGTGGCTCCCGGAATACGACCGCTGACCTCCGACAAGATGCGAAGTTCCCTAGCTCGAGGGCTCGACAGTGTGCCCTCGGACAGGCGCCACGTCCAGTTCCCTCGTGGAACTCCAGGTCGGTTCATGCGGGTTCCGGGTGGAAGCCCCAGCAGGTCCTGGGCTGGGCAGATTGCCCAGGTTGCCGGGGAGGTGAAAGCTAGCCGGACCATGGCTTCTGCGGGGGTGCCTGAGGGGCCCGCATAGGACTGGAATCGTTTACGGGTGGCTGGATCAAGATGGCGGGCCCATCCGGTGGCCGTCTCGTTGTCATGAGTCCCCGGGTACACCACCGACCGATGCGGATGGTTGTGGGGCAGATCACCACTTCCAGGGGTCCCGAATGCCCATTGGAGGACCCGCATACCAGGCAGAGCAAACTCATCCCGCAGCCGATCGACAGCAGATGTCTTGACCCCAAGATCCTCCGCGATGATTGGTAGTAGCCCCAGTCGGTTTCGAAGGACCTGGAGCAGTTCCCGACCAGGGGTGGGTCGCCAGCGTCCGGATCGGGCTGTCTTGGCAGTTGCCGGAACGTGCCACAGTCTGACGAATCCCAGGAAGTGATCTAATCGAACCGCGTCGAATCGATCCAACGCCTGGCGGAAACGGGCGGTCCACCATCGCCATTTCTCAGCGCGATGAGCTGGCCAGCGGTAGTGGGGGTGGTTCCACAGTTGACCCTCTCGACTGAATTTGTCAGGCGGTACACCCGTGAGTGATCGTGGTCGACCTGATCGGTCAAGCATGAACAGTTCCGGATGCTGTTGAACATCTGCTGATTCCAGATCGACGAAGATCGGTAGATCCCCAACCAGGCGCACGCCACGCTTATTGGCATAGCGTCTCAATGCTTTCCATTGTCGATCGAAGAGGTACTGCAGGAAGACCTGCTCATCTGGTTCGCCTCCTGCGCACAGGCACCAGCCATGTAACCAGTGCCGGTTGCTGGAGACGAAATCGCGATAGGCTTGTGCCCGCGGGCGTGCGCTTCGATGAAAGGTCTCAAAGGCCTCGCGAAAGCGAGTGGTTTTAAATCGCCTGGCTGCGGCGTATTTGGCGCGACCAGTTTTCAATTCGGATGGACACCGAGTCGCTCGTGTCGTGAGCAGGCCATCGTGAGCCAGGTCACGAAGGCTGATGAGCAGGGGTTCGCCTGCGAAGGCGGATCGTCCGCTGTACGGCGAGTTGCCACGCCCGACGGGCCCAACTGGAAGCATCTGCCACAAGGAGAGCCCGGCTTTGACCATCCAATCTACGAAGGCCCGGGCACTCGGTCCCAAATCTCCAGTGCCATGGCCTTGCGGCAGCGACGTCGGGTGCATCAACACACCAGCCGCGCGACGCGTGAACAGCGGGTGGGGGCGTGTCATGGATGACGGCGCCAGACCGCAGCACCAAGGGCTGGCAACGTGATGTGTGGCGGGGCGCCAACATTTGTTTCCTGCGGCTCGCTCAAGACGAGCGTCCAGTTCTCACCGAGGTCAGGAACATCGATCGTCTTTTCTTGGTCCGATGCGTTCAAGGCAACGAGTATCTCCTCGCCGTCCAGACTTCGCACGAACGCCCAGGTGTCATTGTCGTCGTGGAGTTGGACCGTCCTGAATTCCCCGCGCCGAAGTGCGGGGGACTCTTTGCGTAACGCGATCACGCGACGATAGAAATCCAGGTGCTCTGGCATGATCTCGAATCCCTCATCTTCGTAGGGTGCGAGATCCGCCCAGGGCATCGGTTTGCGATTGTTGGGATCATCCGATCCCCACATGCCAACCTCATCGCCGTAGTAAATCATGGGGGCGCCGAGGTACGTGAACTGGACGAGTGCTGCCAACCGTGCTCGTTGATAGGCTTCCTCGGGCGGCTTGGAACCGTCGTAGCTGGGATCCTGTTGTTCACGATTGCCTTGGTCAAAGGGCCTGTCAGGGTTGTGGATCTTTGAGACGAACCGGTCCGTGTCGTGGCTGTCCAGCAAGTTCTGGAGCACGTTTGTGGCAGGTTCGGGATAGGTCAGCCTTAACTCAGCCAGTCGTCGGTCGAGTTCGGTGGGGGTGATCTTGGCTTCGCGGTTCCCAATCCAGGCCAGGGTGTGCTCTGCGAAGGGGTAATTCATCACAGCATCGAATGAACGGCCATCGAGCCATTCTTCAGCGCGTGTCCAAATCTCTCCGGTGATGTACGCATCCGGGTTGATCGACTTCACGTGTTTTCGCCATTCGATCCAGAACGGCAACGGGACTTCGTTTGGAACATCAAGTCGCCAGCCATCAATGCCATCGGAGGGATCACCATCACCATTGGGATCCATCCATCGACTTGTGACATGCATGATGTGATCGCGGACTTCCTGGGAGGCAAGGCCATGTTCGTCATCCTTGCGGAAGACGGGCAGGCTTTTGAAACCTCCCCAGCAGTCGTATTCGAATGGTTCCCAGGACGTGATCGCGAACCAAGAAGCAAATCGGGACGCTTCTCCCTTTTCGAGGACATCCTGGAAGGCAGGATGTGCGACTCCAACGTGATTGAATACACCATCGATGATGACTCGGAAACCCCGCGATCTTGCTTCCCTTAAGAAGTCCAGAAAGATCTGGTCACTCTTCGTCCAGATCCAGGTCGATGGATCGAGGAGGTTCTCTTGTCGGGCTGCCTCAGCGTAGTCATCACCTTGACCAAAGGCTTCATCGATGTGGATGTAGCTGGTGGCGTTGTACTTGTGCGGGCTGTCTGCTTCAAAGACCGGGTTGAGGTACAGGGCATTGATGCCCAGATCTGACAAGTAGTCCAGCTTGTCGAGCAGTCCCTGGATGTCGCCGCCATATTGACGTGAGAAGACGTAGTACTCATAGAAGGTCTGGCCGTCGGCGCCTTCCCAAGGGCTGGGTTCGTACCAGGCAGAGTTCCAGGGCCGTGTTGGGTCTGGATCATTGGCCGTGCTGCCATTCCGAAATCGGTCGAGCATCACCTGGTACCAGGTGGCATCGCGGGCCCAGTCAGGGGTTGTAAAGATGACTTGTTCTGAATCACTCATGGTGTGGATGTCGGGGTATCGCTCGCGCGTGTCGCCGTCCTGGATGATGAACGTATATGGACCTGTCTCACCTGTATCTGGGACGACTGCCTCCCACCATTGATCGCGATCGTTACCGAGAATGGCCTGCATAGCAACTGGGGCAGAGTTGGGTCGGACCAGATGGACGGCTTGGACGTCGTGGTTCAGCGTTCGAAATCGGAGCCGCCAGGCACCCGCCGCCCGTCGTTGCAGGTAAAGAGGTTGGGCAGGATCGTGGCCCAGTCCTCTGGAATCGATGTGGCCATCGCCGATCCGGGCCAGTTGGGCATCGAGATTGGCCTCAGTTCCCAGTCGGAGTACCGAGTTCATCCCACCGTGACCGTCAGGCTCCGAGTCGGCGTTCAGGGGATCTGGTCGCCAGGTGTCCTGCTCGATCACGAACTTGTACCAATAAGTGCCCTCTGGAAGCGTGAGCTGGGTATGCCAGAGGCCATCTTCGCCTCGGGTCATGGTTTGGGCTGTGGGGTTCCACTGGTTGAAACTGCCGGCAATGGTCACCTGGGCATCCGCTGCCGGTGGCTGGTTGGGATGGAATTGAACGGCCAATACCCAGGTGCCATCCGGACCGCAGTCACCAGTCATGGAAGCGGGCAATCGAGTGGTTACGTTTCGAGTGGATCGAGCGACGGGAACATCTGGGGGCCAGGTGTTCTCCAGCAGGGCATGGCCCCAGAGAACCAGGATGGCGGTTGAAATCATCACTGGGCGGTCCACCCTATACGATCACCCCAGCTATGTCCGACCAGACCGGCAACTCGAGTCGCTCGGTTACCACTATCGCTGGTCGAGTCGTGCGGATCACCCTCCTGGTTCTCTCGCTCGCCTTGGTGGCCTGGGCCTTTGTTCGCGTCGGGGTCCGCGAGGTCTTTCATGCTGCCGGTGGTGATGACCGAACCGAACTGGTGGTGATGCACTGGTCTGGTGATGGGGGACCGGCGGAGGATGCGATCGTTGATCGAGCCTTGGCTCGATTCGAGGAGGCGAACCCTGGTATCAGGGTCACGCGTTTGAATCCGGGTGATGCGGGTTCCTTCTATACGAAGTTGCAGACGATGATGGCTGCCGGTGATCCGCCGGACGTCTTCTACGTCGGGGCGGAACGACTGGCGGCCTATGCCGATGCCGGCCTGCTCTTGTCTCTCGATGAGCGGACCAATTCGAACAGCACCGCCGAAGATTTCAATCTTCAGGATTTCTATCCATCGACGGTGGATGCGTTCCGTTTCGAGGATGGCCAGGTTGGCAGTGGTTCACTCTGGGGAATCCCGAAGGACTTCACGACCGTTGGGTTCTATTACAACCGGGATCTTCTCGAGCAGGCAGGCGTTCCCGAGCCGTCATCCGACTGGACCTGGGATGACTTCATTGCCTCGGCTCGTGCGGTTGGCAAACTTCCGGAATGCACTGGCGCGGAATTCGTTTCATGGGCATCCATGGTGCGTGCCGTGCTGTGGACGGAAGGTACGGATCTCATCGATGCGGAGGGCAATATCCGTGCAGATGATCCGCGTGTGATCGAGGTCCTTGATCGCATTCGTTCCTGGCGTCATGACGAAGATGGCACGTTGACGAGCGGTCGTTCGGAGACGGCGAATCCAGCATCACGTTTTCTCGGGGGCAAGCTCGGCTTTGCAGGCCCCTTTGGTCGCTGGGTGGTACCGACGTATCGAACCATTGAGGACTTCCAATGGGATTACGCACCGCTGCCTCGTGGTGAGACCTCCGCCAACATGATTGCCACGGTGGCCTGGTCGATTTCATCTCGGACCGAGCATCCTGAAGAAGCCTGGCAACTGGTGTCCTGGTTGACCGGTGCGACGACACAGGCCGAGCAGGCCGAACTTGGCCTGGCGGTTCCTACCAATCGCATGGTTGCGGAAGGTGATTCGTTCATCGACCCCTCGACACCACCATCACGCGATCGCGATTTCATCGAGCCCGTCGAACATGCACGAGTCGTGCCCTGGTCAACCAACCCGGCCCTGGAAGGAACGGTCGCCAAGCGACTCGATCAAGCGTTGCGCACTGGTGACCTTTCTGTCAAAGACGCGCTCGGCCAAGCCGGGGATTGGTGGGATCAGGAACGGAACAGTCCCTTGGCCAGCACCACGTTGCCAGGCATGCCTTGGCTGTGGATTGTTGGCGTGTTCATCGTCGGGATTGTGATCGCGTTGGCCATCGGTTGGTGGCTGTTGCGTCGAAATCGTCCGGATCCGGCCAGTGCAACCGAAGAACGATCGGGATGGTTGTTGGTTTCACCGTGGATCATTGGATTCATTCTCTTCATGGCCGTGCCCATCTTGTTGTCGCTGGCGTTGTCAGTGACTCGTTGGAGTGGCATCACCACGCTCGATGAAGCAGACTTCGTTGGCTTGGGCAACTACGGTCATTTGTTGGGGCACGACGACGTGTTCTGGCGCAGTTTGGAAGTCACCGGTGTCTACGCATTGCTGGCGGTCCCCATTGGGCAGGTGGTTGCCTTGCTGGGGGCCGTGTTGATGAACGTCAAGATCCGAGGCGTGTCGCTCTTTCGGGCCGCTTGGTATCTGCCAAGCATTCTGGCAGGCGTGGGCATGGCGGTGCTGTTCCGCTGGGTCTTCAATGCCGAGAACGGGTTGATGAATGTCATTCTGGATCCCGTGCTTTCTCCCTTGGGATTGGAACCACCAGACTGGTTCGTACGGGACGCGGAGAACTTCGGTGGACCGGCCTTTGCGATCATGAGCCTCTGGCTGGTGGGTGGCAGCATGATGATCTACCTCGCCGGTCTCCAGAACGTACCGCGTTCTCTTTACGAGGCAGCCGAGATCGATCGGGCCGGTCCCTTCCGGCGTTTCTTCAGCGTGACGCTTCCGATGATTTCGCCGGTGATCCTGTTCAACGTGATCATGTCACTGATCGGTTCCTTCCAGGTCTTCACGCAGGCCTTCGTGATGACCGGTGGTGGGCCCGGCGATCACACGCGTTTCTACGTTCTCTATCTCTACAACCAGGCCTTTGATTTCTATGAGATGGGGTATGCCTCGGCGATGGCTTGGTTGCTGTTGTTGATCATCCTGGGACTGACGATGCTGACCTTGCGCGGTAGTGCCCGCCTGGTCCACTACGAGGGGCTGCGTTGATGGGTCGCTGGACGGGACGATTTCTGGTTGGACTGGCGTTGACCATCGGTTCGGTGGCGATGTTGTTCCCGCTGTGGTGGATGCTGGTGATCTCATTGGAGTCACCACAACGTGCCGGTGCGGCGGCCGAGGGCGGTGGTTCCATCGCGGTGTGGCCCGAAGAGATTCACTGGTCGAATTATTCCGAGGCGCTCAAGCAGATTGGAACCGAACCCTGGCAGGGTTTCTTCGATGCCCTGGCGAACTCGATCGTGATCACGGTGCTGGTCGTGATTGGTACGGTCCTGTCTTCAAGTCTGGTCGGCTTTGCCTTTGCACGCATCAACTTCCGAGGGCGGAAGTTCATGTTCCTGGTGATGCTGGCGACCATGATGTTGCCGGCTCAGGTGACGATGATCCCGTTGTTCCTGGTGTTCCGGTCCCTGGGCTGGATCGACACGATTCTTCCCTTGGTCATTCCGGCCTTCTTCGGCAGCGCGTTCTTCATCTTCATGTACCGGCAGTTCATCGCTCAGATCTCTGAGTCGCTCATCGAAGCGGCCCGGATCGATGGCTACGGCATGTTGGGCATTTGGTGGCGGATCATCTTGCCGATGTGCAAGCCGGTGACGGCCATTACGGCGATCTTCACCTTCATCTTCGTCTGGAACGATTTCCTGGGGCCGTTGATTTACCTTCATTCAGATGACCAGTCGACGCTGGCCCTGGCGCTCAACTCCTTCCGGAACCAGTATGGTGGGTTGGAGAACGTGCACCTGCTCATGGCGGTCAGCGTGGTGACGATGATCCCGTGCGTAGTCCTGTTCTTTGCGGCGCAACGTGCCTTCGTGGAGGGCATCGGGGCCGGGGCGGTCAAGGGATAGCGATGGCAAACGTACGACTCCAATCGATTGGCAAGACCTACCCGGGCGGTGTTCGGGCCGTGGACAATCTGTCCCTGGAGATTGCGGACGGTGAGTTCGTGGTTCTGGTCGGACCGTCCGGTTGCGGCAAGAGCACGACGTTGCGCATGATCGCGGGGCTTGAGTCGATCACGGACGGAACACTGTTCATCGGGGATCGCCAGGTCAACGGGGTCGCGGCCCGGGATCGCGACATTGCCATGGTCTTCCAGGACTATGCGCTCTATCCCCATATGAATGTGGGCCGCAACCTGTCCTTCGGTTTGTTGAGGCGGCGGAAGTATCCCAGCCGACTTCGGGCGTTGTTCTCAGGGGCGTACCGCACGCATCGTCGTGAGGAGCGCCGAGCGATAGCCGACCGTGTTGCCCAGGCGGCCTCGGTGCTCGGGTTGGAGGATCTCCTGGATCGTCACCCACGGGCGCTCTCCGGGGGACAACGGCAGCGTGTCGCGCTTGGGCGTGCGATCGTCCGGGACCCGAGCGTCTTTCTGTTGGATGAACCACTCTCGAATCTGGATGCCAAGCTGCGTGGTGAGATGCGCACGGAGTTGCGTCGGCTACATCGACAGCTCGGCGCCACGATGGTGCACGTCACGCATGACCAGGAAGAAGCTATGACGTTGGGTGACCGACTGGTGGTCATGAAGGACGGCGTGGTACAGCAGTGTGGTCCACCGGCGGAGTTGTATGAACATCCGGCCAATCGGTTCGTGGCTTCATTCATCGGTACTCCGGAGATGAATTTTCTCGAAGGTGTGATCGAGGACGGATCGGTCTTCGTGGGCGAAGGCCATCGGTTCGCACTTCCCAAGGATCGCTGGTCATCGTTGTCGGTTGGTCAGCAGGTTACGCTGGGGATTCGTCCGGAGCACCTGGCACTTGCTACAGAAGGCGATGCCATGTTCACGGGCGAAGCAGAAGTGGTGGAGCAACTCGGTGATCGCACCGATGTGATCCTTGCAAACGGCAATCGAAGAATGACTGCACGAATCGCTTCTGGTTCCGGACTGCGTGAAGGTGACTCGGCTTCCCTTCGTGCTGATCTGAATCAGGCTCATGTGTTTGTGGTTGGTGACGGTGAAAACCGCGTCGAGACCACATGATCACCAAATGTCATTGACTCCCGCCCTGCAGTTTCTAGAGTAGGGATATGGGCACTGGTGCCCGTGGGAGGGGTATCCATGTCCATTCGAACCATCATCGTGGCGGCCGTTGCGTCGCCATCGACGGTGACACCTGCGTGATCGGGGCCTTTGGAACCAACTCCAAAACCGGCAGTGCCTACGTCTACTGTTCAGCCAGCGGTCAAACGGGCGTAGCCGGCGACCTCGATGGTGATGGTGATGTGGATACCGATGATCTTGACATCATGCAGTCGAACTTGAGTATCTGCCCTTCCGATACGGATCACGATGGTGATACCGATATCGACGATCTTCTTGATGTCGTCGAAGGCTGGGGAATCACCTGCCATTGAACTTCATTGTTCACGGCAATTTCACGGTCCGGTTCTTTGGAGAGATCCGGTCAGGACGCACATTGCTTCATTCGCCAGGACGGAACACAGTCAACACCGCGGTGTGGCCGTGCAGGTAGCTCTCGCCACCAATGGGACCGAACTCTCCCGCGGCGAAGAAGCCCGCGACCGGCGGCGCGTTGAGGCGGCGACGGGTCATCGTGATGTCGTGTCCTTCGGTTCCAAACAATGACTTGCCACGCCCATTGCAGGTGACCAGCATCGCCGCCAACGGATCACCGGCCAATTGCTGGCCGTCCAGAAGCAGTTGAAGATCCTCGTGGGCTGCCTGGGCATCGCGGACCTGGAACTGCACCGTCTGGCCAGGCCGGATTACTGCGCCGATGGAGAGGCTTCCGTCGGCTTGGTTGGCGCCCAGCACGGAACGCACCAGGAAATCGCCACGACCAAAGTGATCACGATGCTCATCGACTACCAGGCCGATGAGCAGTCCATTCTGAAGCAGGTCACGCTCTTGTTCGGGCAGGGACTCGGCGGTGGCCTGGAGTTGTTCCATGGCAGGACGCCCACCCAGCTCAGTGATCACGTGTTGATCGGTTACGCCGGTTACGACCATCGGTTGCCCAACGGGCCGACAACCCTGTGACACGATGACATCACACTCCAACCGACCACTCAGCGTCACACCCACTGCGCCAGAAGTTTGGAACGTGTCATCGAGTACCAGACGATTGATGCCCGGGCGGGAACCCCCTGAGGCCAGTCCGCCCATGATGGGAATGCCTGGTCCACCCTCTCGGCAGTGCGAAATCTTTTGCAGAGTCCGATGTGTTGGTGTTGTGAAAGGGTCGGCGAATACGAGCACACATTGGGTGTCGTGCTCGATGCCGAGTCGATCGGGAAGTTCTTCGGGTCGCGAGAGCGGCAGTGGATGCGTCGGTGTGCTCCGCCAGGGCGTGATACGAACTTCGGGTAACCGGAGCGCCATCACGGAGAGGCCGGAAACCCCATCGAGTTCCTCGTCATCACCGAGTACAGACTCGGCGGTGGTACCCAAGAGGCAGCGCGGCTGAAGGGTCCGCCGCAACGTGTTCATGGCATCGGTGAATGCGGCCACGTGCTGGAAACTACCGAAGGCCATGACGAGATCAGGCATCGTCCCGAACCGGTCATGCAGGGTGTCAGCAACCTCGGTGGCAGCCGTCGTCGTGTCCGGATGCGCACTGGTGGCCGAGGCACCAGCCCAGCCACCGGGAACAGGATCAGAATTCGACCATGAGAGCATTCGGGCGATGCTACCCTCGAAGTCACGTGAACGTTGGCTACAATGGCCGCTCTCCTGGCCAGGATGGGAGCTGGACGGGGGGAAGGATCATGATGCAGGCATCGACTGACGAGAAGACCACCATCACCAAGCTCCGCGAGTCCCTTGCTCGCGGGGTCGCCGCTCTGCGGCATGTGCAGAATTCAGATGGTCATTGGTGTGCCGAGCTTGAAGGTGATTCGATCCTGGAGAGCGAGTACATCCTGATGAAGTTCATCCTTCGCCTGGAGGATGAACCGTTTATAGACGGCAGCGGCCGGGAGCGGCTGGAACAGATCGCCAAGGGTCTTCGAGATCAGCAGCGGCCCAGCGGCGAATGGGGCCAGTACCCCGGATCCGGCATGGATCTGAATGGAACGGTCAAGGCCTACTTCGCGCTCAAACTGATGGGTGATGATCCCGACGCCCCGCATATGACAAAGGCTCGTGATCTGATTCGGAAAGCCGGTGGGGCCGAACGTTGTAACACCTTTTCCATGTTCTACTTGGCCAGTCTCGGGCAGGTGCCATGGTCGGCTGTTCCGGCTATTCCGCCAGAGATCGTGTTGCTCCCCCGTTGGTCTTACTTTCATCTGACGAAGATTAGCGCCTGGACCAGAGCGATGATCTTGCCACTGGCAATGGTCACGACATTACGGCCGACCCGAACACTGACACGTGAACAAGGAATCGATGAACTCTTCGTCGATGAACGTGAACGTCGTCGCCTCACCTATCAGACAGAAGCGCCACGATTTTGGCAGTGGTTCTTTCGTACGGTCGACCGTGGCCTGAAAGGCCTCCATCACATTGGAGGGACGCCCTTCCGTCGAAAGGCAATGCGGGATTGCCTGGCGTGGATCCTGCGTCGTGCCTCCCAGGGCGAGCCGGCTCCGACTGATGGGGTTGCTGCGATCTTTCCGTCAATGGTGTACATCCAGGTGCTGCTGGATACACTTGGTTGGCCTCGAGACCACGAGGTTCGGAAGCGGGCCGAGCGAGATCTTGATGATTTCTTCCTGGTTCGAAAGGGTGGCCAGTCCATCAAGATCCAGCCGTGCTTGAGCCCGGTGTGGGATACCGGCATTGCCCTCTATGCGATGACGGAGGCAGGATTGGATGAACGTGACCCATCCGTGCGGGCCGCCACTGAATGGCTGCGTGGCAAGGAGTGCCGGTTCAAGGGCGACTGGGCAGAGACCGTGTCGCCTAGTCAGCCAACATCCTCCTGGTATTTCGAATACGCCAATGCGTGGTATCCGGACGTTGACGATACGGCGATGGTCGCCATGGCACTGTACCGAGCCGGGGGCAAGGCGAACCAGGCGGCTGGCAGACGCGGTGTCGAATGGATGCTTGCCATGCAGAACGAAGACGGTGGCTGGGCCGCCTTCGACAAGACGCAACATCGCCAGATTCTTGAGTACATCCCGTTCGCTGATCACAATGCCATGCAGGATCCGTCCTGTTCAGACATCACCGGTCGCTGCCTGGAGTGCCTGTCCTGGTACGGTTTCACGCTGCGCGATGAGCGAGTGCGGCAGGCTGTCGAGTACGTTCGTCGCACCCAAACTTCTGAGGGTGCTTGGATCGGACGATGGGGAGTCAATTACATCTACGGAACGTGGCAGGCCTTGGTTGGACCGATTCGATGTGGTGTGCAGACAAGTGAGGACTGGGTGCAGCGTGCAGGTAACTGGTTGCGAAGTGTCCAGAAATCGGATGGCTCCTTTGGTGAATCACCGGATTCCTACATTGATCCCTCGCTCAAGGGCATCGGACCGTCGACTGCTTCGCAGACGGCCTGGGCGGCCATGACCTTGCACGCCATCTACGGTGCACAAGATCCGGGTGTGCAAAAGGCCCTCGGTTGGCTGGTATCGACCCAGTTGTCTGACGAAGAAGCAGAGGATTCACTTGTGAATCCCGATGGTGATCCTGCCGGCTCTTGGTCGGAATCATGGTTCACGGGAACCGGGTTCCCCAAGGCGTTCTACATGCGATACCACCTCTACCGGTTGTATTTCCCGGTCATGGCCCTAGCGCGGATCCTGCGTGATACCCCCAATTGCACGACTGGCGTGGAACCTGTGCAAAGAATGCGACCAAAGGTTAAGCCAATCTCCGACACGTATTCAGAACGGGCAGGGGCTCTCGAAGATCATTGATTTTCCAGAAGTTGGATGTGCCAGGCCAAGCATGGTCGCGTGCAACATCAGGCGGGGGGCCGCCTTCCGGAATTCGTCTGGTGCGTAAAGATCATCACCGAGAATCGGGTGACCGATGCTCAGGAGATGCAGTCGTAACTGGTGGGATCTTCCGGTCAGCGGATGGAGTTGAAGCCGCGTTCGATCCTCAAGCCTGTCCACGACTCTCCATCGAGTTATGGATGGACGTCCATGCACATCATCAATCAGTTGCCTTGGAGGGTTGTCCATATCCTTACGAATGGGGGCGTCTATGGTGCCTTCATCGATAGCGACCAGCCCGGCTGCAATGGCTTCGTAGGTCTTGTCCACTTCCCGGTCCTGGAACTGTCGGCTCAGTTCCCGGTGGGCTTCCGAGTCACGGGCCATCACGATCAAGCCGGAGGTATCTCGATCCAATCGATGGACGATTCGAGCGCCTGGAAAGGCCGCTTCGGCTCGAGAGGCGAGGCAGTCAGCTTTTTCCGGACCGATGCCAGGTACGGAAAGCAGCCCCGTGGGCTTTTCGAAGACAATCATGCGGTTGTCCGCAAAGATCGTCGGAGGACAGGCATTGCCAGGTTCAAGCGGCATGATGGCGGAGTAGCATAACGTGATCATGCGCTGTCCTCCTCACCTGACGCATCTCATCCTGCCCGTGGCAGCCCTGTGCGCGGTTGTTAGTGGCTGCAAGCCACATATCGTGGAGTACCGCACCAAGCCGACGTATTACGACCAAATGTCCACCTCAGGTTTTAAGGATGGCATGACCAAAGATGGCGTTGAGATTCGATGGGTGGAATCCAATGCGCCGCCTCCGGATTCCTTTGAGGAAACTATTGGTGGTAAGACTTTCAGGATCCGAGAGGAAGCTGAAGATGGCACGACCGTGCTTCGGGCCAAGCTGCCTCGTCACGTTCTGGTCAATACCCTGGCTTGTTTTCGGAACAATGAGTACCAGTTGCTTTGGGATGAAATGCTGGCGTCCTCTACCCGTTCCTTCTATGCCGAACAGGAAGATGGATACACGAAATATGAAGCCCATCTTCGCAAGCACCGACGGGATATGGCTTCACTCTTGAACCGAATGGTGGTGGGGCAGACTTTTAGTGAGACCATTATTCATCATGCCGATGATGGCACGATCACCTGCCGACTTCGTAAGCGTCTCATGCCACGCTTCAAGTTCAAGGAAGTCCTGATGGTGAAGGAAAGCGGCGAATTGAAACTGCTGACAATCCGCTGATTGTTATCAGCTGCTCGATTCCGACACTGTATCCGCAGGTTCGTCAACCACTGGTTCAGGTAGATCCTCATGGTTCATGGCCAGTTCGGTGGCATCCTCGACATGGGTGACAACGATCTTCAGTCCGCTGTGGTATTCACCAGAGAGTAAGGCTTCTGCCAGTGGATCCTCGATATGCGTACTGATCGCACGTCGAAGGGGCCGAGCACCAAAGTCAGGGTTATACCCCTTCTCGATAAGGAAATCCTTAGCCCTCTCGTCGAGTACCAAGTCCATACCCTTGGCACGCATCCGTTCGCAGACCTTCTCCAATTCCAGATCGATGATCCCGTAGAGATCCTTCTTGACCAGTGGTTGGAAGACGACCGTGTCATCGAGTCGGTTGATGAACTCTGGTCGGAAGAACTTCTCTACTTCAGACTTGAGCGCGGTTTGGATCTTTTCATAGTCCATCACATCGTCACGCTTACCAAACCCGAATGACTGACCACCCTTGATCAGATCTGCTCCGATGTTTGAGGTCATGATGAGAATCGTGTTTTTGAAGTCGACACGCCGGCCAAAGGAATCTGTCAGCCTGCCTTCCTCCATGATCTGGAGCAGCATGTTGAAGACGTCCGGGTGGGCCTTCTCTACTTCATCCAACAGGACTACGGCATAGGGCCGACGTCGAATCTGTTCGGTCAACTGTCCACCCTCTTCATAGCCGACATAGCCGGGAGGGGCGCCGACCAATCGGGACACCGTGTGCTTCTCCATGTACTCGGACATGTCCAGATACACCAAGGCATCCTGGTTGCCGAACATGAACTCACTGAGTGCTTTGGCCAGCAAGGTCTTGCCTACACCAGACGGGCCAACGAACAGGAAGCAACCCATGGGGCGGTTGGGATCCTTGAGTCCGCTGCGAGCCTTCCGTATGGACTTGGAGACATGGCGAACAGCCTCATCCTGGCTAACAACCATCTTGTGCAGTTCCTGTTCCAATTGGAGCAGGCGGGCGGATTCGGCTTCCTCCAGTCGAGTCAATGGCACACCAGTGATCTTGGAGACAACCTCGGCGATGACTTCTTCGTTGACCTCGCCGGCCGTCTCGCTCATCTGGTCACGCCAGTCCTTTTGGACCTTGTCTTTTTCAGCTCGGAGCTTTTCGGCTTGGTCACGCAGATCGGCTGCCTTCTCGTAGTCGGCAGCCTTGACGGCACCTTCCTTTTCGATACCGAGCATTTCGATGCGGGACTCGAGTTCCGCGAGATCCGGGGGCTTGGTCATCGAACTCAGGCGCACGCGGGCACCGGACTCGTCGATGATGTCGAGTGCCTTATCAGGCTGCACCCGGTCGGGCATGTACCGGCTCGACAACTCAACAGCGGCGCGGATGGCGTCGTCCGTGATCGTGACACGGTGATGTTCTTCGTAACGGACGCGCAGGCCCTTGAGGATCTCGACAGTTTGTTCTGGATTGGGTGGCTCGACAGCAATGCTCTGGAACCGGCGTTCAAGTGCAGAGTCCTTCTCGATGTACTTACGGTACTCATCGAAGGTGGTGGCACCGATGCACTGGATTTCACCTCGTGACAGGGCAGGTTTGAGCACATTCGAGGCATCGATGGCCCCCTCAGCACCGCCGGCACCAACCAGGGTGTGGAGTTCGTCAATAAAGAGAATGACGTTCCTGGCACGCCGAACTTCATTCATGACAGCCTTGATGCGTTCCTCGAACTGGCCGCGGTACTTGGTTCCGGCCACCATCATGGCCAGATCGAGTACGACGACACGCTGATCATGCAGGAGATCGGGGACATCCTTGTTGATGATTCTTTGGGCGAGGCCCTCGACGATGGCTGTTTTGCCAACACCAGCTTCACCAAGCAGGACTGGGTTGTTCTTGGTACGACGGCAGAGGATCTGAACAAGTCGTTCGATCTCGTCGTGGCGACCGATGACTGGATCGAGTTCGCCGTTCCGTGCCAACTCGGTCAGGTCGCGACCAAAGCTGTCCAGGGCAGGTGTCTTACTCTTGCCCCTTCGTGGCGCTCCGCCACCTTCTGCTGAAACAGGTTCGCCGGCTTCTTCGGCTTCCTCGCTCTCGACGCCAGCGCCGAGCAGGTTCAGGACTTCTTCGCGCACTTCCTCGAGCTTGACGCCGAGATTCATCAGGACCTGGGCGGCAACGCCATCCTGTTCGCGGAGCAAGCCGAGAAGCAGGTGCTCAGTGCCGACATAGTTGTGATTCAGATTGCGAGCTTCCTCGATGGCGTATTCAAGAACCTTCTTGGCACGCGGAGTCTGGGGAAGCTTGCCCATCGTGACCATTTCGGGTCCAGACTTGACCAGCTTCTCAACTTCCAGGCGTACTTTGCGAAGGTCAATGTCCAAGTTCTTGAGAACGTTGGCGCCAACACCAGAGCCTTCCTTCACAAGCCCGAGAAGGATGTGCTCTGTCCCGATGTATTCGTGATTGAACCGTTGAGCTTCCTGGTTGGCCAGGGCCATCACTTTTCGGGCACGATCCGTCAATCGCTCGAACATCTCAAATCTCCAACTTCCTTAAAGACGGCAATATGCCGTCCAGTCCCATCAGGGTATCCGCCAAACCACCATCCCGCGAGATGACTCCGATGATAGGGTGTCGATACAGCGTTCCAGGCCATGCAGTCCGGGCAGCACCCATCCCGATGGGGTACGGCGTACGCCGCCGTAGCCATGAATCATCGGCCGAGGAGTCACCTACGTGAACTCGATCTTGTCCAGAAGTCTTAATACGGCCTGCCAGGGGCTCTTGATCGCTTTCTTGGCAACAAGAGCCACCGGGGATGTGGTCTTTGAGCCACCCCGAGCCATTCGAGTCGTATCCGTGGAAAACGTGCCACTGAGCGTGTTGGCCGATCGAATTGACCGTTCGGGAATCCATGGGAATGAGGGCCTGGTTCCCTGGGAGACGATCCGGGCGCGGGAAGCCTCTCGCCTGTGGCTCGCTGTCATGGATCGCCAGCGAGCAGGGGACTGGTTGGATGCCGCCTGGATCCTGTTGATCCACCCGATGCCAACTCAAGAGGATGAGCGTATGGCCAAGCGTTTCATGCGGGAGGCCTCCCGGCGCCTTCCGGATGGTCCCGCACAGGTCGAGGCACTCATGGTCGCCGCCGCAGCGCACATCGCGAAACGGGAAGCGGAGAACGAACTTCAGCATGCTGAATGGTTGCGACGACTCGGACCGGAAGCCCAACCATGGCCGGTTCAACGTTGGCCGCTGGAGGATTTCCAGAGTGAAGAACGCCGATCTCGTGATCTCCGGGCGTGGTTGATGGAACGATTGAATGACCTGGGGCATGGTGCTGGAGAAGACAGTCAGGCCGATGGTCGCCTCAAGAAATGTCGACATGCCTTGCTGACCAGTGATGAACCCAGGCGGGACCTCATGGACATTGGGCTTCAGGTTGACGCGTTGGTGACTGAGTTGAACCAGGTGTTCGATCAACCACGAGGATCACAGGTGTTTGGACCTCGGGCAGCCATCCTGGTCTGTTCTCAACCAGACAACCACGAACGCATTGTGGGGGATGTTTTTGATCGGCCGCTTGAACCGGTGCTGTTCCAACCGATCGGGCCTGATGACTCGGGCGTGGTCCTGTGCCTGGACGGTTCTGATATCAAGTCCGTGATGCCCGCCTTGCGCCACACGCTGGTGCATGCCTGGATGCATCGCTATCGTTCACCGCGCCGGCCTCCGCCCTGGTTCAACGAGGGCCTTGCTCACGCGATGGCATGGTGGCGTGAATCACCCTCGAACCAACCATGGCGGTCTGCAGCCGTGAAACGCCTGCGTACACCGGGTGCTGCCGAAGCCTTGCTGCAACAACCTTACGCACCAGGACACTGGTCCCTGGACGGTGTGGATACTGCAGCGGCGGGATTGTTGGTGCGTCGATTCCTGGAGGAACGTCGCGAGGAAATCTTAAATTGGATTGAACGAATCAAGCGTGGCGAAGACGCTGATGAAGCCTTCGTGGAGTCGATGGGAGCCTCACCATCTGAGGTGATTGCCAGGTACGTCCGCTACTGGACACTCAACGACTGATCTTGCTCAACACGCCCGTGATGCAGCATCACCACTCGATCGGCGAGTTCGGCAATGGTACGGTCATGCGTGACCATCAAGATGGTCAGGCCGGCTTCGTGTTCTTGCTTCAAGAGCTCCAGGATTTCTGCTCCGGTGTCTTCATCGAGGTTGCCAGTCGGTTCGTCAGCGAGAAGCACCTCGGGCTTGTTCAACAGAGCGCGAGCGATGGCCACCCGTTGACGTTCACCACCTGAGAGTTCGCGTGGCCTGTGTGTCAACCGATGGTCGAGCCCGAAGGTGTTCAGGAGGTCATGGGCCCGCTCCTGATCTGCGCGGATGCCAGCGCCCACCATGCCGGGTAACAGGGTGTTCTCCAGCACGTTGAGCTCCGGGAGCAGGTGGTAGAACTGGAAGACCAAGCCCACTTCTCGATTGCGGTATCGATTGCGTGCGCCACGTGCTAGTTTCGAGACGTTCCGGCCCTTGAAAAGTACTTCGCCACCTTGTGGATCAGGTGTATCCAGTCCACCCAGGAGATGCAGCAGCGTGCTCTTGCCTGAACCACTCGCACCCAGGACCGCGACCCATTCCCCTGGGTACAACTGCATCGAACTGCCCTGGAGTACCGGGACATCCACCGAACCCATGCGATAGGTCTTGTGCAGGTTCACGGCTTCGAGCAGAGGATGGTTCATGGTTTCACTCATAACGCAGGGCCTTGACGGGATCCACATCGGCAGCGCGTGCGGCAGGAATTGCAGCACCGATCAGACTGAAGATGACCGCACCGATCATCGTGATGATGGCGGCGGGCAGATCGATGGAATTGGGTACCTCACTGAAGTAATAGACTGCAGGATCCCAGATCACAACACCACCCTGTGCATCGAGGATGAAAACCAAGGCGGTGAGCAGACCGAGGATGCTGGCGATCATGATGCCGAGCATGATCGGCAGGATGCGGCCGGTGAAGAGTCGCAGGATCGTCCAGAGGAGTGTGATGACAGTCAGGCCAGCCAAACTCCAGGCGAGCCAGCCGGGTGGCTGGGCAAGGAGGCCATGGATTCCGTTGACATTCGCGGTGATCAGCCAACCCAATCCAAGGCCAATGACGGCGCCAATGATGCCGACGACCAACCCGTAGAGCAAAAAGATCCAGACGATCCCGGGGCGTGACGCGCCGATGCTTCGGAGAATGCCTATGTCACGTGTCTTCTCGTAAACGATCGCCCAGAAGATCGCGAGCACCAACGCGGCACAGACTACGTACACGATCGAAAAGAGCGTACGCATCAAGGCCCGTTCTTTCTCGACGGGACCGATGAAGGCAGCGTTCTGTTCTTCCCAAGTCAGGATTCGTAAGCTGGGATTGATGCCTTCGACAGGCGGGGATGATCGTCCGGGATGGTTCATGCCGATCTTGTCCACGAACCGCTGGTAGGCCACCCTGACATGTTCCCGAAGATCCAGTGGGTCGATGTCATCACGTCCACGCACCAGGATCATGGTGGCCCGTGCCGGCTCCACACCGATCACTTGCGACGGGTCCATTTCATCGACGATCTCTGCCGCGTCCAAGTGCATCATCACCTGGGCGGTTTCCAGGGGAATCATGACCCGGATCTCATCCACGGCGAAGACGCCGCTTGAGAACTCGTTGACGAAGGGCATGATTACAGTTTCCGGTTCCAGGGTGCCACCCGTGGCGTCAACGGGGATCGTTGTGAGGGCACCTTCATAGCGAGGCAACCACCAGTGACCATTCCCACCGATCTGGTACTCACCGTTGCTGTCACGAAAGTTTGCATCCGATACATGGATGCCGGCCACGATTCCAGGCCGACCGTTGCGACTGATGGACAGGCCGTCCGCGACCAAATCCCCTTCGATGGGTAGCTTGCCTTCGCGTTCCAGGTCAATGACCTGTTGGATTGCGATTCGTTGGTCATCCTGGAGAATCTTGGGTAACGCGTCGCCTCCATTCAACATGACATACCGAAGGTGCTCATACATCTCCGGCTGCGTGAGGGCACCAGCCAGATTGGCCACCTGTGAATCACTCATGCCCGTCGTATCTTCCCAATCGGATGCCCGAAGGATGGCGATGCGTTGTGCACGATCGAGCGTCTTGATGATCGGGCCGTAGGCCTGGTCATGGGCTACTTCATACTGTGCGGATTCGGGAACCTCCGACCACATGAGCGTGTCACCGAAGGTCGTCACTTTCGCAAAGCGTTCTGGATCCACCCCCCAGATCTGAACCATCTTGGGTTCCTTTACGCCGCCACGTGGGTAGGGCATCCGCAATACCCCGATGGTTTCCACCATCGGAGCTGCTGCTTTCACTTGGGGCATTGCCTCGACTTCCTCGATCAGGTCCTCGTACCAGGGAATGCCCGTGACGGGGTAGGAGATCATGACGTCTCCCATGAGGGTTCGCCCTGAATCCTTGATCATGTCCAGAAAGCCAGTCATGACCGAGACCACCACGATCACGAGGGCCACGCACAAGGCTACTGCAGCAATTGCCAGCAGTGGAATGATGCGGCTGGTGAGGTAACGACTGGTCAGGAGAAAGTGGTACACGTGTCGGGGATCATAGCCCGCCGCCGCTTCAGACAACTCAACATGGCTCCTTCAAGCACAGCAAGCGAGCCAATGCCATGGGAATGCCGATGTCGACCACGTGCAGGGCTCCTGTGAACGCAGCCGCACCGTCGGCCAGGAAACCGGATTTCCAACCCACGAATGTTGCGGTTGCCGTAGCCCGAACAGCCGTTCCCAGGGGCCGGCCGGTGTTCGAATCGAGTCCAGAGGGCACGTCGACAGCAAGCGTTCGTCCCGTCGTTTCATTGATCGCCTGGATGACCTTGGCGATCGCTTCATTGACGGGACGATCCAGTCCTGTCCCAAGTAGGGCATCCACGACCAGGTCTGCGTTGGCCAGGACTCGAACATCCTCGACAGGCTCCAGTCCCATGCTCATGGCGATGTGGGCATTTGTTTCAGCGTCTGAGCCACTTCGCGGTTCGCCCTGGGCCAGGATCGTTACCGAGCAACCTGCGTTGTGCAGGTGTCTGGCCATGGCGTATCCGTCGCCACCGTTGTTGCCCGGACCACACGCAATGACAACCTTTGACGTGCCTGAATCACAGTCGAGTAATTCCAGAGCCAGTTGACTCGCACCGGATGCAGCATTCTCCATCAAGACCAGGCCGTTCATGCCATAGTCTTCGATCGCGCGCCGATCAACGTCACGGATTCCAGCACGATCGAAGACCAGGGGGGAATGTGATTCGTGTATCGGGCGCATGCCGGAGTCTACCGATCCCTGACAGACTCGGAAGGCATCCCAGCACGTTTCCATCGTTGCCTGGATGCGGATTCCCCTACACTTCGCGGATGATCGCCCTGTTGGTCCTGTGCTGGATCGCAATCGCCACGGCCCTGCTCACACAAGTTGTCTGGGTGGTGGTGGGGTGGCGACTCAATCGAGCCCTGGGTACTGGATTGGGGATCTGCCAATACGCCTCAGATGAGATCGAGGAAGAATCAGTTTCAATCATCGTGCCGGCACACAATGAAGCCAGGATCATCGAGCAGTGTGCACGGAGCCTGATGAACCAGCAGTGGTCCAATCTGGAGATCATCTTCGTTGCAGATCGCTGCACGGATGACACCGTTCAGATCCTGCGAGAAACAACCGCAACGGATGACCGGGTCCGGATCATCGAGAACAGTGACTGTCCGAAATCCTGGGCGGGAAAGTGCCACGCTGCCCGACTGGGCGCAGCCGGTGCTTGTGGTCGTTACCTCGTGTTCATGGATGCCGACACGCTGGCTGACTCTGGCTTAATTCGAGCTGCGGTGGCATCTGCCAAGGCCCGAGGGTCGTCCCTCTTGAGTCTGCTGACGAAACTCACAACACAGGCCATCTATGAGCGACGAACACAGGCGGTGGCTTCGATGCTGCTCTTGACTCTGTATCCACCTGATCGTGTGAACCGAGAGGAGTCATCTCGGCCCTTTGCCAATGGACAATTCATGCTCTTCGATCGTGACTGGTACGAAAAGATTGGTGGACATGAGGCGGTGCAAGAGGACCTCTTGGAGGACATTGCCTTTGCCAGGCGCATTGCGGCCGATGGTGGACGGGTTCACTTGCTCAGTGCTGATGGACTCCTGGAGTGTTCGATGTACTCCTCTTCCAAGGCGTTCCGACGTGGTTGGCAACGCATTTTTATCGAATCATGTCGACGCAAGCCGGATCGTATGAAGCGTTGGGCTATGAGACTGCGGCTTCTGGGTGTGGCGGGTCCATTCGGTTGTTTCGCGGGGGTGTTCCTTGGAGCGGTGACCTGGGGCTTGGGCGAACTCGGTATTGGCGTGGCAACACTCGTACTTTCAGCGGTAGCCTTGCTCATCCAGGCGGGTGTCTTGGCGGCCGTCTATCGATCGTTCCACCAAACAGCCTGGAACCTGTGGCGATTTCCCATGGGTTGCGAAGACTTGGCTCGCATTCTCAGGGAAGGTGCCCAAGTTTTGAAACGCGGTGAGCCAGTGATGTGGGGTGGTCGCTCGTACATCTTGGAAGCTCGATGATGGAAGGACCAACAGCATGCGGATCCTGCTGACAAATGACGATGGCATCATGGCG
>JAYZAT010000003.1:0-27558 GCA_036339555.1 Planctomycetota bacterium
CCCGGTGTGATCCCCACCTGCCTGGCAGGATTCGATTACTTGAACATCGACGATCTGGATGACCTGGTCATCGGTTATGAGAACGCTGCCAATCCCGACGGTGGCTTCATCATTTTCGCTGCTTCAAATCCTCTGCGTGCATTCGGCTTCGGTGAACAGCAGAATATCGCTGCCAGCGGTGTGCCGGTCGGCGTCGATCCTGCCGAGGATGAAAAGGACAAGGACCTCCCCTTTACCGGGGCGAAGAACAATGGCTATGCCGTGGGTGGACGCGTCAGCGGCGCGTTGACCGCGGCCGGTCCCGTCATCGTGCTGGATGATTACCCCGCCGGAGCCGACCTGCGTGATGTGCTGCTCAGCGATGTCAACGGCGACAGCCTGCCAGACCTGGTTGTCAGCAGCGCAGGCAACAACGCCATCGCTCTGCTGCTGCAGAACACCGCCATCCCGGGAACCTTTGATCCAGCCCTGCAGATTCCAGCCGGGACTGAACCCGGAAGCTTGGCGGCTATTGACTTCAATGAAGACGGCAATATGGACTTGGCTTCCGTAACCACCGACTTGGCAGGGAACCGCATTGTGCGAGTGCTGCAGAACGATGGCAGCCTTTCGTTTACAAGCCTGGACCTGGCCGAGGGTGAATTCCCCTTACTGGTAGACGCTGGTGACATCGACGGCAATGGCACAAACGATCTGGTCACCATTGGTGACGGCGGCGGTTCATTGCTGCGTGGTCCCTCGCCGCTGTTGGCCCTGCGAGCCACGGAAGCATTGTGTGATTGCTCAGGCGATGCCGACTGCAATGGCACCGTGGACGTGGAAGATCTCTTGGGTGTGATTGCTGACTACGGCTGCACTCGGGATTGCGTTGCCGATGTGACTGACGATGGTTTGGTCGATGTCGAAGATGTGCTGGCCGTCATCTCGGGATGGGGCGACTGCAGATAAGCCAACTCAGTTGGCAGGTTGGCCTGCTCGAGCCCGGTAGAGTTCCAGCCGAACCTCACCCAGTTGGTCAATAGCTGAAATCATTCGTTGATCATCCGGCCAACTGCGAGCCGCCGTTCCGGAGATCCTGTCTGCTTGCTCGATGAGTTGGGCCGCAATCTCCACCTCGTTCAGTGCCATCAGCACCCGAAGGAGATTCGTCTGGGAACGCAGGGTCTCACGCGTGGCCCGAAGATCATCGGTCACCTGGGCTTGCGCAACTGCGGCCACCTGCTCCCAGGCCTGGATGGAATCTTCCAGGGTTTTCCTCGCCGTAGTAAGTTGGCCGGCCTTGTATTGATACTCGCCTAACTCGGTGAGGGCCTGGGCCAGGTCGACCTGGACTCGGATATCCGTGGGCGCCTCGCGGGCCAACTGCCTGATCGAGGGAAGCGCTTCCTCGGCGAGTACTTCCAAGGCCTCGTCGTATCGATCGAGTGCCATCAATTCGTTGGCAACGTAGCGACGGCTGTTGTTGATGTCACGTCGAGAGAAGTTCATCGATTCCCGAGAATCCGACTCGCCACGGCCCTGAATCCTCTCGCGGGCTTTTAAGGATCGCGTGTAGTAGTCCAAGGCTTTTTCATGCTGACCCATGCCGCTGAATTGAAAAGCAACCCGATTCCAAACCAAAGTGGCATTGCGTTCAACGCGTGGCAGGGGATGGCCATCAGGATCAACAAAGGTCTCGCGGCCAATGTTGATCATTTGGAGCAGCTTGGCCAGGGTCGGGTCTTGTTCCGGATTTGAATCGCTTGTGGCTCGGTACAACTGGTTTCGATTATTAAGTACCGCAATCCCGAGGTACCACTGGAACTCATCGCCGCCCACATCGGGAAGATCCTCGACCAGTAACTCCGCCTCATTGAGCCAGGTCGCTGCCTGCTCTCGATCTCCCATCTTCATGGCAGCCGTGAACAGACTGTTGCAGGTCTCGATAGCCAACATGCGTGCCTTGAGATCTCTTGTATCTGCCTCGAGTAAGCCCTCGAGGATGCCAAGCGACTCATGCCAGTGGGTCATCGCTTTTTCCATATCCCCGCGACTACCCCCCCGCATGCTCCAGGCGTTGTGCCCGATCTGCCAAAGACCCTCGGCAACCACCCGCATGATGACCGGATCCTGGGAGCCCTCCTGCCTCAGCCGCTCCAGGTACTCCATGTTCTTCGCCATGAAGTGCTCCCGAACTTCCGGGCTTGCCGATGCTGCCGCAAGCGATCCAACCGTGTCCCGCATATAGAAGCCCATCAGTTCCCCGACCATCGCGTGCTTCTCGGCCTGCTCGGACAGGGCATTGTTCTGCGCCTCCAAGGCCCGGTTGTTGTTGACCAGCGCGAACACGCCTGCCACCGCCGCCGCTCCCAGCAGGATGAGAATGATCGCCAGGCCTGCTACCGCCATCCGGTTGCGACGAATCACGCGACGCAAGGTCGTCATGACCGTGGGTGGACACGCCAGGATCGCATCGCCCGCGAGATAGCGACGCAAGTCGTCACCCAGCTCGGAAGCCGTGCGATATCGATCCTCTCGTTCCTTTGACATCGCCTTGGCAATGATCATGGCCACCTCGCCCCGCAGGCTGGTGTCCATCGTGCCCAAGGATGGTGGCTGCTCTTCCGTGATGATCTTGATCGCGCCGGCCAGGCCCGTGCCCGAGACCTCGTAGGGCAGAGCACCAGTGAGCAGTTCATAGCCAGTCACGCCCAAGGCATACACGTCGGCAGCGGAATCAAGATCGTGAACATCACCGCTGCACTGCTCGGGGGCCATGTACTGGAGCGTGCCGACGATGTCGTGAACTCCGGTCGCCATCGTCGCCGCGGCATCGGAGTCGGTGCTGCGGGCCACGCCGAAGTCGATGATCTTCGCGTGCCCATCACTGGTGACGAGAATATTGCCCGGCTTGAGATCCCGATGGATGACGCCCTTGGTATGTCCGTACCCGACGGCTTCACACGCATCAGCCAACAACTCAAGTCGCTGCCTGGTATCCAGCTTTCGCTCGTTTGCGTAGTCCGTCAGGATCTTAGCGCCCGCGATGTATTCCATCGCGAAGTAGGGCACACCACCAGAACCCTCGTCCCAGGTGCCCGCCTCGTAGATCTGCGCGATGCCGGGGTGTTGGAGTCGTGCCAACATCTGCGCTTCAAAATCAAATCGCTTGAACGCACGTTCATTGGTGACACCCGGGTTGATGACCTTGACCGCAACGGTTCTTCGCGGGTGATCCTGGCGAGCCAGGTAGACGGTGCCCATTCCACCAGAACCGATGACACCCTTGATCAGGAAACCCGCAATTCGGGCAGGCATGCCAGGTGGGTGGTAGGTCGAATCAATATCGAAGTCTTCGCCCGCGGCTGGGTCAACAGTCTCCGCTTCAGATGGATGGCTCCCGGAGCCGGCTGGTTCTACGGTCTCTGGAATGTCACCAGGCTGGCCCGATCCCCCGCCCGACCGGATACTCGAATCGAGCGTCTCGGACGCATCGGGGTCGAAGTCGTCCTCGTAAGGCCCCCCGGGGTGATTTTGTCCATCCGGAACAGTCACAAACAAAGCCTAACGCATGCCAACCCAAGAACCCTAAAAACAGTCCTTGCTTCCCCCCCAGGCATGCCTCGATACTGGATGATCGCCCCTGATCGGGGTCACTGGAGGAGATCGAAATCATGTTGATGGATGTTGCGGCCACGCTGATGGTCCTTGCTTCATCGTTGGGACACGCAACCAGCGATCCGGTACTCCGACCAGATCAGTGGCTTGAGGTCGCTGATCAGGCCGATGCCCCCAGCTTCGGAGCCGCAATGGCCATGCAGGATTCCTTGTTGGCTGTCTCCAACGGGGATGGGGCTGTCCTGATCTATGAATTAAATGATGGCTCCTGGGAATTCGATACCCGGCTAGAACCCACCACCCCTTCCGATGGCTTCGGGATTGCGATCTCGACAGACGGCACCAGGGTCGTCGTACTGGATGAAACTTCAGGGCCAGCCGTCTACCGGTACAACTTCCTGAACAGCAGTTGGGTAGATGAATCCGTTGCAGACCTGACCGGAACCGGGAAGACCTTCACCAGCTTGGACTTCGAAGGCCTGACCGCTGGTGATGACATGGTGGTCTGCTTCGATGACAACGGGACGCGTGGTTTCCACACCCTCAATGGAACTGTCAGCTTCGGCGGTGCAATCTGGTCGCTTAGTGACACCGAAACCGTGAGCGGATCCTTCAACGACTACTTCGGCCAATCCGTCGACTTGGACGGCGAGTGGATCGCCGTCGGCGTTCCGCCTGAAGCAACCACGATGTACGAGGAATGGACGAGTGGCATTTGGGTCGCTTCTGGCAGCATCCTTCGCCCTGTTGGCATGCTTGGGAACTTTGGTCAGTCCGTCTCACTCGACGGCACACAACTCGCTATCGGCGCGCCGGGGACAGAATCCGATTTCGTCACCGAGGCCGGCGAGGTTGCCATCTGCGAATTCAATACTTCCTCGTCTGCCTGGTCAGTCGTAGAACGTCTTGAAAACCCATACGGTGGCGAAGCCTTCGCTCATCGTGTCCTATTGAAAGATGACGCACTGCTGGTGGCCGTTCCAGGCAGGGTGACTGGTTTCAACATGGATCCCGGTCGGCTTGTCCTCTTGCGTCGGACCGGTGGCACTTGGGCCGGAGCCACCCAGTTTCGGGCGCTGACTTCGTTCTTCAGCCGCAGCTACTACCAATTCGGTGGCCCTGGCATGGCCTTCGATGGTCAGACCGTGGCCGCATCATCAACAGGCGGTCAGTCGCTCGCGAATCCGCTCAATTTCCTGGATGGGGATGTCTGCACATTCCATCTTGACGTTGCGAGTTCACGCTTCTGGCAAAGCGCAGACGAAGCCTCGATCGGTTCGTCTGGTGCCTGGACAACGACTGATGGAAGCCGTGCAATCTTCGCACTCCCCAACAACACCAACCACGTTGTTGTGCTCGATGGCACCACGACTTTCGAGCAGTTGGTTGTTCGAGACGACACCGTCTTTGATCTCGACAACGACACCTCGACCTTCGGTAATTCGTTCGTGGCCGACCTTCCGGCCCTCCGGATCAACGGCCCCAGCATCTATGGACCAGCAACAGCAACCTTGACCGGTCCAGGAACCATGGAATTGGAAAATGATCTTCAACTCGGCGCCAACGGTCACAAGGGCACCCTGATCATTGATGATTTGGCCGATCTCAACATCCAAGGCAGCCTGCTGATGGATCACAGCGGCACCCTCGACATTGTCGCAGGAGGCGATGCACCGTCCGCCCTGACGGGCGTCAGCGTGGCAGGCGGTCTGAACGTCTCGCTGCCCGAGGACTTTGTTCCGGTTGAGGGGACGACCTATACGCTCTTGGAATCCGGCGCCACTCCGAATCCCGGAGAAGACACCTTTAGCCTGGTATCACTTCCGGGCCTTCCTGGAGGACTGGCCTTTGATCTGCAGTACGGCGCCAGTTCAGCCCGTAGTGTCTGGAGTGTCAGCGCTGAAATCGTCACCCTGAGTGAACTGCTGGGATTCGGTGACCCAGAATCCACCACAGTTGATACCGGTGCGATCGACCTGGAAGTCGTGGATCTCACCGGCGATGACATCGATGAACTCTGCGTTCTCTTCGATGGAAACCCAGCCCAAATGGCTATCTTCAACGTGAATGCAACTGGTGACATCGTTGAACAAATCATCTTCAATGTGGGCAATGATCCGGTCGGCCTGACCTCAGGAGACCTGGACGGTGACACCTCGTCGACCAATGATCTGGCCATTGCGAACAGCAATCAAAGTGTCCAGGTCTTGATTAACTTAGATAACAACCCTTCCAACGGTTTTGATATCACGAGCTTTTCGGTGGGCGCGTTGACAACATCGGTCCCGACCTGCATCGCCGCAGCTCAGGTTGATCTGACATCAACTGCGAAAGAACTCGTGGTCGGATTCGACAATGGCGATGGGACAGGCGCCTTCACGACCTACTCCGCCTTACCACTTCGTGGTGCTGGATACGGCGAGGCAGATAACCACAACACCACTTCCCCAGTTACAAACGCCAACCCGCTCGACGATGAGGATAAGAAGCTCATTCCCTGGGGCGGCACCAAGGAAGATGGTGACGTAGTGGTTGCTAAGCGAGAATCTTTAGCTGGCCCTGGTCTTCCCATGACCTACAGCAGTTATCCAGCAGCCGATTCACTGGCCGACATCGCCTTGCGCGACCTGGATGATGATGGTGATACAGACATCGTGGTCACCAGCGCCGCGAACAATACGCTTGTCCTTCTTGAACAAATCACCGCCGGCGTATTCGGTGCCCCAGTTTCCATTGCCGCTGGCACGAGTCCAGGGCGACTTGCCACTGCGGACTTTAATGGCGATGGCGAAACCGATATTGCCGCCCTCACCACGAACAGCAATGGGTCCACGGTCATCCGGATTTTTGAAAACGGAGGCAGCTTTATCTTCACGACAACGGATGTCGGCGAAGGTGAGTCGCCAACCTTGGTCGACGCCGGCGACGTCGATGGTGATGGCGAAGCCGATCTGGTGAGTATCGCAGCAGGCGGCGCCCTCTTGCGAGGTGGCACGCCGACATTGGCTGTGCGAGCTTCATGCACATGTATTGGTGATACCGATTGCAGTCAGCAGGTCGACGTCGAAGATCTACTCAATGTATTGAGTGAATATGGTTGCACGAGTGAGTGCGAGCATGATGTCGATGGCGACGGCCTGGTCGATATCGAGGATCTACTGGCCATCATTGGTAACTGGCAAGGATGTGCCCAGGGTCGCTGACTCTGATCGCATCTACGGCTGGCGGAGTTCCGCCAAGGCACGAGCCTGTGATACCTGGCGTTGAAGCATGTCGTCTCGTGGCCACCGTTCTGCCCCGATCGAGGCCAGGCGGGAAGCTTCTCTGGTCGCTGCAGCCCGCGCCTCCTCAGCACCAGTGAGCCGATAAGCCTTAGCCAGCGAGATTTCAATCCGAATCATCTCGCGTGTCGACTGTGGAAAATCTGTAACGGTATAGCCACGCATAGTCGCCCACCGAATCCAGGCGCTCTTAGCTGCGTCCAGTGATTCGATGGCCGCCTCCGCATCTCCTGCGCCCAGGGCGTAGGTCCCCTGCTCGACTAAGGCCACGGCCAGATCCTTGCGTGCCCGGTTGTCCTCGGGGCTTTCCTGGACCAATTCACGGATGACCGGCAAGACCTCTTGCCGCATCATCATCAAGGATTCCTCATGGCGATCGAGCGCTGCAAGCGTGTCGGCTATGTAACGGCGGCTATTGTTCAAATCGCGCCGGGTGAAGTTCTGATCCATCCGGTCACCTTGATCGTTGCCCGCCATGATTCGCTTGCGGGCATCCAGAGATCTTCGGTAATGAGCCAGAGCTTCTTCCGGCATGCCTGCATTGAGATATTGATACCCAAGTGCGTTCCAAAACAACGTGGCATTTCGAACAACACGCACGGGTAGAACACCGTTCTCATCATGCAGGGTGTTCATTCCCTGCTCCACGAGCTCCGCCATGCGTTTTGTTTTCTCATCCTGCATGGGATTACCTTTGGGAGTCGAGTGTTTGAAACGATCGAGATGCACCAGAAAGGCTCGCCCCCATTGATTCTCGTCGTACTCGACTCCCGGCAAAGCCGCTGCCAACGTTTCCAATGCGGCCAATTCTGCGGCTGTAGAAGCGCGATCACCTTGCTCTCGAGCCGCTACGAACAAGCTATGGCGTATATCGATCGCAGACATCAATACATCGACGTTGTCTGGATCCTGGGCCAAGAGATCATCGGAAATCTCGATCGCCTGTTTCCAGAGGCCGATGGCACGATCGATTTCTCCGCGGTTGCCCGCTTGCGTACTCCAGGCATTGTTTCCCGCCTGCCATAGTCCCTCGGCAACAACCGCCATGAGTGCCGGGTCTTCAACCCCATCCTCACGCAGACGATCGATGTATTGCATGTAGTTGTCGACGAACTGCTCCCGGATCTCAGGGTTTGCAGAGAGCCCGGCAAACATGTGATAGGTGTCCTTCATGAAGTAGGCGATGAGTTCGCTGACCATGGCCTGCTTCTCAGCCTGCTGCATGTATGCCTTGTTCTCAGCTTCCAGGGCCCGGTTGCTATTCACAAGCGCAAACACACCACTGACAGCGGCAGCAGCCAACAGGATCGCCATGATCGAGATTCCGGCGGCTACCGATTTGTTTCGTCGAACAACACGACGAAGGGTCGTCACTAGCGTGGGTGAAGAGGCAAGAATCTGATCGTTGTCAAGAAATCGACGGATGTCATCGCCAAGCTCAGATGCATTTCGATAGCGATCTGCCGGATCTTTTTCGAGCGTCATACGGACGATCGTGTCAAGATCTCCGCGATACATTCGATCCATTGAACCGATTGGTTGGGGCTGTTGGTCCGAGATGACCTGTACGGCGCTCGCGAGCCCCATACCCGCGACCGAGTAGGGTAGTTCTCCGATCAACAGTTCATACAACATCATGCCCAGGGCATAGACGTCTGCTGACGCCGTCAAATCGTAGGTCTCGATATCACATTGCTCGGGCGACATGTATTGGAGGGTGCCAACTATGGCATCCAGCCTGGTCGCCAGGGAGGACACGTCAGGGTCTGTGGTTCGAGCCACCCCAAAGTCAATCACCTTAATCTGGCCATCGGCATTCACAAGAATGTTCCCGGGCTTGAGATCTCGATGAATGACGCCCTTCCCATGTGCGTGCCCAACGGCATCGCAAGCCTTTGCAATCAGCTCCAATCTCTCTCTGGAGGACAACTGCTTTCGGTCCGCGTACTCCTGGATCGAGCGAACCGGTGAGATGTATTCCATAGCAAAGTATGGAAGATCTTCAAACCCGTTGTTCCATGTACCCGCTTCATAGATCTGGGCAATGTTCGGATGCGAGAGCCTTGCGAGGATCTGTGTTTCAAATTCAAACCGACGTAGAGTCTCGCGAGACGTTACGCCCGGATTCATCACCTTGATCGCCACGGTTCGACGAGGGTGGGACTGCCTGGCCAAGTAAACCGTTCCCATTCCACCAGCGCCAATGATATCCGTGAGATCGAAGCCTGGAATATCTGGAAGGGGACGAGGCGGCGGCCGCATGGGGGCAGCATCATCCTTCCTCGTCTGTGACTCAGGGTTGACCGTTGGCAATCCGCCGAGCTTTGGCGCAGAAGCATCCAGGTGAATACTCGAGTCATCCTGCTTGGAACGCTCGGAATCCGAAGCACCAGCCTGGTTGGGATCATGTTGTGGCACGTCGGCCATACGTCCTCCGACTCGCAGTCTAACGCTCCGCGAGGTGTGGCCAGTTCAAATCAGCTCGTGAATGGGCTGAGCGCCTTCCACGCCGACCAGTTTCTGCTCCAGACCCGCATGGAAGTAGGTCAGTGCATTGGGATCGAGTCCCATCTGTCGTAGGATCGTGGCATGGAGATGCTTGACATGCAGGGGTCGATCGACGGCCTTATTGCCAAGTTCATCTGTCGTACCCAAGCTCATTCCGCCGCGAATCCCCCCGCCGGCGAGCCACATGGTGAATCCATCCGAATTGTGATCACGGCCGGTGCCCTCGGCATACTCGGCAGTCGGTTGTCGACCAAATTCACCACCCCACACGACGAGTGTCTCATCAAGCATGCCGCGCCGCTTGAGATCCTTCAATAAGCCTGCCACAGGCTTGTCCGTATTGCCCGCGTGGAAATCGTGGTTGGTCTTGAGGTCACCATGTGCATCCCAGTTGGCATCGTTGTGATTGCCGCCAGAATAGATCTGGACGAAGCGGACGCCTCGCTCAACCAATCGACGCGCCATCAGGCACTTGCGTCCGAAGTCGTGCGTGCGTTCCTGGTCCATTCCGTAGAGTTCATGCGTTTCTGGCGTCTCAGTCGTGAGATCGACCGCTTCCGGTGCATGTTCCTGCATTCGGAAAGCCAATTCGTATGAATGAATGCGTGCGGCCAGTTCCTGATTATCGATTCGTGCCAGTCGATGACGTTCGTTCATTGCACGAAGATGATCCAACATGACGCGCTGTGCGGAACGAGATAGGTTCTTGGGTGCCTCCAAGTCAAGAATAGGAACGCCGCTGGGTCGCATCACGGTGCCGGCGTAAGTGGCCGGCATGTATCCACTGGACCAGTTCTTGGCACCGGAAATGGGTCCGCCGGTATGGTCGAGCATCACGACGAATCCAGGCAGGTTCTCGTTGACGGTTCCGAGACCGTAATTGACCCAGGAGCCCAAGCAGGGTGCGCCACTGAGCACCTTGCCAGAATTCATCATCAACATGGCTGAGCCATGCAGAGGCGAGTCGGCTGTCATCGAGTGAACAAACGCGATGTCGTCTACGCAGGTCCCCACGTGAGGGAAAAGGTCCGAGACCCATTTGCCGCACTGGCCGTACTGCTTAAAGTTCCACTTGGGACCCACGATCCGTCCCTGGTTCTTCGGACCACCACGGCCTCGTGTATCGATATCGATGGTCTTGCCATCCAACGGATAGAGCTTGGGCTTGTAGTCGAATGTGTCGACCTGGCTGGGCCCGCCATACATAAACAGAAAGATCACCGCCTTGGCCCGTGGTGTGACCATAGAAGGTCGAGGTGCCAGTGGGCCATCCAATATGGACTTCCCATCCGCCGCCAGGGTCTGTGACGTCAGAAAGCCGTCGGTTGCCAACATGGATGCCAACGCTACCGAGGTAAATGAACCGCCCGCTTCCCACAGGAATTCCCGGCGGGTTTGTCCACAGAAGGTATTGCGAGGTGAAACGAGATGGTCCTGGTGGTCAGTCATTAGTCGATGTACATAAAGGCATTCAAGTTGAGCATACCCAGACATGTGTAGTGCATTGCGTCTTCCCTGGAAAGTCCTTCTGATTCCAGGTCTGAAAGCATCGCAAGGCATGTTGAAACGTCCGCCTCGTGGGCAGGACGCTGGGTTGCCAGGGCCAGTCCTCGGCGAATCATCGTTTCCGGCTCACCATCGGTATCCGCCCGGAGACGATTGGCCATCCGAGCCGCCTGGGCATTCAGTTCGTCACTGTTGAGCATCATGAGGGCCTGGGTTGGCACCGTGGTATTGAAACGAACGGGACAAGCGGAATCGCTGTCAGCCATGTCAAAGGATTCCAGCAATGGCATCTTTAAGGAACGTTTGATGTGTATATAAAGGCTTCGTCGGGAGGCTTCCTCATCCGAGGAGTTGCCCCAGGCCTGATCCGGACGTGATGCAGTCGCCAAGACCTCCTCTGGCAGTGGCGGATAAACACTCGGACCACCCAGTTTCATATTGATCGTGCCATTCACCGTCAACAAGGAATCTCGAAGCTCCTCAGCTGTCAGACGTCGCATGTCGAACCGGGAGAAGTAATCATTCATAGGATCCTGTTGCATGACCTCAGGTGATGGTGTCGATCCCATTCGATAGGTTGCCGAGGTCATGATCAGTCGATGCATGTCCTTCATGCCCCACTCACGTTCGATGACTGCCATAGCCAGCCAATCCAGGAGCTCCGGATGCGTTGGTAGTAGCCCTAACTTTCCAAAGTCATCGGGTGTGCGCACAATGCCGCGCCCAAAGTGATGTTGCCAGAGTCGATTGGCTAACACGCGTCCTGTTCGCGCGTTCTCGGGATCCATAATCCAGTTGGCAAGCGCCAGCCTCCGGCCCGTGGAGTCGTTGTGGGCAGTCGGCTGAATAGGAAGCGACTGACCTCCAAGAAATTCTGGAATACCCGGTTCGACCTCTTCTGCAGGCGTATGTGGATTCCCGCGTGGGAGCCGGTGGGTTGCAGGAGCTTCGGTTCCAACCTCAATTGCGGCCAGGACCTCGGCTGTTTCAGTCACTGGTCGATTCAATTCGAGCCTTTGCTCATAGATCTCATTGAACCGTACTACCGAATCCTCGTCTAAGCGTTGGTCAACAAGTCGCTTTGCCGCCTCGCTGTAACCGGGTGAATCATGGAGGGCAAGCAACTCATGCGGCGAAAGCACACGATCATAGATCCGTACTTCATCAATCGCCCCGTGGAATGGGTTTCCCCCTGGATGCATACGGCCAATGGCCAAGACATCTGGTGAAGTCAGTGCCTGAGTGCCACCGGTCTTCTCATCCACAAGTTCGCCATCAACCCACAACTGAACAAGTCCTGTTTCACGGTTCCTGGTGAGGGCTGCCACATGCCATTGACCGAGGGCCAGCCCGGGAGGTGATGCCAAGAAGGTCTCGGGATTGCCGACACCTGCTGTTACGCGACCGTTCTTGAACCAGGAGATCCAGAGATCATCAACCACGCCCGAAATCTCACCATCGACAAGTCCTGAACCGAGGAACCAACGTGGTTCTCCATCACCTGGACCGTCAGCGTCCGGACGAAAGGCAACCGAGATCGTGAAATCATCCTGGATAGGACGTGGAACGGTCATGGCGTTTTCAACACCACGAACCAACAACGCGTGTCCACGGTGACCAACCTCGCAAATTTCAGGATCACCTTCGAAATCCAGGTGCGTCACCAATCCGCGAGCTGGCAGGCCCAGGGCTGTATCGAGATCCGGTGATGCACCAGTGCCTCCTTGGTTGCCCAGTGCTTTGATGGCAAGTGATTCAATATCGCTGCGCAGTTTGTTTCGATTGGCAATCCATAGTTCGATTGCTGAATCGTCTTCATGTCCGTAATCAAGCGGAAGATGACGCACGTAATGTGATGGGATCACAGCATTCCCATAACCAAGCCGGTAAGGCTTGAGTCCACGGAAGAAGGACAGCATGCGGTAATAGTCGGCATGGGGAATGGGATCTCGCTTGTGGGCGTGACAGCGAACACAGCCCATGGAAATCGCCAAGGTCGCCCGGCATGTCGTGTCGAGCATGCCATCCAGATCATCGTAAATCGCAGTTTCTGGATCGGTGGGTTCATCATCTCGAACACCCAGGTGCAGAAAGCCCGTGGCCACCATGGTTGATAGATCCCGATCGGGGACCTCATCACCTGCCAATTGAAGAGTGATGAAACGGTCGTATGGCATGTCGTTGTTAAATGCATCAACAACCCAGTCCCGATAGCGCCAGGCAGCAGGTTTCACGCGATCACGTTCGTAGCCATCGGTCTCTGCCCAGCGAACTCGATCAAGCCAGGGCCGCCCCCACTTCACACCATATTGGGGAGACGCAAGAAGCGACTCGATCAACTGCTCGTACGCATCCGGGCGGTCATCCACGACAAATGCTTCAACAGCTTCAGGCGTAGGCGGTATTCCAGTGAGGTTGTAGGTGACACGACGAATCAGTGCTCGTCGATCTGCTTCTCCAGCGGGCGTCAGGCCTTCTGCCTCAAGCCGAGCAAGAATGAAGTGATCGATCTCGTTTCGACACCATGTCTCGTTCTGCACAATTGGAAGCTCAGGCTGAACGACAGGCTGATCAGCCCACCATGTCGATGGTGGAAAGAGGCCAAACGCAGCCAGTATGAGACCTGTTGAACAGAAAGGCATCATGGCAGTGTAGTGGGCAGGCCGCCGGATACTGGCCCAAATACCTTCTACACGGCCTCAAACCAGCCACTCATGGCTTCGAGTAATCGTAGACCCCTCGCCCGGTCTTGTTACCGAGGTGACCCGCTTCCACAAGCTCCACCAACTTCGAACAGGGCTTGTATTTGTCGGGGTGCCCCAGTCCATCGTGCAAGACCATCATGATGTCCCGGCAGACATCCAAACCAATGAGATCTGCTAAACGAAGCGGGCCCATTGGGAAGGCGCAGCCCAGTTTCATAATGCCATCGATTTCTTCAGGACCAGCCACACCGTCATTCCAGGCATGGAATGCTTCGTTAATCATGGGCATAAGCACGCGATTACTCACGAAGCCAGGGTGGTCGTTGGCGGGTATGGGTGTCTTACCCATCTGCTCAGACAAAGTGATGGTCCGAGCCAGGGTGTCAGGACTGGTTTCTGGTGATTTGATGACCTCGACAAGCTTCATCACCGGTACTGGATTGAAAAAATGCATTCCAATGACGCGGTCTGCCGCGCTCGCAATGCTCTTGCCAATTTCAGTGATAGAAATCGAGGATGTATTGGTCGCCAAGACACAGTCTGAGGGATAGGTCGACACCATAGCCCCAAAGATCTTCTTCTTGATCTCTGCGTTTTCGGTGGCAGCCTCGATGGCAAAGGACGACTCCGCAGCACGCTCATGGGAATCGCAGTAACAGATGCGTCCCATGGCGGCATCTGCCTCGTCCTGGGTCATCCGTTCCTTCTCGACATTTCGAGAGAGCGTTTTGTTGTGGTAGACCTTGGCTCGGTCTAGCTGTTCTTGGGAGACATCCACCTGGCAGACTTCTATCCCAGCGGATGCTGCGGTAATCGCGATACCGCTTCCCATTGTTCCCGCGCCAATGACGCTGATGATCTGGGTCATGTGGTCGGCTCCTCAGGGCGCCCCTACTCAGATACGCCGGTCAGCTATCCGTCCAAGACATCAATTCTGGCCCCACGTAATGAGCGAGCGGGCGAATGATCCGATTGTTCGCATGTTGTTCCATGATGTGAGCGCACCAGCCTGTGACACGACTCGCAACGAAGATGGGTGTGTATTGAGGAACAGGAATCCCCATGGAAAAGTACGTCAACCCACATGGAAAATCGACATTTGGATGGATGTTCTTCTCGCGAAGCATGATGGCTTGTACCTCATCACCCAGATCAAACCATTGCTTCTTGGTCTGATCGACGTGTTCACAGTATTCGAGACCTCGCGTGCGCAAGATCCCTGCCCTGTGATCACCGTTCTTGTAGACACGATGACCAAATCCCATCAACTTTCGGTGCTCTTCGAAGGCCCGTTTCATCCAGTCTTCCACCGACATCGAGCCATCCTGGGTATCCGCCATGATGGCCTGGAGCATCTCCATAGCTGCCTCATTCGCTCCACCATGCAAGTTGCCTTTCAAGGCACCGATGGCACCGCAAACAGCCGAATAGATATCGGAATTCGTCGAGGCAATGACACGGCCCGTGAAGGTCGAAGCATTGAAATCATGCTCGGCATAGAGGATGAGCGAAACGTCCATCACCTTGGCTGCGATTTCAGAAGGCTTCTTTCCTGTGATCTGTAACAGAAGGTTGGCTGCATGCGAAAGCGAGGGATCTGATGCAACACGTTCCCGCCCATCACGGCCCGCCTGGCAAGCCCCGATAAGCGTTGGGATCTTGGCCAGAAGGCGTATGGATTTACGAGCCTCCGCCTCCGCCGAATTATCTTCGCACTCAGGATCCAGGTGCGATATCAACGACACCCCGGTACGCAGAATGGCCATGGGGTGCACATCAGATGGATCAGCCGCAATACGAGCAATGACATCAAGCACATCATCACTGACCTCTCGGCTGTCATTGATCTGGGCCGTAAAGGAAGACAGTTCTTTAGCGGAGGGCTTATGCCCGACCAAAAGCACATGTGCAACTTCCTCAAATGTTGCATGCGCTGCGAGATCTGCGATCTCGTAGCCCCGATAAATCAACTGTGTCTGGTTGACAGAACAAACTGAAGTGTCGCCAATTGTCTGCCCGGCCAGACCGCGTGTGTCAGGGGTTTTTGAACTGGTCGCAGACATTGGGGATCATTCTCTTTCTTCTTCTGGTGCAAATCCACTCTACGGGTGCTCACCCCTGGCAGGCGTCTGCCGCAGGGAGCACATCATCGTAGTCGATACCGAGTGGCAGCGTCAGGAAGGAAAGTTCCACGCCTCTCCAGGGGTGTATCCGAGTAGATCGTAGAGTTCGGCTCGTGTTTGCATGGCGTCAAGAAAATTCTCGGCGCCACCCTCGGATGCCAACTGGTTCAGTCGCTGGGTCACGGCAGCCATGGCAACACGTTGCATCGTGACTGGATAGATCACCAAGTCGTAACCCATATCTGAAAATTGGCTGACCTGGATCATTGGTGTCTTACCGAATTCGGTCATGTTGGCCAACAGCAGTCCTGGGCAGGCTTCGGCAAAGGTGGCGAATTCGTTTGGGCTTGTGAGACCCTCTGGGAAGATCATGTCTGCACCAGCGTCTCGGTATCGATTTCCTCGCTCAATGGCGTCATCAAGTCCGGTGACTGATGCTGCATCGGTTCTCGCGATAATGACGAACCCATCGTCCGGTCGGTTTTGAGAAGCTGCCTGGACTTTTTCGACCATGTGATCGACTGGCACCAGTTGCTTGCCATCAAGATGACCGCATCTCTTCGGAAAGACCTGATCCTCCAAGTGAAGTGCGGCCGCACCAGCTTGTGCATACTCGGTGACGGTTCTGCGAACCATCTCGACCTCTCCGTACCCTGTATCTGCATCGACCACGACCGGCAGGGTGCTGGCTTTTGAGATTTCTCGAATCGTGCGGCACATTTCCGACAGAGAAAGCAGCCCGACATCTGGGTAGCCAGCACTGTTCGCTGTAGCCCCGCCCGAGATATAGACCGCTTGGAATCCAGCACGGGCAACAGCCCTGGCGACCAAGGCGTTGAAAGCCCCGGGACACATGACAGTTCCCCCAGCCATCGCGCGTCGGAGTCGTACACCAGGATGTTCGTGGCTGCTCATATCGGACACCATCCTAGCAATCACACCGAGCAAGCCTGTGAAGTGAACTGGATTGAAGTTGTAACGGCTATAGACCGATGCCTCCTTTTATGAACGTTCTGTACCGTTTCCCATCCAATGAGCCTCGATCCACCACCACACCAGAGGAGATGGGTCCGGGAACACCGCGTCGCAGCAGGCTCCTGATGATCCTGGTGTTAACTGGCTGTTTCCTTGGAATTGCCTTCACGGCCATTCCTGGCGCCTCAAAGGCAAGCACGCCCACCGCGACCGCATCAGACATCAAGAAGCTTGTGATCAAGACGGCTCTGCATCGACCTTCCGATGCTGTGGAGCCCCAAGGTGGTGTCCTTGGGCCGTGGTGGATCTATGCTGCCAGCAGCGAGCATGGGGAACTCCTGGGATTGTGCCTGGAAGGTGCGGATGCTCATATCGCCGCATCCAAAGCAACGATCTTGATCGACAATGAAACCAACAGCCTCAGTTTCCATCTGCAGGATGCCGTCATCGTGTCGCTGCCTGGTAAGAACCGTGACGGTTCTATTGAACGTCATGAGTCCATCCGCTTCGGGCCTGTTCCGATGTCAATAGACATCCTGCCTGAAACAAGTGGCCCTGCCCAGCCCTACTCTTGAGTTTCAACGCTTCCAGAGATGTGTTCCGGCTGGGGAGGAATTTCCCAGCGTGCCTGCCATTCGTGGGTCAGCATGATCACATCGATGCCGCTTGCTTCCCGAGAACTCTCGATGACCAACACAGCCGCGTCGAGATCGCGATCCTCCAAGGCACGCCGAACAGCCGGATGCACTGGCGCGCGACCGACTTCTGGTTGCGGCGACATCACACTTCGAATGGCAATCTCTGCTTCGACATCCACACGTTGGGACCAACCTGCACGAGACAATTGACCTCTGAACGCGTCAATTGACTCTGCAATAGTGTCCGTATCTCGTGAGGCATGGTCCACGATCAGGAGGCATAAGCCTGGACGTGAGGATGCTGGTGATGGAACTTCAACTTGGTCTGCTATAGCCCGTGACTCACCATACGTGTCCAGGCTGTTCTCGCTGGGTGATATGAGCACCTGGCCAACCAAGATCAGGATTCCAACCCCAAGCACAAAACTGGCTGCCGCAGCAATCCAGGTGAACTGGCTCCCAGGAGAACTCTTTCTCGTTGGAATCAGCGGAGGCGGCGGTGCCATTGGTCGTACCGAGTGTCGACGAATTGGTGCTGGAGGCGGTGGTGGCATGCCTTCTATTGATTCCGTTGCCGCCACACCACGCATGGAGGGAAGATCTGCAGGACGCACTGACCATGGATCCGACGCGTTGGCAAGCACAGCAACATCCTCACGCATCACGCCGACTTCTGAGTACCGCTGCTCGTAGTCTGACATCGCACGATGGACGATCCACTTGGCAGCTTCGGGTGATGGTTGATCGAATCGACTCAGTCCGCCATGAGCCGGGAACGTGTTTTCAAGGATGTAATAGAGAACGGCACCTGCTGCGTAGACATCAAATCGAGCGCCATCGACCTCCGATACCTTGACACCTCGCAATGCCTGGCGCACAAGCTCAGGATCTCGGAAATATTCTGTTCCGTGCGTCGTCAGTGTCATCGCAGATGCCAACGGCGTAACCAATCCCAGGTCTACGAGATGTGCCCCCGACTCGTTGACAATGATGTTCTCTGGCTTGACGTCCTTGTGCCAAAGTCCCTGCCTGTGATAGCGACGAAGTGTCTGTAGCAAATCGATCGTGAGGTCGATCGCCTTCGAGAGACCTGCGGGATCCAGGCCCCGGTCCCCGGCGTGCAATTCACGAACGACCTCACCGAGGTGAACACCTGGAATCCAGGGCATCACGTACCAGAATCGCGAGGGATCCATGTCATGCTCAAGGACAAGCCCCAGTCGCCGGGCTGCGTCGAGTGAACGTGATTCCCGCATCATCTGTGGCAACATGGAGCCGGCATCCAGGTCGAAACACTTGATCACGACACGTGATGGTTGCCCACTCAGTCGACGCCGGCGTGCTTGAAGTGGCTCAGCGACGAACAAGGCCGCGCCAGAGCCGCCGGATGTCAACGTGTCGATGACTTGGTAGCCCTCGAATCGAATACTGGGATCGATATTGGTCGGGATGGCTCCGTCGCGAAAACTACGTTCAACTTCATCGAGGGCTGCACCGATGCCCAGCAGGGCCATTGGCCTCCGAACAGCCAGGCTATAGAAAGCCTGGACAATGGCCGAGGTGTTCCCCTTGATAACCGACCATGCTTGTTGTGCAGCAGACCATCGACCTAAGACCACGGAACCAAGGAGGGTCGGAATGAGAATGACAATGCCAAAGAGTTGACCGACGATGCGAATCACATCCGAGATCGATCCAAATAGCCAACGACAGATGTGATGAATCAGCCTCCCGATCATCGATCCAACTGCAAAGCCACCCTTGACAATTGGAACGAGGATGAAAATAACCCCCAGCACGAATACGCCGATGGCAATCAGGGTCGCAACCAAACCAAAGAGCGTGGTCATCATGAAACACCTGCCGATCTCGCTTCAGCATCCTCGGCACGTCGCCTGGCCTCATGCGAATGATAGATTTCAGCGAGGGCCTCATCGAACAGCCTGTCATCACCGGCCAATCCAGCTCGTGAAATTTCCGCACGTTCTTCCGGGGTAAAACTCCATTGGGCCACCACGTTTTCGAGTGCTTCACGTAACACGATCCGAATCGACTGCAGATGCCTGCTAATCGTGGCCTCGCTCATGTCCAGCTGCTCCGCTACGAGCCGTCCTGTTCGACCATCGAAGATCCGCATCCGATACACCTGGAAGGCGACAAATACCGATTCAGACTCCGTGCGTCGTATCGCGGCGTGTACCTTCGCCTCGAACATCCGTCGCTCGTACGCAGCATCAACATGTAAATCAGAAACAGGATCACGATCGCCCAGGGACATGGCTCGCCGGCCTGAACCTCGCTTGGCTGCTCCACGACGATCCAGTTCATCTCCGAGTACATGGCGAGCGATTGCCAGCAACCAAGTCGAGAATCGAACCCCACGCTCTGGATCAAAGCGTTCAATCGAACGGGACAAGGTTGCCAGTGTTTCTTGTGAAAGGTCTCGGATGGTTTCGACACCAATCCGACCGCCGCCCCAGCGACTGAGCTGGGCGCGTAATACGGGACCGAAGACTTGCCAAAGTTCAAACCAGGCAGCCTCGTCCCGATCCCGCAGCCGACGGACGAATGTGGTCGTCAATTGATGCATGACTGCTCCGTAGATGTTCTTGGGAAAATCCGATGGCAGATTTCACAAACCAAGAAAACACCCTCCTTCAATAGTATTCCGCTGACTGGGAGGCCCCTGTCACGGAATCCGTGAAAGAAGGCGATCCGGATCCCCAACAACCCCTTCAGAGGGCCCTAGATGCCCGTACAGGGGAGATCCTCCCCAAGGAGCAATCATGAACAGGTTGATGAAATTTGTCGTTCGGTGGGGCCTGATCGCTGCCATCGTGACCGGAGGACTGGTGATCCTCGTTGGACCCAATCGAGTTGCCGCTGCTTTCGGAACTGCCCGACAACATGCCGTCGAATTCATTGATGAGCATCTTGATGATCCGGCAGCACTGCGTCACCAGCTTCGATCCCTGGCGGAGCGGTACCCCGACCAGATCGCGGAAGTTCGTGGTGAACTCGCCGCCGTCGAGTGCCAGGTCGAGCAGTTCCAAAGTGATACCGAGATCGCTGAACGAGTGGTTCAACTCACGACCCAGGACCTTCAGGAACTCGCTTCTGCCGTTCGATCACATGCCAGCGCCATCAAGCCGGTCAACTTCGTGGTCGATGGCCGCCATTTTGATCTCGAAGAAGCGCGAGAAGACGGACGTCGAATGAAGACGATCCGGACCTCCTACCAGGATCGCATCATCTCCAATACCCATCATCTGAAGATGCTCGACGAACAGGCTGATCGACTGACTGGCATTCTGGCGCGATTGGAGTCGGAGTACAGCCAATACAGTGATCAGCTCTGGCAATTAGATCGTCAGATCGACATGATCGAACGCAATGATCGCCTGATCGAACTGACCGAGGGCCAGAAGGCAACACTACGCGACTTCGATCGGTACGGCAGGGTCTCCAATCTTGACCAAGTTGAAGCAAAGCTCGCTGAGATTCGCGCTGTGCAAGAAGGGACACTGCAGGCCCTGGCCGGTCGCAATATGCATGATGAGTATGAGACTCGCGCCCGTCATTCAACTGGAGAGAACGGTGGCGAAGAAGATCCCTTTGCCGACCTTCTTCCACCTGACCACTGGGTTGTGAACTCTGGCGTGGATCACTAATCCACGGCAAGCCTGGAAGTGATGCTTGATCTGGGGAGCCCGCGAACAATCGAGTCGCGGGTTCCCTACCAGGCTTTTTTGATCTCGGCCTTGGGGTAGTAGTACTCGATCATCTGCCAGAAGGATTTTCCGTCGCGGTCCATCTCCGCGGCACCGTATTGGCACAAGCCCGCCCCATGGCCATAGCCGTGACCAGAAAGCTGTAAGCGGCCGCCCTGTTGACGCCCTTCAACCCAACCAGAGAACAGTGATCCGCCAGGAAGTTTCTTTGAACTCTGCAAGAGATCCTCGGCGGTCATGTCGACTCGTCGCCCCGAGGTATCACGAACACGAAGCTTGACGCCACGGCCATGCCTGTTACGACCCACGATATCAATACGATTCACGCGTCCGATCGACTTGGCAGGAGAATCCTTGGCAGCCATCGTTCGAATAGCGGCACCAAGGTCAGCACCGTCACAATCACGTGTCCAGGTAAAGAGTGGTGCATCCTGGCAGTATCCCTCGCCAGGATGTCCATTCAACGGTGGAACAGCATTGATGGGATTAGGACCGATGGCTTCAACCGCGGTAGCAGCCCGACCTCCACAACAACTACTGAAATAGCCTGGAATCAGCTCGGCCCCCCAGGTCAACACCATTCCCCTGGTCATCTCGGAAGCAGCATGGGACATGGCATCTTCAACAACACCCAGGTACACCTGTGAGCCGGGTGTATCAACCACGTCCCATCGTTTTCCTTTCCGTAGAACGCATTCCATGGAAACAAAGCTCCTGGCTGCAATCGCCTGAGCTGCCTGGCATTGTTTGCCCCAATGGCCAAAGAGCTCGCCGCTGAGAACGCCTGGAAGGTAGGACTCGATTCCAACATGCTCGATGAGGTCCCAGGTGGATGTTTCCTGCCCAGGAATGTGCACGCATCGAATCGATCCTGCGTAGCGACGTGTTTCACCGCTGTCATCAGTTAACTCAAGACCGCCTTCTGCGGACAAGCCAATCCAAGGTGCTTTTTGCATCGACACTGGCAATTTCCAACTGCTGGGTGTGCGAACCAGCCAGCCGTCTCGATCACGTCGAATCGTGAGCGGACCTCGTCGCCTGATCGTTTGGCCCGCCTCATCCTGGATGACGACCTCCTGGCCGTTGTGCCCAAACTGCACAGGCTCAAGATCGCCCACGATGTGGCGGATCCGGACTCGGACAATCGGCTCTTTACTTGGAATCGGGAGATGAACTCGGACATCCGAAGCGGGGCTACTTCGAGCCTGTTCCCCAGGCGATGCCGGTGCGTCATGCTCTCGACATGAGGCGCACCAAGCGATCATCACAAGGCAGCAGAGATAGCAACCAAAAAGATGTTTCATCTCAGCTCATTTCGGCGGATTGCCCGTGTGGGCTGGAATGAGCAATCGAAAGCGCGTCTCTAATCAAGCAATCTCAAGTCAAGGTTGTAGTTCTGGAGCAATTCCTTGACTTCATCGAGGCTGGTAGCACCAAAATTCTTGACGCCCATGAGTTCCGCCTCGGTACGAGTAGCAAGATCCCCGATCGTCTGAACACCCAGCATTTGCAGCGCCTTCCGGGCTCGGACCGAGAGATCCAGCTGCGTGATGGGCTTGTTGAGGACTGCCTCGGAAGCCTTGCCCTTGATCTCATCGTAAATCTCTTGCCGCATACGGCTGTAGTGCGACTGCAAGCTTTGGCCCAAGCGAAGACCCTTGGATGACAACATCTGGTTGATTTCGACCAGGGAAGTTTCCCCAAAATTCTTATAGCTCAGCAGTTCTGCCTCGCTGACCTTGAGCAGGTCTCCAAGAGTTCGAATCTGCATCTTCTTGAGGCAGTTACGAGCTCGAACAGAGAGTTCGAAATCAGTCACCGGTGTATCCAGAAGCGCGTTGCGCTTGGCCATGTCCCGGGCCTGCTCTTCGTCGTAGTACATGTCCTTGGATGAACGGACATCGAGCATGAAGAGGCGTGCGCGTTCGTGATTGGGACTCGTATCAAGGATCTGCTTCAGGCATCGCTCGGCGCCGTTGATGTCACCGCGGTCTTCAAGAATGATCGAAAGGTTCAAGAGCACATTGATCGACGGGCGGGATTGCCGCCGGACGAGCTCCTCATAGAGCGAAACAGCCTCACTCTCTTCGCCCACTAAGTCCAGGTGAAACGCCAAGCGAAAAGCAGCTTCGTCGTTGGTTGGGGCAGCGGAACGCAGGGCTTCGATAGCAGCCCAGCGGTTGCCATCACTTTCATGACGCCGAGCGTCCTGGAGTGCCTGGCTGGCGTCCACGGTGCTGGTGGCAGCCCCGCCGATCACGGTGTCGAGTGCGTTGGAAGGATCCTGCAACATTGATGTTCGCTCCCGGTGTGCTGGTCTCTAATCAGGATCGCGTATCGTACTCTCGCAGCATGACCGAGACAATGGGCCAAGGCCCGACAGTCGCTTCCAGGACGTCTCCAGCCCCATGACCCCTCACCTTCTATCCCTGCCAACCACCTGCTTGGTCATCCTGGCCGCTGGAATAGGCTCCGGTTGCCAGTCTCAAAACAGACCGGTCACAGCCTCCACCGTGGAAGTTCGGTCTGAGTTGACCATCCGAGATGGCAACTCGGATGCCATCCTGACCTGGGAGGAGTTCCTTGATCGCACGACCGATGTGGACGTCATCGTGCTGGGCGAAGAGCATGATGATGCCACTGGTCACGCGGTGCAGTTAGCGGTTGTGGAAGACGTGATGGATCGTCGAGGCGGAGGCACCTTGGCCCTTGAGATGCTGGAACGGGATGAACAAATTCTGGTGGATGACCACGCGGATGGCATCATCGATGCCGAGGCCTTGGCCAAGGCAACCCGCTCCACTGACTGGGCTGGTACGGGAAGCTGGGTGGCCTGGTACCAACCCATCATCGATGCCGCCCTGAAGCGAGATGGCCATGTTGTCGCCGCCAATGCGCCACGGCGCTATGTCCGCCTGGCACGACGTGATGGCTGGGAAGCCGTCGAGTCGCTGCCCGCCAACCGAGCCGAGTTCGCAACCATCCCACCCGAACCGATTGATGGTGTCTACCGCGAACGGTTCTTCGAGGTCATGCAGCCGGAATCACATGGTGATGAAGAAGGTGTTGAAGAAACAGCAGGCACGGAACCTGATCTCTCCTACATCGAGCCCTTCTACCGAGCCCAACAGGTCTGGGATGCCACCATGGCCGAATCGGTCGCCGAATCCCTCCGTGTCGGTGGTCCTCCCGTGATCTTGTTAGTCGGTCGTTTTCACAGCGACCACCATGGTGGAACTGTGCGCGAGCTTGAGCGACGTCTCCCCGACCACTCGATCCTGGTGGTGAGCCTTGAAACGGAACGTGGCGATCCACTGGTTGCGGGGCAGGACATCCCGCAGGCCGACGTCATCGTTTTCACCCGATCGAACAAGCCATGAATAACCCGGCCCCGCTTCATGCGGGGCCGGGCATCAGTTCATCGACATGCTCATAACAACCAGTGATTGATCTTATGGGCAGGTATTGCTTCGAACATTGCCTCCAAGATTCGTGATCATGCCCCTCCAGTGAGGAATCTTGTTGCTACAAAAGAGGTTGTCTTCCAATTCAAGGAATCCATTTCCTGTGTACTTGCGAGCCACAGCGTTTCGCCGCTTACGCTTTCCGGATGTCGATGAACTGGACGGCGGTCCGTTGTACTTCAGCTCACTATCTTGAATCAACAGACCTTGCGCCGGCCCAGGACCATTGCCGTACTGGGCAATGATGTCTCCAGCAGGACCTGCGTTGTTGTAGGTCACCTGGCACATCACCATGGATGATGTGCTGTTTTGATTCCTCACGATAGCGGCGGGGATAAATGATACGCCACTGATACTGAGTCCTGGTTGGACTCGACACGAATCAAAAGTACAACTTGTGTAATCGGCAGTCGACAGGTACTGCATGATCAAGGATTTCGCCTTGGGTTCACTTGTTTTCAATAAGCGAAACTCTGTATCAGCTGCAGTCATGTTGCAGTTTGCCATATAGATGGCACGTCCATGTGTTTCGAAAGGCTCGCCCACAGAAGTCGAACCCTCGAATAGTGAACCGTCGATATCCATGACAGTTCGTTCCGCCCAGAACATTGCGCCACCAGGCGAATCGCCATTCAGGAAGCTGTTCTCAAGGCCGTTGTAGCTACTGTCGACCAGGTGCATCATCCCGCCGCGAAGATCGGCGTGACCTGATTCGAAGATCGAGTTCTCGAAATTGAACTCCGATTGGTAGCCAATGACGTGACCACCCCAGTTCCACGCAGCACCATTATTGAACGTGCAGGCGTTTGCTTCACATGTGGAATCCACGCTGTACAAACTTCCGCCATTGGCTGAACGATTATTATCGAACAGGGTGCCATGGAGATCAACTGTGCTGCTGTTGATAGCAACCACCCCGCCGCCGCCCCACGTGGATGAGTTATCTATGAGGTTTGATTGGGCCATCTCAAGGTGACTGGCATCAACAACAATACCGCCACCAAAGTCCGCTGTGTTGAGTTCAAGATCAGAATCAATCAACTCAACACTTCCCTTAACGACGTACAAACCACCGCCATCCTTTCCAGCTGTATTTGAATAAAATTGACAGTTGTTGAATGATGGGTCACCCCACGACCAAACGCCACCGCCATCGTTGTTCGCGGTGTTTTCATAGAACCTGCAGTCAACAAAGACTGGATCTGCACCCATAAGTAATGCGCCTGCACCATTCCAGGAATTTCCGTTGAAGAATTCGAAGTTAGTAAATGATGTCGCATCTGTAACGTTGGCATTGCAGATCAGGACGGATCCGGCTGAACGACCATCGACAACCACAGGAATGCCGGCGATCGCCGAAACAAAGGTCAGGTCCTTGCCAAGCACTAGGTTTTCTTGGTAAATCGTAGGTTGAACTACAATCGTGTCACCTGAAGTAGCTGCGGCAATCGCTGATGAAATATCTGGATGGATACCCAATCCACCTGATGGATTCACGGTCAATGTGGCCGCTTGGGTGGCCAGCGAGAACATCGCAAGGCCTGTGCATGTCGAACAAAGTGAGTGCGCGAACTTCATAGGGGGCTCCTTTTGGTTCCAAAACGCAGACAGCCAGGAAGTCCCTTTGAACGCGGAGTAAATCCGCAGGAGTATCCTGGCAGCCCGTACCCAAAGAAGACGTGGGAAAGGCAGCCCAGCGCGCATCTCACATAAATTCTTGTAATGACTGGAAAAACGGCCTCAGGAGGCCATGGGTTTATGTGATGCGATCCGATGCTGCCCGCATCAATCGATCACGAATCGCCAACCAGTTGGGATCGTCTTCACCAGCCGACTCAATCAGGATCAAGTCAGCACGCTCGGCATCCGCTCGACGAAGCGCCTCATAGAGCTCCATTGCGTAGCCAGCAGGATCCAAGGGCATGATGATGAGCTCATGGGGCGGCTGAACCAACGCACTGCGACCCGGCATCGAAGTCACGACAACACATCGGCGATCTTCGTGGGACAGGTGCTCAGCAATCGCTGATTCATCAACAAGCAGACATGGTGTCTGTGGCGAATAGTGCCGATCCGTCGTTCCAGGAGACGCGGCTTGTTCCCGAACTGCCGTTGTCTCGATATTCCCGATCAACGGCTGCAAGACCTCAGCCGTCAGAACCCCAGGTCTCAGGATCCGTGGCGGATCAACCGTCATATCCATCACTGTGGATTCAATTCCGACGCGGCAGCGTTCGCCATCCAGCACAATCAGGCCATCCGCCTGAGGATCCGCCCCAAAGTCATCGATGACATGCTGCGCGCTGGTTGGCGAGACGGCACCCGAACGATTCGCCGATGGTGCGGAGACGGGACCACCGAAGGCTTCCAAGAGGGCCCGTGCAACAGGGTGCTCAGGACTGCGCACAGCCAAGGTAGGCCGGCCACCAGACGCTTGGTCTGGAACATGGGCCGCGCGGCCCAGCACCAGAGTGAGTGGGCCAGGCCACCAAGCCTCGGCCAACAAGGTGCATCGATCGTCCCAACCGGTCGTGATAGCGCGGGCAGCCTCGATGTCGAGGACATGCGCAATGAGCGGATTATTCTCGCGCCTTCCCTTCAATTGGTAGATCGACTCGAGCGCTGCCGAATCAAGCGTTGAGCCGCCCAGCCCATAGACCGTTTCGGTTGGAAAGGCCACGACTCCGCCGCGTTGCAGGGCTGAAGCAGCTTCTGCAATCGAAGTGTCATCTGCCGGAAGTCGTCGGGGGCCTGGCATTGTTTCAGTAGAGCGTTCTTGCATCGAAGTCACCATCTTCATCGAGGACCTGGATTCCGATCTGCTTGACATCCAGCGTAGTTCCCATGGACTGATACATCTGGGAGACCGCGATATTGAAATCGATAATCGCAGAAAACTCATCGCTTCGAGCGGTCGCCAATTGGGCTTGTGTCGAGAAGATGAGATTCAGGAAAGTTGGCGTCAGGCTCGCGAGCGTCTGTCGTTCGACTTCCAGGGCTCGAAGAGATTCAGCTGTTGCCACCCGGGCC
>JAYZAT010000004.1:0-7204 GCA_036339555.1 Planctomycetota bacterium
AAAGACTGCGCTGATGCATCTGAAGATCATGGCATCATCTCCTTCACGCGTTGCAGAGTTGTGGCCACTCGGCTCCGAGCGATTCCAGGACGTGCTTCATGTTGAGGCCACGTTGCAATTGATCTTCTGTTTCGCCGATTCGGTTCGCCAAGGCCCAGAGTTGTTGGCCGGTTTCAAAGTCCCCTGATTCCACCACGGCTAATCTTCGCCGAACATGGGCGCTGAGTAATCGCAGGACAAGCGAGGCCGCTTGCTTGTTTGCCATGTCCTTACTGGCTTTGCTGTTGGCCTTGACGACTTGTTCGGCCCGCTCAGTGATGAAATCAACGATGCGTCCACCGAAGGCTTGGTGCCATGTGCCGCGATCCAGGTCATCGAGAATGGGCGCGAGATCGCGAGCGCAATCCATGAGCGAGGTTTCAGCAGCCAGCAGCGCCATGCCAGGAGCACCTTCGGCCCACTGGAGGATCCAATCAACATCTGTTGCATCGGGAATGGATTCGGTCATCCATTGGCGCATCTGGTTTTCGGGAAGCGGGCCCAGGCGGACATGTTCACAACGACTTCGCACTGTCGGCAGGAGTCTCTCTGGCCGAGACGTCACCAGCATGAGCCAAGTTTTAGGCGGTGGTTCTTCCAGGGTCTTGAGCAGCGCATTCTGTCCCTGGGGGTCGATGAGTTCTGCCTCATCGAGGATGAACACTTTGCCTTGCCCGTAATGGCTTTTTCTCCAGGCAGGTGCTTCATGCATGGCGCCATCATCGGTATGTCCACCAATGATTCGTTCCCGAAGCAGATCGATTGGGATATTCATCTGCTTCCGTCGACGAAGTGAATTCGTGTCGGCGTATGCGGCATCTTCCTTCCGAATGATGTGAAGGTCGGGGTGTGTCTGTGAGGCCAGCAATGTGCCTTCTGGTGAAGCCAGCGCGGTTCCTCCCAGGCCGAAGTCATCGGGTCCGGCTTGCGGATCGAGCAGACCTCGGGCGAACTCACAGGCGACGGTGCATTTCCCGATGCCGGGCGGACCCGAAAGGATCCAGGCATGGTGTATCCGGCCGGCGCGAAGGGCATCGCGGATGGTTTGGAGCGGCGACTCGTGACCGATGATGGCAGGCATACCAGCGAGAATAGCGTCCACGGCGTGCGGTCGGGTCACTCGGCTGCAGAACGGTGATGGACTGGGGATGAGTGGTCAGCCAGGGCTAGCTTTCGGCCGTGACACCTCGTCAGTCAATCCGAATACCACGCGTGGTTCTGATCGCGTTTGCCCTGGTGGCAGGAACAGTTTGCGGCCGGCTCCCGGTGTGGTGGTGGTGTTGGTTCCTGGGCGGTGTAGCCATCGGCAGCATGATGGTCTGGCGGCCTCCATCCAGGACACATTGGATTCTGATGGCCACAATTGCGATGCTCGGCGCAGGATGGAGTGGACTTCATCGTCAATCAGTACATCGAAATGATTTAATGCTGGCGACGGGGTATGCCACCGATCCAGTACTCGTGCATCTCCAGGGCAACGTGGGTTCTGTCGCAGGCATCCGCGTGCAGTTGCACGTGACACACTGGTTGACGCAAGAGCACGCGGTTCCTGTGTCTGGCCGTGTCGTCATTCGGCTTCCCGGCCTGCCAAGGAGAGCACTTGGTGGCCGGAAGATCCGAGTGAAGGGCTGGCTGAATCCGATTGATCTACCAGGGAAAGGCGAGCCGGACTGGAAATCCCTGGCGATCGACGGTGACTATCGAGGCTGGATGGCATTGGAATCCTGGGATCTCCTTCAACAAATTGATCCACGTCTAGCGGGCTCTGCGTCATGGCGCAGTCACCTGCAATCGTGGGCGACTCAGGTGGTCTTAGGCCCACCAATATCACTTGATGGCAAGGTACGTTCCTTGTTGGCCGCTTTGTTACTCGGCCAACGCGATCACGTTTGGCGTGATGTAGCGCCTCCATTTCGTCGCCTAGGTGTCGCACACTTACTGGCGATCTCAGGGATGCACTTAGGACTCTTGGCCGGGATGGTTTTGGCTGTGATTCGCCTGGGATCTGGGCCAAGATGTTGGCAGGGCTTGGTCGTTCTCATTGTCGTGGCTGTCTATCTTGCCGTGGTTGAATTAAGGCCACCCATTGTGCGTGCGGGCGTGATGACGAGCTTGGCTTGTCTGGGTCGCTTCAATCGTCGTCGCCTCTCCGGCGTTGGCTTGCTCTCGATAGCTGCAATCCTCGTTCTTGCACTGCAGCCAGGCCAGATCGCGCGACCAGGCTTCCAATTAAGCTTTGGTGTTGTTGCAGGCTTACTGTTGTTGACAGGAAATGTACGACGGCGCTGGTTCGGGCCACGTTCTTGGACGGCCTCTTCACCTCGGGAAGTATTCGTTCAATGGTCCTGTGATGCGATCGCAGCTTCGACCACAGCTTGGCTGATTTCAATACCACTTGTCCTATATCACTTTGGCCAGTTTTCGCCTTTGGCCGTTCCCATGAGCCTCTGCTTGCTGCCTGCTGTAGCGGCGATACTGGCACTGGGCGCAATGCGTGCTTGTTTCGGCATGGTGCCTGGTATCAATGAATTCCTGGGCACGATGCTGGATTTCTGTGCCGAAGCGACGATGAAAGTTGTGAATGTCATTGATGGCTTTCCGTGGACTTCATTCGAGAACATCAATACAAGCTGGATCTGGGCCGCCAGTGCCATGGCCTGGGTCGTAGCCTGGTGCCTGGCGGATCGTTACCGCCATCTGCTCATTCCAACAATGATCTTCCTGATCACATGGCTTTTCCTGGCTCCAGATGGCGGAGAATTTGGAGCCTGAGTGTTACCATTCCGGAATTACAGGAGCCCCACCGTGACTGCTGCCCTTGTTCGGAACCTGTTGATCATTTCCCTGCTCTTCATGGCGGGTGCCACGCCTGTACCCGGGACTTCCCAGGACAAGCCGAAACGTCTGCCCGACGTCCGGCTCGAACCGGTCTTTGGCAGTCAGGCCTTCTTCTCGCCAGTGCAGATTCTGCCCATGCCCGGTGAGGACGACACCTTTGTCATCGTGGAACAACGCGGCCGACTCATTGCGAAAAAGACCGACCCGGCCTCCAAGAAAAAACTACTCCTGGACATCCGAGACAGGGTGCGCAAAAAGCATTCTGAGGAAGGCCTTCTTTCGGTTGTCTACGCACCCGACCAGGAGAAGGATCCCCGCGCGTACCTGTACTACAGCGCTTCAAAGCCACGCCGAACCGTGCTGTCCCGCATGAATGTCAGGGAAGACGGCATTCTCGATCGCAAATCCGAGGAAGTGCTCCTGGAAATTCCACAGCCCTACGGGAATCACAATGGTGGCACTGTCTTGTTTGGACCCGATGGCATGCTGTACTTGAGTATCGGGGACGGTGGATCGGCTAACGATCCGGAACATCATGCTCAGAACCTTGGGAACTTATTGGGCACAGTCGTTCGCCTGGATGTCAGCAGTGACGAAAAACCCTACACCAATCCCAAGGACAATCCCTTCATTGGCGTGGAGGGCGCCCGTCCGGAGATCTGGGCCTATGGCTTACGCAACATTTGGCGAATGCATTTCGATTCCGAGACAGGCGAACTCTGGGGCGGAGACGTCGGCCAGAATACCTGGGAGGAAGTCGACATCATCCGAAGAGGTGGGAACTACGGGTGGCGATTCCGCGAGGGTAAACACGATTTCCGACCAGTCGATGATCAACCCGATGACATGATCGATCCGGTCCTGGAATACCCACGGGCCGCCGGTCAATCGATCACGGGCGGCTTTGTCTATCGCGGCGATGACATTCCGGATCTGCAGGGCGCGTACCTGTTCTCGGATTACATGACAGGCAAGGTCTGGGCTGCCCGACTGCACGAGGGCAAAGAACCGGAGGTTCGAGAGATCCTCAAGAATCGCCCCATCGCCATCAGTTCATTCGGAGAGGGCCCGGACGGCGAACTGTATATCTGTGGCTTCCAAACGCCCTACGCAGTGGATGGGATCATCTACCGGATCGTTGGAAGGAATGTGAAGTAGTCGCTATTCCTCGCCAGTCACCGCGAGCTTGACCACGCGTTCCACGATGGGTTCATCATTGAGCTTCCAGCGAGGTACGAGTTTGCCATTCACATAGAGCGAAGGGAAGGATCGAAGGCGCCACCCTTTGGTCCGGAGGATATCCGTCTGAACCATGGCGTTGATTTGTTGTGATTCCATCATGGTCAGGAAGGCTTCACGATCGAGTCCAAGCTGGGTAGCCGTCGACAGGATTTCAGGCTTGGTGACTTGCTGCCCGGACTCCATCAGGAATTCGATCATGCCCCAGTAGGCGTCTCGTCCACCAAGTTTGCCGGCAGCCTTTACAGCTTTGACTGCGGCGCAACTGCTCGGAAATGTATCGCGGTACTCGGGACGAATGTTGTCATTGCAATCGGGGTTCTTTGGGATGCCAAGAATGTCATATCGAATGCCGGGATAGGTCTCACGTAAGACCTCGATGCGATCGTGGAGCGCCTTGGTCTGCGGGTCGGTGTAGTCCGCGTAGAGAACAATGCTATTCGGTGCACTCATAACACCCTGGGAGACACCCATCGGATCGGAGATCTGTCGAACAGGTCCATCTCGCCAATCTTCAATGTATTTCACCGCAGTTGTCGGCGGAGCCTTGATGATTCCGTCATTTTGTCCACTGGCGATGGCGCGAGCGAGTGCGTCGACGGTCACATCGAGCTGAATGGGAATCTGCCACCACTTCAGTTGCACGCCATTCACAAAGATCATGGGTGTGAAGTACACACCCAACTGGCCGCCGATTGCGATGTCTTCCTGAATCAACGCTTCGACAGCGCTCCCTTCCATGATTTGCTGGAACAAGACAGGATCTAACCCAAGCTGCTGCACCATTCCAGGAAATTCCTGTGGGGTAAACCGCCCACGAACCTCGAACAACATGCGATGGGCTTGCCAGAAAGCTTCCTCGCCCCCAAGGATGCCGGCGGTTTCAGCAAATCGCGCTGCCCAGCAGGCATTTCCATGGAGCGTTCGGCCGACATGAGGATTGCAGTCCTTGTTGAACGGGAAGTGCCTTACGGATAACGAGACATCATCACGGGATTCCAGGATTTTCGCGATCTCTTCTTCGTAGCGTCGACAGTCCGGGCACTGGTAGTCGCCGACCATCACGATCTGGACAGGAGCGTTTTGGGGACCGTAGAGGTATCGACCGGCAAATTCGCTCGGATTGTCAACGACCGTACGGCGACCGGTGAATGCAATCCCATCACCCTCTTCTGGGTTGCTCCCAGGACCAGTTTCCTGTGCGGCCTGCTCAAGAGGGTTCGCGCCCCCACCCATGGTGGCTTTGACGATCTCATCAATGTTGGCTTGGGCATTGGCTTCCCTGGCGATGGAATCAAAATGATCCGCCTGGGCCTGGCCAACTGACAGCAGTGCCGTGACGATAATCCAACTGAAAACAAGGTTCATAAAAGCAGGCATGGAGGTTCCTTCCGTTCTCCGAGTACCTCCCAAGCGGGTCGAGCACTCAAGCGTGATCCAGAATCCGAAGTTGGCTACGTGGGCCGTGATGCAATAGGGACAGAGTTTCCATTCGACGAAAATGACAATCATGAAAAGCAGCGAGAACAGGGCGCCCAATCTTCCAATCCAAAGAATGATCGAGGGGACGCCCGGCCAACAAGCCGACCAAGCTACCAGCATTGCGATGAAGTAGGTGAAGCCCAGGTAGGACGTTGGCCAGCCAATGCCGGGCACACTGCCAAAAAAGCCACGCGAGAGATCGCCGCAAGCACTCTGCTCCCCACAACCGGGCAGTGTGATGCCGATGACACCCATTTCCTTCATCAGGAGCAGGCCTGAGGCGGCGGCTGCGATCACAAGGAAGAGCAAGCCGATGAACCACCGCAGGGAATCAGCGGCCGTACTTTCATGATCTGTTGAACTTATTTGGCTTGAAGCCATAGGTCACGGATCTCCTCGACGTGAGGTGGAACGCGTGATTCTACGGTTCATTTCATGCCGAGTCGCGGATTTGCAGGCGAGCCTGCCTCAGCTACATCCTGGCAGGGGCTTCGATGCCAAGCAGGCCCAATCCATCTTCCAGGACCCGCCGTGTGAGGTCGCACAGCCGCAGTCGTGACCGTCGGAGATCCTCATCCGGGGCTTTCAAGACCGGGCACGCCTGGTAGAAGCTACTGAAGGTATCTGCCAGTTCATGAAGGTATCCACAGAGCCGATGGGGTTCCAGCGAACGGGCGACGTCGGCCACGGTACCTCCATAGCGAAGCAGGACCAGGGCAAGTTGTCGTTCCGCCGGGTCATCCAGTCGCAGCATGGACTGAGCGAGATTGTCTTCACCCGCCTTTTCCAACAACGAACAGATCCGGGCATGCGCGTACTGAAGATACGGTCCAGTGTCGCCCTCAAAGGCAATCATGCGATCCATATCGAACACGTAGTCACGCACGAGATCATTACTTAGATCTGCATACTTAATGGCACCGATACCCACCGCTCGACCAATCGCGCCAATCGCATCTTGGTCCAGCCCATGCGTAGGCGCCGAGGGGTTCTCTGCCCGGATTGCTACTTCCTGGGTGCCACGTTCAATAGCTTCGGCCAAGAGCGACGCCAAAGTCAGGTTCGTACCACTTCGAGTCTTCAGCGGTTTCTTGTCAGGGCCCATGATTGATCCGAAGGGCACGTGGACCAATTCCACTTCATGATCGTCGGGCGTTCGATCCCAATGTGCGAGTCGGGCTGCGTCGAACACATCTCGGAAGTGATCTTTTTGTCGGGCATCCACCACGTAGATGCATCGATCGGCACCGGTGTCCTGGGTTCGATGATGAATAGCAGCGAGATCACTGGTGGCATACAGGAAACCGCCATCCCGTTTCCGAATCAGCAGGGGTCGTTCCCGGTCATCGAAGTCGACGACGAGTGCCCCATCATCCGTTCGACACAGTGAACTCTTCTCAAAGTGGTCAATGACCGGCTGTAACTTGTCGCGATAGAAAGATTCCCCGCGGTTGTTGTCCGGTCCCATCTGGACATTCAGCAGATCCAGTGCCTCATACACTGCCCGCATCGTGACATCGATCAGCTTGTTCCAGTCACGAACCAGTTCTTCGTCACCTCGTTGCAGGGACACGAGGGTTTAGGACTCGGCCGTTCAAGCGTACTC
>JAYZAT010000005.1:0-5939 GCA_036339555.1 Planctomycetota bacterium
ACTCGGTTCCGAACCTCAGGGGCAGGCACGAAGCGATCACGCCATCGGGCTGCGGCGGTTCCGGTACGCGGGCTGAACGGGAAGACATGCATGTGCAGATAGCCCACTTGACGAGCCACTTCAATGGTGGACTGGAAGTCCGATGAGGTCTCCCCAGGGAAACCACAGATGATGTCGGTTGTGAGGGCAGGGGGGAGCCCATCACTCGTGAGCGCGGCATTCACCTGTTCAATCATGTCCAGATATTCGCCGACGCGATACTGGCGATTCATGCGACGCAGGATATTGTCAGAACCACTTTGCAAGGGCAGGTGCAAATGGGGCACGACGACGTGCCTGTTGGCGACCATGGCGTTGAGGAGGTCTTGAGTGACGTCCATGGGTTCCATCGAGGAGATTCGGAGTCGTTTGACACCATCGATGGCGGCCACCCCGTCAACAAGCTCGGAGAGTTGGATGTTCGGCGTGGGATCTTGGCGACGTCGCAGGGCCGTGGACTGTCCGTAGGCACCGATGAAGATCCCGGTCAACACGATCTCCTGGTGACCAAGGTCTACGAGACGATGTGCTTCGTCGACAACGTCTGTGACGGTCTTCGAGCGGAGTGTGGGTCGTAACGTGGGAATGATGCAGAAGGTGCAATGGGCATCGCATCCGTCTTGGATGCGGATTTCGGCCCGGGCATGTCGGGCGGGTAGTGTTGGAAGCGAGATGATCGGGAGCGTGTCGATCGGCCTCTTGGGGAGCTTGGGCTGATCTGCCAGATCAGATCCGAGCCAACGGTCGACCTCGAGGGCGAATCGTTCGATCATCGTCAGACCCTGCTCATCGGCGTGGCTGACGGCGGACCCCGGATCGGTGCCGTTGTCCGAGGCGAGCCTCCGAGCAGTCGTAGGATCGGTGCCCACGAAGCACCCGGTGACGATCACCTTTGGCTTGTTGGCTTGGCCAGGCTGCTGCTGAGCTGAACGGCGGATGGCTTGTCGTGACTTGGCAGCGGCACGGGCTGTGACCGAACAAGTATGTACGACCTCAAGCCTGGCGGCCTCGTTCTGTCCTGCTGGACGGAAGCCGCGTGCGTGGAGGACGGCCTCCATCTCACGCTCCTCGGCATGATTGGCTCGGCAGCCCAGGGTGGTCATCCGGTAGGTGTTGGGCGGGTGGTTCATCGCGGCAGTCTGCCCTGCAGGGCACTTCGGGGCTGTCATGCTATCAGGGGCGGCATCATTGCCTGAGCACGGTTGCCAAAGCATCAGGAAAAGGCCGTGTCCCATTTGGGCGTGTATGATTCTCATGCTCGGTTTGGCGCCGGGCAGGGGGCTGTTGTTACCCCATTGCAGCCCCTTTTTTCGTATCCCTATCAGCTTGTTACGACAACACCAGGGCGTGTTTTCGGTCAGGGCTTTTCCAGAAGGCAAACCGGCATGGCACAAGGCAAGGCAGCGTGGGGCATCGAAGTTGGTGCCTACGAAATCAAGGCCATTCGATTGCAGGATGGGGGTGCGACTGGTGTTGAAGTCACGGACTTCGCCGTGATTCGACACAAGAAGGTACTCACGGAACCAGACATCGATCAGAACGAAGTCATCCGCCTCAGCCTTGGACAACTCATCAGCCAGAAGGAGTTGGAGGGCGAGAACCTGGTCATGTCCGTACCTGGGCACTCTGCATTTGCGCGGTTCGCGAAATTGCCACCAGTTGAGCCAAAGAAGGTACCGGACATCGTCAAATTTGAGGCTGTCCAGCAGATTCCATTTCCCATCGAGGAAGTGGAGTGGGACTACGAGACCTTCATGTCAGATGGTTCGCCTGAGATCGAGGTGGGCATCTTCGCCATCACTCGAGAACGTGTTGAGGAACGCCTGGACATGTATTCGGAGGTGGGGTTAAGTCCCGAAATGCTGACACTCTCTCCCGTTGCCTTCTTCAACGCAGTGTCGTATGACCACGAGTTGGACAAGCAAGACGAGCCGGTTGTCTACATCGATATTGGCACCATGGCTACGGATGTGATCATCGCTGACCAGGGCCGATGTTGGATTCGTACATTCCCCATCGGCGGCACCCACTTTACAGAAGCGATCGCCGACCACTTCAAGCTCAGCTACGCGAAAGCGGAAAAGCTCAAGATGGAGACATCAACGAGCAAGTACGCTCGCAACATCATGGGGGCGATGCGGCCCGTTTTCGCCAACCTCCTCCAGGAGTTGCAGCGGTCACTGGATTACTTCCGGAGTAGTCATCCCAACCGAGAGCTTGGCAACATGATCGGTGCCGGGTCAACCTTTAAGATCCCGGGTCTTCGGAAGTTTATTGGTCAGCAATTACAGGTTGATGTCAATCGGTTGGACGAGTTCCGCCGTATATCAGTGCCAGGTCGAGAAGCCGCCACATTTGCGGAGCACAACGTCAGCATGGCAACAGCCTACGGATTGGCCATGCAGGGCATTCATCTGTCTCCCATTGATATCAACTTGGTTCCAACCACAGTCCTTCGCGAGCAACTCTGGCATCGCAAGACTCGTTGGTTCATTGCTGCTGCCGTACTCGCAATCATCGCGGGCGGGATCACCTTCATTCGCCCGATCTTGGATCAGCAAGCCTTGGATGCCAATCCAGATCCTGCATCGGTGCTCCGTGTGAAGGGGACGTCCAAGAAGAACAACACCGATCTCGGGAATGCAATATCTGACATGAGTCTGAGCACGGACGCCAATCACCTGGCAGCCTTGTTCGACTACCGCTCGGTGTGGCCTTACGTGGTCAACGATGCTGCTATGGCCACGCTCGCAGCCGAACCGAAGAGCAAGGAAATGGATCCCAACGAGATCGTCGTGCGGGAGATCCTTCCAGAGGAACGGCGACTTGTTTCGATCAGCCAGTTGTCTGGTGAGTATCTCGGGCCAGCTGCTGGTGGTCCTCGTATCGAGGTCACCATGAACCTCCGGCTGACTCACGAGGATCCCGTGGCCTTTGTGCATGGCACGGTGGCCAAGTGGCTACGTGACAACAATGGCAAGCGTGATGGCATCCCCTACATCATTCAGGATGTCGTCCTGCACGGTACGGAGATCAAACGAGAAACCATCCAGGAAGATGGCCAGTCTGAAACAGGCAAGGGTGGTCAGGCTTCCAGTGATGGCGGATCCGATCGTCGTACCCCTGGCGGTGGCGGCGGCAATAATCGACGGTCCCCAGCGGGTGGTAGTAATGATGACAACGTAGGCCGCAACTCACCTGGTGGTGGCAGCGGTGCAGGCAAACGCTCACCTGGTGGTGGCGGCGGTGCAGGCAAACGCTCACCTGGTGGCGGTAGCGGCAGTCGTTCACCGGGTGGTGGTGGCAGTGGCAGTCGTTCACCGGGTGGTGGGGGCGCTGGTTTGGGTGCACCAGGCTTGGGAACGCCTGGCCTGGGGACACCCGGGGCGTCAAGTGGCGGTCAATCCAACTCAGGGAGTGGTGGGTCTGGAAGTTCTCAGGGACACCAAGGGCAGAGTGGTCAAAATGAAGGTCTTAAAGGCGACTTGAATGTGATCGCACCGCTTCCCTCCCGTCCGCAAATCTATCCTGCCGGGACGACGATCTACATCCTGCCGATTACGTTCACCTTGCAGATCCAGGAAGAGACGGATGAGACCTCCGTCAGCAGCGGCGTGGATCGCAGCCAAGGAGGTCGGCCCTCATGAATCTCGACACCAAGAAAATTGTCGCCTTGCTGAAAAGCAACATCGTGATCACCATCTGCGTGATCGTGATCTTGGCCGCTTTGATCGGCTTGCCTTATGTGTCCAGTGGATTTGAAGAGGAAGTCACCAAGGCCGTTGAAAAGAAGAGCAAGAACTACAAAGATCTGAAACGCATACGTGACGGCAAAATTACGATACCCGGGGCATCCCCGGTTGCTGTCGTGGCCAACCGATCAATCATCGACCGAATCCAAAGCATTGCCAATGTCCGCAAGGATCAATCGGTGAGCGTTCTGGATGAGGCGGAGTCTTCGAACCGTGGTTCGCACGCCAACCTGGATATGAAGTTGTTCCCTGGGTTGGAATTGCCTGAGCACGAGTTGCTGGTTGAATCCCCGCGTTTTCAGAAACGTATCCTTGAGGAATACAAGGCTCTGCTCGCGAACATCAATGCGGGCATGCCACCAACACTCGAAACTGTCATGAAGAGCCTGGAGCAGGTTCAGCAGCAGTTCCTTGATCGTGATCTGAAGAAAGATTCGATCGATGAACTGGAGCCTGATGAGCTCGAATTGGTCAGGGCGGATCTGTCGGATAGACGGATCGATTTGTACCTGCGAGAAGCTGAAAGCACGGGGATCTATCTCAACCTGGCGACCTTATCACCGCCAGCCTATGACGAACGTCGGTCGTATACGCTGCACGATCTGTTCCTGTGGCAATGGCGTTTCTGGATCGTGTCTGAGGTTCTCGAGGCCTTTAAGGATGTCAACGGGGACAAGGCGACCGTTCTGACGGCGCCGATTAAACGTGTACTGAAATTCCAGGTCCGTGACCTCATGGATTTGCAGGAGGCTGGCTCCGCGTCTTCCAGCGGAGGTTCTTCGGCACCATCAGGATCTTCAACTCCGATTGGTCCGCAGGGAAGTGGTGGTAGCCGGCCTGTTGGTCCGCAAGGAAGTGGTGGTATCCGGCCTGTTGGTCCGCAGGGCAGCAATGGTGGCGGGTCAAAACGAGCGCCTGCGGGTGGTGGCGGCGGTTCCTTTAGCCGTGGCGGTGGTTCTTCTTCAAGTGGCGGTTCGAAATCAGTAGAGGAAGAGCTGATTGTCGCCGAGGTTCCTGCCCCGGGTTCCACGAACTTTGATGTCTCGTTGACGGGCCGAATCAGCAACGCCCTCTATGACGTTGTACTCGTTGACGTGACCCTGATCGTCGACAAGGATCATCTTGCCGATACGCTGCAGTCACTCGTTGCCAGTCGCTTTCTCACCATTCGTGATCTCACGATCGAGAGAGCCCAGGTCTATGAGGCATTGGCGATGGGTTTCCTCTATGGGGAATCTCCGGTGATTAAGTTGGACTTGACCATCGAAACGATTTGGCTCCGATCGTGGACCCAGGAGTACATGCCGAATACCGTTCGGGCGGCCTTGGGCATTCAGCCCGCCAAGATTGAGTCGTCCGAGGATTCGGAGGATGACGATTTTTCCTAATCCAAACGCATTCAAACACACGGCAATCTGTAGCGCACGCGTGTTGATCGAGTTTCTGCCCGGATACCATTGCCACCAAGGACTATTGCTATGAAGACCAAGGGAATCACCATCTGGGAACAACGAGCCGAGTTCTTCGTCATCGGTATCGTTCTGGTTGTTCTTGTGGTGTACCTCGTTGGACAGTTGTCTTCACCGAATATCGAGCAAGTCGGTCGAGATAACGTCGGACCCGGTGACTGGCATGGAAAGCTGAAGGAAACGGCTTCGGACATCAAGAAGAAACAGGATTCCACCGACATTCCGCCAGCTGTGGAGGCAGCGATTGAGCTTGGGCAGCAATCATCTTCTGTCAACTTGCAACAGTTCAGAGGCAAGCTTATGGCTACAGTTGGCCCGGAATCACCGAGCCCACTTCCCGACTACCGAGTTGTTCCACAGATTGCCGGTGCAGGGAGCGACATTTCTGCGAATGCCAAGTACGTCGAGCCAGATCTACCGGCTCCGACCAAGCCAGTTGTCTACCAAACCTTTGATCTTCTGGCAGAAGGCGTCGTTGAACAGCAAGCCGGTCTTGAAGAGATTGTCGTGACAACACCTCATGACATCATGTGGTTAACGATTGCCAGTGAGTTTAATATCGCAGAGGCCTTACGCCGTTTCGAGCAACGGGGTCCCAATGGCGAGTTGCCACTTCCCCCTCGCTGGCATGGTGATCGGATTGATTTGCTTGATGTCCGGCTTGAGCGATCTGAACTGG
>JAYZAT010000006.1:0-64533 GCA_036339555.1 Planctomycetota bacterium
GGGGCCCCATCGGCGGGCAAAACCCCGGGCCCGGGGGGGGTTTTGGTGGGGGGGGGGGCGGGGGGGGTTGGGGGGTGGGGGGGACCACCGATCATCGTGAACAACTATTGTCCGACAGTCCATCAAGGACACCGCGGAGGAGTCAACGCCTGCCGCAGTTCGTTCATTGGGTTGGCGACTTTTTGATGACAGTGCCAAGCGGCATCGTCTGAACCACAGGTGCTCTTACAACTGCATGCCAGTGATCTTCACTTGGAAGACCACCTTGTCATTCACCACGCCTTGGGCATCGCAGGAGAATCGGCGGCGTTGGAACTTGTGTTCCTTGGCGAGCAGCAGCAATGTGTCACCTGGAACGACCTGGCCCCTGAAAACGGCCTTATCACAGCGTGTAAAACCAAGGAACGCCGTTTCCTTCGTCCTGGACTGGTAGAGGATGCTGGAGAGTTGGGCGGCAGCCTCGATCATGAGGACGGCGGGAAACAGGGGGCGGCCAGGGATATGGCCATCCACCCAGAATTCATCATCTCGAACCTGCTTGATACCCAATGCCTTGGAGGCCCCATCGTCTATGTAGATCACATGGTCCAGTTGACGCATACCTCCGCGTTGGGGGTTGCAATCAGCCACCTGATCAGGCGTCATGAAGACGCTGTTCAAGTCAATTGAAGAAAAATCGAATAGTTGCTCGGAAGACATGGGGATCCACGACGCCTGGTGAGTAGATCAATCCGATCTTGAACTGATCAGGATACTCGTTGCCTCACAGCAAATCACAGTGCAGCCATCTGGTCTTCCAGGGCTGCGAACACCACACCTGCGAGCGTTGAGTGCCCGACCGGTTGATTGCGAAAAAAGGGCATCCCGTGGATTACCGTCGGGACGAGAAGCAGGTCAACATCAAGGCCGGAACTACAACACCCTCTGCCCGGATTAGGGCGTTGGGCTATCTCGAACATCCAGGACCTCCTTACGGACATCCTGAGCGATGCTCTTGATCTCTTGCATTGCCTTGCGGACTCGAGTTCCTGCGGCCTTGTTGCCGCCACGGCACTTGTCCACATCGTCTTGGATCTCTGCCAGGACCCGCTTCATCTTTTCGTAGGATTCCATCTGTGCCTCTCCGGCCTCTGCCGGCATCTGGTACATGGTCTTCGCCCTGTCGAGGGTTGCGACGGCCCTCACTCTACGACTCTTGCCACTCCTTATCGGCCAGCAGGGACTAATACTGCGATTTCGGCACGAAAATCGCGGAAATGCTCCAGCAAACCGGGTCTTCACATGCCCCTTTAAAGGCTCAAAAAGAGGGGTGTCCGTTGATTAACGCATCGTAAATACGGTTCCCAGGCAGGCTTCTGATTTTTGATCCCCCAGCCCCCTATTTTGGGTGATTCAGACCTTCAAGGTCGCGGCAGCCAAAGATTCATTGGAATAGTGGCTGCGTACCTGGCCCACGATGTCGTGGTTGAAACGGTCTACTTGGGAGACGCTGCGACCCACGTAACGGCTGGGTTCAAGGAGGGCTTCCAAGTCAATGCCCGCCATCAGGGGCTCCTCCCGCAATCGCTCAATCAGGTCATTGTCCGCTCCCTCGCTCTTGACGCGATGGGCGGCTTCCTGGGCATGCTGTCGGATCGCTTCATGGACTTCCTGTCGATCTCTGCCGGCTCGGACGGCTTCCATGAGTAGTTCCTCACTGGCCATGAAGGGCAATTCAGCTTCCAGGTTTCGCCTGATCGTTTCCGGGTACACGACCAGGCCGCTCAAGACATCCCGCATGATGTCCAGGCATCCATCAAGTGCCAGGAAGGATTGGGGAAGCACCAGCCGCCGATTGGCCGAATCATCCAATGTTCTTTCAAACCACTGGGCTGATGCCGTCTGCAGTGGGCTGCCAGCCAGGCTCATCACGAACCGGGACATGCCACAGGCCCGTTCACAACGCATCGGGTTTCGCTTGTAGGGCATTGCCGAAGAGCCGATCTGATCCGTCCCAAAGGGCTCCTCGATTTCCTTGCGGTTGGCCAACAGGCGAATGTCTGTTGCACACTTATGGACGGCAGCAGCCATGGCAGCCAGGCAGGAACAGATGTGGGCATCCACGATGCGGGGATAGGTCTGGCCAGTTACCGGGAGTCGTCGATCTTCGGGCCACCCCATTCTTTGGGTGACGAGTCGATCGAGTTCTTCCACCTTCTCTTCATCACCATCAAACAGGGCCAGGAACGAGGCTTGGGTGCCCGTGGCCCCACGCACCCCTCGGAACCGCAATGAGGCAAGCCTGAACTCCAGGTCTTCCAGGGAGAGCCAGAAATCCTGTGCCCAGGTGATCGCTCGTCGGCCGACAGTGATGGGTTGGGCTGGCTGGTAATGGGTGAAGCCGAGGGTTGGAAGGGTCTTCCATTCGCTCGCAAACTCTCCCAGCGCGATGATCACGGCTGCGGTCTTGGCAGCCAACAAGTTCATCGCCTCTCGCAAGATCAACAACTCGGCGTTGCAGTTCACGAACTGGCTGGTCGCACCAAGATGGATGATGCCACGCGCTTCCGGGGCGGCTTCCCCAAGAGTGTGCACGTGGGCCATCACATCATGCCGTAGGCGTCGCTCATGAGCCGCTGCTGAGTCGTAATCGATGTCGTCGAGGTGATCACGCAATGCCTGTAGTTGGTTATCACGGATGTCCAAACCCAGTTCTTGCTGGGATTCGGCCAGTGCCAGCCACAGGCGACGCCATGTTCTGAAACGATGCCCATCAGACCACAGCCGCTGCATTGCCTCGGACGCATAGCGCGTTTCCAGTGGGGATCGGTAGCGGTCAAAGTCGTCCGGCACGGTGGCTGGGCATCTCCTCTTGCTGGTAACCGAGGGCTGGAGAATGCGACATCTTACCGCGCCGGGTCGCACCAAGCCTTGGGAGCAGTAGGATGATCCCATGGCCGCGAGATTCTCGTCTTCACCGGTACCACTGGGACTCCATGGGAGCAGTTCGCTTGAACTGCTCAGATCCCTGGGGAGTGCCTTTGGGCATCTGGCGGCCTGGGTGGGCTTTTATGTCGGGGGCTGCGTGGCACTGGCGGGCCTCTTGTTGAATGGCAGCGTGTCCATCTTGGCGGTCGCCATCGCCATACCTGCTGCCATGGGTACCTACCTCATCGATCGAGCTCGCCCATTGCCAGGGCGGGTCGATCCCGCAGATACCGTTGCGCATGCCAGCCGAGCTGCGTTGATGGTGCGCTCCGGCGGACTCATCAGAGTCGGGGCCGTGGTGTTGCTGGCCTTGGCTTCGGTCCTGGCCCTTTCGATGTCGCCCCTGGCCATCGTGGTTGTCGTGGGTGCGCCGGTTGGGGTCCTGATCTACAGCCACCGCGGGCAGCACACGAGACCCAAGGATCGGCTCATCGTGAAGAATGCGTTTGTTGCCGTGAGCATCGTGACCTTGGTACTGGTGTTGTTGAGTCACGTTCATCAGTCCGCCGTGATGGCGGTGGTGGGGGGCTTCCTGCTGTTACATGTCTTTGCTGATGCCATGCTGTGTGACATCGATGATCGGCATGCTGACGCCCGCTTTGGAACCCGGACGATTCCGAACACACTGGGAGTTGCGGCCACCTGGCGGTTAGCCATCATGATGGACCTGATGGCCCTTGTGCTGCTGATCCTGGCCGCCTGGTGGGATCTACTTCCGTGGCCGCCTGCCATGCTGCTGGGCCTGACAACATTGTCAGCCACCGTGATCCTTGCATCGCTCCCGGTGACGCGGGTCAAGGATTTTGTTGATCTGAAACTTCCAGTTGCCGTGCTGGTGGGTTGGGTCGGCTTGTCACTGGCTGGCGGTGTCGCGTCCTGACCCTTGCCCGATCCGTCGCTCCGTTCCCATACGGATTCTGGCGATATTGCCGCGGTGTTTCCAAATCACCAAGGCGGCCAGCAGGACCGAGATGATGATGGGTGCCAGCGGTAGATCAACATTCGGCGTCAATCCGATGGTGGCAGTCTCTCGCATGAAAGCCATGTACTGCAGAACTGCGAAGACGACGATGGGAATGCAGATGGAGGCAACCATACTGGCCAGTGACACCATCCTGAAGAGTCCCAGGAGAACGGCCCAGATGATGAATGCGGCCCCGACTGCGATAGTCATGACTGGCCACATGGCCAGCAGAGCACCAAAGGTCGTTGCGACACCTTTGCCGCCACTGCCACGCAGGAAGAAGGAGTACATGTGTCCCAGCAAGGCCGCGAATCCCACTGCGAGCCACAACCACCATTGACCTGGGACGGTAAAGATGTCTTCCTCATAGAGCCCGGTCAGGATCCCCGCGATCGCAACCGGTACTGCGCCCTTGGCCATGTCCAGGAAGAAACACAGCAGACCCCATCGCCGGCCCAACACTCGGCCGACGTTGGTCGCGCCGATGTTTTGAGATCCTTGCGTCCGAACATCGACACCATGTGCTCGACCGATCAGGACTCCAAAGGGAATGGAACCCAGCACGTAACCGCCGATGATGCAACCAAGCCAGGTGCCAATCATGTTGCCAACTCCCGACGTACCGGGCGAGTCATCATCGCAGCAGCGTAGACAAGCATCAGAACAGCCACCTGGGCGGTCATCATCTGATACGCATCGAAGGCAGCACCGGCGGCCCAGGCCACCAGGACAAAGGCAGCGCCAAAGAACACGGGATCACCAACTCGACCAAGCAAGCGGCTGGCAGCCAGGATCATCGGGATCACCAGAAGCAGGCATCCAATCAAACCCGTGCTGGCCAGGACCTGCAGGTACATCGAATGAGGGTTGAGGTGTTGTTGGCTAAGCGGGATTCCAGCAGCCGCAGCTTGAGGATCACTCAACCACCAGGCTTCATCGAGCTCGGCAGAGAGCCCGCCACCACCGATGCCGAGTACCGGGTGCTCAAAGAACACGTCGCGTGCTGCTTGCCACACCAAGAGCCGGTAGCCCACCGGCGTTCGATGCCAACCGCCCAACTCGATCTCATAGTGATCATCACCAGCGGAGGAATCGGTTTCAACCAATGCCGTCTCAATCCGTGATTGAATTGGTCCAGTGAGTCGACCTGAGAGGACATAGACATCAAGCAGGATGAGGCCGCCGATCGCGACAAGCCCGAGGGCACCCATCGTGACCGTGCGTCGGCGTGCCGTTCGACACAGCACCAGGGTTCCGATCACGAGCATCGTCCCTGCGACGGCCAGGCTCACCCACGGTCCTCGACTCCCTGTCAAAACCAGACCGACGACCACCACGATGAGACCAGCAGCCATGGCCGCGGCACGGTCACCTCGCCATTGAAGGACACCGGTCAACATCCAAATTGCTGCGCTCACGAGCATGGCACCGGCGAGGATCGGGTGCATCCAGGCATCGGCTCGACCCTGGATGTCTAATTCGAATCCCGGAATGCCGATGACCTGCCCAAGTTGAACAAGAACCACGACACCACATCCGAGCGCGAAGGTGATGATCAACAAGCGGAACTGTTGCATGACCGGCCAAAGAATCAGTGGAACCAGGAGCATGCGCCAGGCACGCAGTTCTTCGCCACCGAAGTCCGGCGATGGACTCCAAAGAAGACTGATCGCCAACCAAACTGGCCAGGCCAGTATCCACCAGGCCAGCGGATCCTGGAAGAGTGGGCCAAAGCACTTGGAGATCTTGGGCAGACGCATCAACGTGTAGACGAACAGGACGATCAGCAATACGTCTTTGGCGCCTGGGACCATGCCCAGTGGAAGGACAAATGTGAAGGCACCGGCGATCGCGACATGGACGCGATGTCCCAACGGATCCACGGCACGGGCAAAGGCCGGCGATTCCCGTGGAGTGACGGGTGGGGCCGGGGTTGCTGGCACGCTTTCGGCAGGGGTGGCGATGAGGGCGTCTCCCGGGCTGCAAGTATACGTCTCTGGTCTCTTGGCAACCCGATGATGCCCAGAGACCAGACCGGAGCTATGGTGTCAGCCGATGCGGCACGATGACGTGATCACGCGCGTGCTTAAAGAGGATGTCGGACGGGCCGTTTGGGTGTTGCGCGCCCCGAATGCATTGCCTCAAACGATCAAATCATGGGTCATGACCCCGTGGTTCATTTTCAAGTGCTTCATAGGAATCGCTCAGCCCTGGCGTCATCTCAGGGGGGCGCGTCGACTTCGACGGGCCCAGGTCCAGACACCTCCAGTCAACTCCATGCGACTGGGTTGGCGACGTCACCGTCCCGTATTCCTTGTGGCCATGCCGTTTGTCGAGGGCGAGACCGCCCTGGATCATCTTCGGAATGGTCATCCGATCGATGCCGATGACCTGGCCAGTCAACTTGGACTCATCGTGGCGAAGCTGGGGGATGCCGGGCTTCGACACCGTGACTTCAAGTTGAGCAACGTTGTCGTTGAACGAGACACGGAAGCCCTGTGGTTGATTGATCCAGTTGGCGTTGTCCGAGGTCGTGATCAGGTGACAGCTCTGACCACGATGCTGGAGCGGCTGGACGTGGAAGTACGGGAGGGACATGCGGGAGATGTTTCCCGTGCGCCCTTGCTCCGAAGGATCATGGTGCGGGCTGCATTGGAGACGTTGCCTCGGCCTCTTCGGAAAGAAGTGCTGCAGCGGCTGCGTGAACATCCTGGACGGTGATGCGATCGATCCTGCAGACGCTCGGGCATCGGTTGGCAATCATCGACTCTGGTAAGAAAGGCTCTGCGAGCATGCGTCGTTCAACGATGCCGGGCAGCACGGTCCAACGGTGGTCAGTTGGACCAAACAGGCTCACGATGGGCGTACCCAAGGCCGCCGCAATATGGCGAGGGCCCGTGTCGTTGGTGATGACCAGCGAGGCAGCTTGAAGGATGGCCTTGAGGCCACCAAGTCCTGGTCTGGCCGAGGCGAGATCGATGATCTCGCAGTTGGCGGATTGGAGGATGGTCTCCACAAGCGGTTGTTCGGTCGGTGAGCCTGCGATGGCAACTCGAAGCCCATGATCATGGGCCAAGCGTTCTGCAATCTGGGTGAAGTTTGCGGTTGGCCAACGTTTGTCCGTGCGGTTGGCACCGGGAACCAGGACCACGAAGGGACCGTCATCCAATGCCATGGCGGCGGTTGCTGCACGCGTGTCTGATTCAGTCACCGCGAGACGCGGTTGACGATCGTCCAGTTCAGTATCACCGGTGATCGCCATCGCCAGGGCGAGGTAATCATTGAGGGTGGTGTGGACGGTTTCGGTCGAGGGTGGAGGGACTGCCTCAGTCAGGAGCCGAGCGCGTCCCTGCCGACTGAAACCAATACGTACTGAGGTGCCACTCAGCCGAGCAGCCAATGCAGATCGGATGCTGTTGGGAAGCAGGATGACCGCATCGGGTCGAGTAGATGCCATGGCTCTGCCGGCTTGCCATGGTCCGATGAGGCCTTTGGGTTGGATCTCGATACAGGCATGGACATCTTCCAATCCACCCAGCAGTGGAGCGAGACCGGGACGCAAGGCTGCTGTGATCTCAGCTGATGGATAGTGTGCATGGAGTAACCGCAATGCCGGCGTTGCCATGACAACATCACCCACCCATGAGGGCATGATGATCATGAGCCGGGCAGGATTGTCGGTGAGCATCATGCGGTTGTCTCCGCATGCATGATCTGCTCCGTAGCCTGAGCCAGGGTTTGGCAGACCATTTCGGCGGCGGATTCAGTACCCGGGTGGGCCAGGCGTATCGCGCGACAACCAGCTGCATGTCCGGCTTGGACATCACGTTCCTGATCGCCCACCATCCACGATCGTGAGAGGTCGATTCTGTGATCCTCCGACGCCTGCACCAGCATGCCAGGGTTGGGCTTGCGTGTCGGGTGGTCTCCGCGGAATGTCTCGATCACGCCCTCGGGATGCCAAGGGCTGTAGTACCAGGCCTGTATAAGATCCTCACGGCTCGTGTTATCCAACAGATCCTGCTCGATGGCGTCATGGACCGCTGCCACGTCATCTTCGGTAAAGACACCTCGGGCGACGCCGCTCTGGTTGGTCACGATTACCAGGAGGAAACCGGCGTCACGAAGCCGAACCATCGATTGGGCAGCGCCTTCGAGCAGTTGCACAGCCGTGGCATCACCAAGATCTCCATCATTTTGGATGATCGTGTTGTCGCGATCCAGGAAGACGGCGCGGTGCATGGTGTCTCTCCAGGTGTTCAACGGGCCATCGCCGTCGGGCGGACGACGATGTCATTGATCGAGACGTGCTTGGGTGATTGGAGGATCCAAGCGATCGTTTCAGCGATATCCTCGGGCAGCAGTGGTTCATCCAATGAATTGATGTAAGCCTTCGTGGCTTCCCGGGTCGGTTCGTGATCGATGGATTCAAATAGTTCGGTTTGCACGATTCCAGGTTGCACTACGCATACCCGCAGGTGGCTGCCATCCTTGGCACATCGCTTGGCCAGGTCACCGCGGAGGCAGTCTGCAAAATGGTTGATGGCGGCCTTGGTCGCGCAATAGACCGAGGCCTCTGGAAAGGTCTGCCGACCAGCAATGGAAGAGAGCAATACGATGTCGCCACGCTGTTGTTGGAACATGGTGGGCAGGACGGCGTGGACACAACGCAAGATGCCCGAGAGGTTGGTATCGACAGTCCGATGCCATCGAGCAAGCTCGGTGTCCTCCAGTGGCTCGATGGGGATGATGCCGGCATTGGCGATCAAGGCCTCGACGCCACCCAACTCAGCGGCGACCTCTACGGCCCTGAGAACATCCTCGTCCCGGGTGACATCTCCCGGCACGGCTCGGGCGGTCCCGCCTTCGGCCTCGATCTCTGTAGCCAGGGCTTCCAGCCGATCGGCCCGCCGGCCGGTGAGTACCAGTGAATAGCCCAAATGGGCCAATCGACGTGCCGTTGCGGTCCCAATGCCAGCGCTGGCACCGGTGATCAGGGCAACGCCGTGCGCGCCCCTGTTCGCGCTATTGCTCGACACGGATGCTGGGTCCATGGTCATTCCACCTTCCCCCGCTGGCCGGCGGGTATCGTACCCGGATGGCCGAGTCCAAGACGAAGAACGATGCGAGCGGGGAGGTCACCGATCCTTCTGTGCTGGTGAAGGCTCGGCGAGAGAAACTCCGTCGATGGCGAGAAGAGTTCGATCTTCAGCCCTTTGGTCACCGGGTCGATGACCTGGAATCGCTGGCGACCGCCCGGGATCGATTCGATGAGGCCGCCGACGACCTCTGGCGTGAGCGAAGCGAGGCAGTTGGAGAAGGCGAGGCGGCCCCGGATGACCCACGTCCACGGGCTCGGGTCGCTGGTCGATGCGTGCAACATCGCGCGATGGGCAACCTGGTCTTCGTCGTGTTGAGGGATGACTCGGGCGATCTCCAGATCAGTATTTCGAAACAGGCTGTTGATGCAACTTCATTCAAGGTCGCATCAAAGCTTGACTATGGTGACATCGTTGTTGCCGAGGGTCCGGTTGGTCGTACCAAGCGAGGCGAGATCTGCATCTGGGCGGATCAGTTTGAACTGCATTGCAAGTCACTGATGCCACCCCCGGAGAAGTACCACGGTCTGACCGATGTCGAAGCACGCTACCGTCAGCGGTACGTCGATCTGTACATGAACCCCGAGGTCATGGATGTCTTCCATCGCCGGTCACGAATCCTGGCAACGACGCGAAAGTTCATGGAGTCGCGGGGCTACATCGAAGTAGAGACTCCGATGATGCAGTCCCTGGCTGGTGGTGCTGCGGCACGTCCGTTTATGACTCATCACAATGCGTTGGACATGCCGTTGTTCATGCGCATTGCACCAGAGCTTTATCTCAAGCGTCTCCTGGTCGGTGGCATGCGGCGGGTCTTTGAGATCAACCGGAACTTCCGGAACGAAGGCATTGATCGTCAGCACAATCCCGAGTTCACGATGATGGAACTCTACGAGGCATTTGGTGATCTTGACACCATGCTGGAGCTGGTCGAGTCGCTTCTGCGGGTCCTGGCCCAGGAAACGAATGATGGCGACGGCGCCGTCGTGACCTTTGGCGAGTTGGAGATCGACTACGGTCTCCCGTTTGAACGCATCCGGTATGGGGATTTGTTCACACGCGGTACGGGATTAGAAATGGCAGATCGCGATGGCGTACTGGCCGCCGCGAAAGCTGCTGGTGTCGAGGATGCGGACAAGCGTGATCACTGGCTACTCGTGAATGAACTGTTCGAGGACAAGGGCGAATCAACGATTGACCCGTGCCGCCCGACATTCGTAACCCACTATCCCTCAGCGATCTCTCCCTTGACTCGACCAGATCCTGAGATTCCGGACCTGTCCCTGCGGAGCGAGTTGTTCATTGCTGGGATGGAAGTGAGCAATGCCTACACGGAATTGAATGATCCAGATGTCCAGCACTCGATCTTTACCCAGCAACTGTCTGGTGCTGATGATGAAGCCAGCACGTTCCGTTCTATGGACGAGGACTTCGTGAATGCGCTGCGTGTGGGCATGCCGCCTGCAGGTGGCATGGGTGTTGGTATCGATCGTGTGGTGATGTTAATGACCGGATCTACCAGTATCCGAGACGTCATCCTGTTCCCGCTGTTGAAACCCGAAGGAGGCGAGGGTGATGATGCTTCGTAAGAACACCTGGTCGAATTGGAAGTGTCTTGCTGTTCTCCTGCTGTTGTTGCCAGGATCACTTGTCCAGGCTGGCGAGGTTCTGGAAGATCTCTGGTACGGCATCGAACTGGGCGGTGGCCGAATCGGCTGGCAGCACAACGTCGTCGAAGTAGACGGTGATCGTCGCACGAGCACGACGGACATGGAGATGACCTTCAAGCGTGGCCAGATGGAAATCAAGGTGGCGATTAAATCGACTTGGAAAGCCACCACTTCGGGCAAACCCGTCTCCGTGAAGATGATCCAGGACATGAGCGTGTCCAAGACCATTGTGAAATGGACCTTTGAGCCGGATGGCATTCACATCATGGAAACCAGTGGCGGTCCCCCGGTGACCAGGAATGTGCCCCTTCCGAAGGAACGTTGGTTGCTGCCGTATGACGTCCAGCAATACTTCCTCGAACGCGCTCGGGCCGGGGACGAGGAGATCTTGGTGAAGATGATGTCACCCGAGGTTGGACCTGAAGTCATCACTGTGACCTATACGAAGATCGGCAAGGAGAAGCTGACCATTGAGGGTCGAGAACACGACACCACGATTTGGAACATGGTGAACAGTGCCATGCCAGAGGTCGCATCAAAGCTCTGGTATTCAACCGATGGTGTCATGCTGGCCAATGAGACCGATATCGGGTTTGGCGTTCTGCGCATGACGCTCGAGGACAAGGCAACGGCCGAGCAGGAGCCGACCGCACCCGAGGTTTTCTTCAATTTGATGATTGAACCCAACCAGCCCATCCCCGATCCCTGGAAGGCACGCCGTGTGATCATGCGTGTGCGACCAAAGAAGGACTCAGAGGTTGACCTGGAGCTGCCTTCATTGGGCTATCAGAGTATTGCTGGCAGGGAAGATGACTCCGTCACCATCGTGGTGGACATGGCGAACCCGCAGCCGGCTACTGCCGAGGAGATTGCAGACGATTCGTTTCTCGGTCAGTCCGTCATGATCGATCCAGAAGATGTCAAGATCGTTGAGCTTCACGATGAAGCCATGGCCAATGCACCAGAAGATGCCAGTCCGATGGAACGTGCTCTGATTCTGAGAACCTATGTCCTCAATTACATCGACAACAAGAACCTGCAAACTGCCTTCGCCAGCGCTTCGGAGGTGGCCCGCAATCGCAGCGGAGATTGCAGTGAACATGGCGTGCTGCTCGCAGCCTTGCTTAGGGCAGATGGCATTCCCGCCCGGGTGGTGACTGGGTTGGTGTACGTGCCGGGTATTGGTGAGAAGGGCCAGGGGGTGTTTGGCTGGCATATGTGGGACCAGGCACTCATCGACGGCCAGTGGGTCGATCTTGATGCGACCCTTCCTGTTCAGTTCAGTGGTGGACATATCACGACGTCAACCTCAGCGCTCGCCAAGGGAACCGGTGCCTCAGATATGGCCGGACTTATTGCTTTACTGGGCAACATCGAGATCGATGTGATTCGCGTGGATCACGAATGACAACAGCTGATTGGCCACCGGCGGCACCCTTACCACCTCGTCCAGAAGATGGGCACAAGGGCACCTTCGGGACCGTGCTGGTCATTGGTGGTTGCGATGATGCGGAATCCTGCATGGTGGGTGGCCCGGCCTTTGCAGCCATGGGGGCACTTCGAGCAGGGGCGGGTCGAGCTGTATTGGCCGTCCCACGCACGATCCTCACCGCATGTCTGGAGGTAACGCCATCGGCCACCGGTCTGCCATTACCTGCCGAAGCTTCGGCAGCCGTAGATTGTGTTCGCGAGATGATGCCCCAGGTTCAATCGGTCGTGATCGGCCCTGGGCTCGGGACCAGCGAAACAGCCCGAGCCTTGGTCGAGGCAATTGTCACGACCTCCGTTGGTCCCGCGGTTGTGCTGGATGCTGATGGTCTCAACCTGTTCGCCGGGCAAGGCAAGTCAATGAGTGCAGTCGAAGTTCCGATGGTCGTGACACCGCATCCAGGGGAATATGACCGACTGGCTTCTTCACTGGATCTTCCGAAGGCTCCACGGACACCCGAGGCCCGCACCGAGGCTGCCGCAGCCTTGAGTGAAGCGTTGCATGTGGTCGCCGTGCTCAAGGGCCCAGGTACGGTCGTGGCCGAAGCTGGGAAAAACTGGACATGTCAACGCGGATCCGTGGCCTTGGCGACCGGAGGGTCAGGTGATGTGCTGGCCGGCATCATTGGAGGATTGTTGGCCCAGGGAGTGATGGCAGACAGCTCATCAGCGTGGGATCTCGCTGCCTGGGGCACGTGGATCCATGCCGTCTCTGGTGAACAATGGGCTTCGCAACACGGTTCCTCCGGTCTCCTTGCCGCAGAACTGGCGGCAGAAGTGCCGGGAGTGATGGCGTCACTGCCACGAGCATAGGTGTCACTGGTATCCTCGCTGCATGGCCGAACACCATGTGGCACAGAGTCCGACCGTTCGTGAACTTCAACCGGGCATGTACTTGCGCGAGGGGTTGTACTCGCTGGTGAATCCCCAGGTGGGTACGAACCGAAACGGTGGTCAGTATCTCAAGTGCCTGCTCCGAGATGCCACCGGAGAAGTCGCGGGGCGCAAGTGGAAGCTGGATGATTTTCACCTGGACGATTGCGTCAGCACCGGGTTCGTCCGGATCGATGGCGAGATCGTTGAGTTCAATGGCTTGCCCCAGGTGAACATCCACGACATCGAGGCCGCCCAGGTCACTGAGTCCGAGTTAACGCATCTCTTGCCTCATACCCGGTTCGACATCGACATGATGTTCCAGTCAGTCATGAGCATGTTGGATTCACTGGATCACCCGGCGATGCGTGCCCTGGCACGCCGATATAGCGAAGACGACGACCACATGAAGGCCTTCCGTCGAAGCCCGGCCCCGATGGTGATGCATCATGCTTGGATCGGGGGATTGCTCGAGCACACTTGGCAACTGATGCGGTTGGCAGATGCCATGCTGCCCAGTTATTCGGATGCATCGGGGTCTCCAAGCCTCAACCGTGACTTGGTCTTGATGGGACTGTTCCTGCATGATCTCGCGAAGACGACAGAGCTCTCTTGGCACAAGGGTTTCGCGTACACCACCGATGGGAATCTGGTCGGTCATATCGCTCGTGCATCCATCTGGCTGGAAGACTGTGCTCGGGACCTGGATCCACCGCTGCCGGCTGATGCCCTTGCTGTACTCCACAACATCCTGCTGAGTCACCATGGCGAACCCGAGTACGGAGCCCTGCGTCCGCCGATGACACCCGAGGCGGTTTTGGTGGCCCAGTTGGATAACCTCGATGCACGTATAGCGATGTCGCTGGCGGCCGTTGATCCTGACGGCGAAGGCCGCCCGACCGATGGCGGTGAGTTCACGGAACGTGCTGCCGGAACCGGCGCACGCATGTATCGCCGCGAACTCCTGGGTGAGTGATTGACGACAAGGCCTTCACGGGTCGGATACACTCACGCATTCCCATGATGCCGAAGAATGATCGAATACTTGTCGGAATACCTGTCTACAACGAAGCCGCCTTCGTGACCGATGTATTGCAGGAGGTGCTGCAGTATGCGGATCATGTCTTGGTCATCGATGATGGTTCTACTGACGAGACGGCAAGGCTTCTTTCAGAACAGCCTGTCAAGATCATCCGGCACGCCACCAACCGGGGATACGGTCGTTCAACTCGGGACATGTTCCAATGGGCTCAAGAGGACGGCTTTGAATGGCTCATCACCATGGATTGTGATCGGCAGCATGAACCGGCTGCGATTCCCTCCTTTAGGAAACGGATTGATGCCGGTGGGGTGGATGTCATCTCGGGAAGTCGGTACATCCATCGAGACGTGGATGCGGACATGCCTCCGGCAGATCGCCGTGCGATTAACCGGATGATGACCGACGAAATTAACCGTCGCTTGGGGCTCTCGCTCACCGATGCGTTCTGTGGCTTCAAGGCCTACCGGGTGGAAGCCTGTGCGGACCTCAGATTGGACGTCGATGGCTACGATTTTCCCATGATGTTTTGGGCTCAAGCTGTTGCCGCAGGACTCGTCATCGATGAGTTGCCAGTGCGACTGATTTACAACGATCCATCGCGGTCCTTTGGTGGCCCCCTGGATGATCAGGCACGACGTCTTCGGTTCTACCAATCGACCTTGTATGAAGAGATCATCAGGTTGGCCCCTCATCTTCCGGCAGGTGCAGATGAGGGCTTGGCACTCGGTGAGGCTGCGTTCCATGGTTGAGTCGATGCCCATGATTCGAGTTGTTCCACCGTCTCGGCGTGCAGCGACCTCAGGCCTTCCCGAATCCATCAAGAGAGAAACCCGCCGGTCGCTCAAACTGCCTGAATCAGGGCCAATCATTGCTACGGGTCATGCCCCCATGCACTGGCATCCAGGGATCCTGGCGAAATTCATGGCCATGCGCGTCTTGTCTCAGGAGCAGCATGCCACACCGCTTGTACTCAACATTGACACGGTGACGGGTGATCCAGGCCTCATCGAGGTTCCGTTCATCGATCGAGATGGCTTGCCCTGTAGTAGCACGATTCGCCTCTTTGATTCCAACCCGGATGTTTCCTTGGGGATGCAGCCCGCTACTGAACCTGCGGACCTGAACTGGTTGGATGGAATCGACGATTTCCGTTCAGAACCACTTGTCAATCTTTCTACTGCTGTTCATTCCGCCCGTGGTGACTTGTCACTCGCTTCCCAATTGATGCGTGCCCAATTAAATCTCGCGCGTAGTTGGACCGGCAGGCCAACAGTGCTTGGTGCATCGAAACTCTTGAAGACAGCTTGTGGCCGTTGGTTACTTGAGCTCATGCAACGTGACACGGCGCGATGTTCCGAGGCCTACAACGCTGCCGTGAGCGTCGATCCTGACGCCGGTATTCGACCACTGGATATGACCCTTGGTGAACTGCCTCTTTGGGATATTCGGAGTAGTGAACGCCGGACGGCCCGTCGCCAGGATTTGGATGAGGCCAACTTGCTCCCCAAAGCCCTGATGATCACGGCCATCATGCGGTTGGCCGGATGCGATCTGTTCCTACATGGCACCGGTGGGGCCCGTTATGACGCCCTCATGGAAGGCTGGATTCGACAATGGCTCGGGATAGAAGTCATGCCCTTCATGGTGGTGACAGCAGATGTCCTTCTTCCGATGCCGGATGTTGAAACGATTGCACGGCTTGGACAATCCCTGGTAGCGCGTGGTCGCAGGGCGTATCACGATCCGGAATCAGTGGAAGAAACTGCTGATGGGCCCGGGCCTCAGAAACGAGCTGCCCTGGAGTCAATCGAATCGGCACCACGGGGGAGTGAAGCCCGGCGTGAAGCCTATGCCTCCATGCACGAAACGCTTGCCACGCTTCGGGTGGATGCCCGCGAAACCTCGATGGCCATCGCGGGACGTGTTCGTGATGCACGAAGAACGATCGCCCGTCGAGATTGGGACTTTTTCTTTCATCCCGAGGAGGCACTCGATGTCTTGGCGGATGAAGTAGAGAACCGAGTTCTCGATTCCATTCGCTAGAGCGGTTCGAACTGTGAGCGCGTCAGGGCGTTTCCAATCCCGATTGCTTCCAAATCAATTCAATGCGGTCTGCGGTGGTGGTTTCGACGACTAATCCGTCTGGGTTGTGTTGTCGAATCAAACCCGTTGGCCCGTATTCACCAGTTGTTGGAAGCCCTGAGTCATCCAACCATGTCTGCAGGATCCAGGTTGAGTCCCCGAGGCTTTGGGGCGACCATTCATCACGTCGCGTTCCCAGTTGAGGGGTATTTTGGCGGTGATCGAAGAAGGCGTAACTCATCGCCAAGGGCTCAACTCGTGGCAGGAAGAGGCCCATCGTCCAGGTCAGGGCTCGTGGCATCCACGGAGAGGGAGCTTCCCATTCATAGGGCTCGCGAAGATTGATTTCATCATCCTGTTTGATCACCACGATTCTGGGGCGGGGTTGGCCCAGGGTTTGTCGTGTGCGAAATCCAAATTCCTTTTCATGCCTGGTGGCGGCACCCTGCCGACGGGTGACGGTAGCCGTCCAGGCTTCATGGGACATGTCCCATGCCAACCAATACAGGCCAAGCATGTCCATGTAGATGCCCCGTTCGGCGTCTCCCACGACACGGGAATGAACTCGAACCAGCAGGCCTTCCTCTTCTTCGTCGGGGCTGAACATGTCCGAGATGCGGCCAGGTTTGATCTCGCCCATGGAAGCAGCTTCTACCGTGAAAATGGAATAGGCCACTTCTTGGTCGGCTTCTCCGTCCTTCCCGGGGCGGTAGATGCGTCGGTAGGATCGGTGCCCTGTTATGGATCGGAGATCTTCTTCCTTCAGATTTGCCAGAATTTGAGCCGTGTTATCGGCCTCAATCTGAGCGAATTGGTTGGCCATCCTGGGACCACGTAGGGAGATCGATCCAAGGGCGGCTTCCATTTCAGGCCGAATCAGTTCCAAGTAGGCCGGCATCGTGATGATGGTGGCAACCATGTAGTGCAATTGGCCGGCTAACCGCCCCTGGGGCAGCACCAACCAGCCAAAGATCACGTCATTGCCGTTGGGGAGCTTCTCGCGGACCCATGCCAGGTGACCTGGGGTGCCATTAATGGTCCAGGCCTCCTCTTTGAGGACTTCGATCGCGGTTTCTTCCTTGTCCTGGGACAACATCAGGCGTCGAATCATGGATTCAGCTGAGGGGTCATTGCTGGGGACGGATTCCAGGCGAAGGCTCCAGGCAGGCTGATTTGCCCCATCGCGGACCACGAAGAAGGGATTTTGCCCACTCTTGCGTGAGGCAACCATAGAGCCGGAGGGCAGGGTCATGCTGATTCCGACCTCGTTGCTGATAAAGACCTGGCCATCCACTGTGCCAATGAGGGGTTGGCTGGCTGGAACCGATTCGACCGTGGATGGTGGGGGCGAGGACTTGGCAGGGGTTGCTGGCCCTTGGAATCCCAGGAAGAGGATGAATGACATGGCAAGGTGAGGCATCCCGGAACTGTACCCTCGGTCGGTCCTTGGCGAGGTGTTCTCAAGGGCTCTGGGAGGGGGTTCAAAGCCCCTCGAACCTTGACAATGGCGGCTGGAGGCCTATCATCGTCGTTTCGCCTTCGGCTGTGCAGCCGTGGGCGTTGTCTTGATATGGACGATTTGTGAACCGTTACCCGGTAGCGCATGGACCGGGTCTGTGAATGGAATGACGACTCGATGTCAGCGGTGAAGATCAGGATTCGGATGGAGGCTTACGACCACCAGGCGTTGGACGTCTCGGCGAAAGAGATCGTCGAGCACGCGAAGCGTACGGGGGCACGAGTCGCCGGCCCGATCCCGCTGCCCACGCGTCGGGAAGTCTACACGGTCAATCGTTCGACGTTCGTTAATAAGAAGTCTCGTGAACAGTTCGAGATTCGAACACATAAGCGGATCATCAACATCGAAGATCCGAATGCACGCACCGTTGAGGCACTCAACCGACTGGTTGTTCCAGCCGGCGTGTTCGTGAAGATCAAGGCCTGACGAATCAGGTCAACTGGAAACACGACCGGGCCAAGACAGGCATGCCCGACTCGTGAAACGAATGCCTGTCAGGCGACGCCAACCACGCAAGGTTCCGGAACATGACTTCGGCACTGCTTGGAAGAAAGATCGGCATGACCCGCTACTTCACGGAGGAGGGGCGCAATATCCCCGTGACCGTGATCCAGGCGGGACCGTGCGTCGTCACTCAGATTAAGACTGACGAGGCCGATGGCTACTCTGCCATTCAGATCGGTTTCGAAGATTTGGCCGCCCGCCGCAGCACCATGCCGGTCATCGGTCATGATCACAAGGCTGGCACCTCACCCAAGCGCTTCCATAGTGAGCACCGTACTGATGACGTGGACGTCGAACTTGGCGATACGATCACAGTGGAGTGCTTCGAGGATGTTCCATTTGTGGATGTCTGCGGTCGAAGCAAGGGCAAGGGATTCCAGGGCGGCATGAAGCGTCACAACTTCTCCGGTCTCGAAGCCTCCCACGGCGTCAAGAGGCGGCATCGCTCGGTGGGTTCCATCGGCGGTCACTCTGCCAACTTGGGAACCGGCCCAAAGCTGAAGAAGGGCAAACGGATGCCCGGGCACATGGGAGACGAGAACGTCACCGTTCGGAGTCTTCCGGTTATCGCCATCGATACAGATCAGAACTTGATTCTCGTGAAAGGGACAGTGCCCGGTCCGAACAACTGCAGAGTGTTCGTGCGACCAGCTGTTCGTCTCAACAGAGCGAAGACATCGTTAGTAGGAAAGAAGAAGTAGAACTCGTGCACCGGCGGTGAAAGCCGCGGGTGGTCTCCAAGGCCTTCCGTCATGACTCGGCGGTCTGGGAACCCGGAGACGAAGACAAGAAATGAGGACGCCGAGTCGCAGTCCTACCTGAGCTCGCAGAAATGCAGGTCGACAAGTGACGACCAATCGGGACCCAGGAGGGCAAGGCGCAAAGAGGCAGCACTGGCTGCCAAGGTGTGAATGAAGATGATCGAACTACCCGTAACAGATAAGACGGGCAAGAAGGTCGATACGATCAAGATCGACGAGGCCAGCCTCGGGAACGAGGTACGGCCGTCCCTGCTCAAACAAGCCTATGTCATGTTCCATGCGAACCGTCGCCATGGTGCCGCGCGCACCAAGAGCCGAGGCATGGTCGAGGGCTCAACTCGAAAGCTCTATAGACAGAAGGGAACAGGCAACGCCCGGGTGGGCAACGCGAGAACCGTTGTTCGAACTGGTGGTGGTGTTGCCTTTGCCAAGACGGCTGACACGGGAAAATGGCGACAGCGGATGCCGAAGCGTATGCGTCGACTCGCCAATCGCAATGCGCTGCTTGCCAAGCTGGTGGACAGCGAGGTCAAGTGCATTGATTCCCTCGACATGGACAAACCCCAAACCAGTGATCTCAAGGGCACGCTCGAGGCTGTCGGCATCGATCGAACCTGCCTGGTGGCCTTGGCTCCGGACAACCGGAACATGGCGCTGTCGGCTCGCAACCTTGAGAACGTGGACACGATTCGAATCGATCAGCTCAACGCCTTTGAGCTGCTCAATCACCGGTATCTGGTCGTCGATCGGGCCTCGCTGGAGGCCTTCCTCGATGGATCTTGCTTCGGTGAAGACAACCAGGAGGCTGCCTGATGATTGCAACCAGGGTCATTCGACGACCGGTGGTGACCGAGAAGGCCGCCTTCGCGTCCGGAACATTCAATCGGCATACCTTCGAGATTGATTCCGATGCTCGTAAGGCGGATGTCAAAGCTGCCGTTGAGGAGCTCTATGGCGTTCGGGTGCAGGCAGTGGCGATCCAGAATCGCAAGAGCCAGCAGCGACGGAGCCGGTTTGGTTATTGGAAAACTCCCGCAACGAAGCGGGCCATTGTAAAGATTCACCCCGACGACAGGATTGAACTGTTCTGATCAGACAGTAGGAGACGGTACCGGGCTTGGTCCGGACCGGCGAGAACCATGGCGATTCGAGTGCACAAGCCAACGACCAACGGACGACGAAATTCGTCGGTCAATATGCACGTCGAGGTCACGAAGAAGACTCCCGAGAAGTCTCTCCTTCGTCCCCTTGGCAGGACTGGTGGTCGAAACAACCAGGGCAAGATTACGGTTCGTGGCCGTGGTGGCGGACACAAACGTCGCTATCGCATCATCGACTTCAAGCGAATGAAGGATGGTATTGCCGCGAAGGTCATCGGGATCGAGTACGACCCAAATCGAACTTGCCACATCGCGCTGCTTGAGTATGCCGATGGTGAACGTCGCTACATCCTCCACCCAGTTGGCCTGGCCGTGGGTGACGAAGTACTCAGTAGCGACGGTGCCATTGAGCCGAACCCAGGATGCACAATGCCCTTGGAGTACATTCCAACCGGCATCCAGGTGCATGCCATTGAGTTCGAACCCGGTAAGGGTGCCAGCGTATGTCGATCTGCAGGAAGTTACGCCCAGTTGACCAATAAGGAAGGTCGCTGGGCGACGCTCGTTTTACCCTCCGGTGAAATCCGCCAGGTGTCCACCAGGTGTCGAGCAACAATCGGGCAGGTTGGAAATACGGATCACCAGCTTGTGAAACTGGGCAAGGCAGGACGCAACCGCTGGCTGGGTCGTAAGCCAAAGGTTCGCGGTATGGCCAAGAGCCATGATGAACATCCCCTGGGTGGCGGTGAAGGTCGCTCCAAGGGTGGTCGTGAGCCCGCCAGTGCCTCAGGCGTCAAATCCAAGGGTGGTCGCACCCGTCGTCGTGGCAAGGCATCTGACTCTCGGATCCTGCGGCGTCGCAAGAGCAAGCGTTACGGACAGTTGAAACTCTGATTGGAGCGTCCAGCATCACGCTCCAGAGATGGAGCCAGGACATCAGGAAACGGAATACACCATGGGACGATCACTGAAAAAAGGACCGCACGTAGACGAGAAGCTGTACGGGAAGGTCATGGCGCAAGGCGAAGGCGGTGCCAAGAAGCCAATCCGTACTTGGGCTCGCGCGTGCACGATTGTGCCCGAGTTTGTCGGGCACACCTTCCAGGTTCACAACGGTCGGTCGTTCAATGACGTATTCGTTACAGAAGACATGGTTGGGCACAAGCTTGGTGAGTTCTCACTGACTCGAACCTTCCGTGGTCATACGAACAAGAAGGAAGGCATTAAGTCGGATCGCTGAGTATCCGTTCTCCTGTCTGGAGCCAGGTCATGGCCTATCAAGCAAGTCACAAATTCGCCCGCATCGCACCGAGGAAAGCTCGGCTAGTCGCCGACATGATTCGCGGCATGCGGATTGATGATGCCCTGAACTCCTTGGAGTTCTGCAAGAAACGAGGCGCCTGGTATCTCAAGGCGGTCCTGAAATCAGCGATTGCCAACGCCGAGGAGCGTGAGGCAGACCTGGAACGCCTCTTCGTCCAGAAGAGTTGGGTGGATGAGGGTCGCACGATCAAGCGATTCCGACCCAAGGATCGTGGCCGGGCGCATCCGATCCGGAAGCGCACAAGTCATCTTCATATCGTTCTTGAGGAAGGGAACTGATCGATGGGACAGAAAGTACATCCCTTCGGATTCCGAGTGGGCGTCACCGAGGCGCATAAGTCACGTTGGTATGCCCCCAAGGCACTCTTTGCAGAGTTGCTTGTCGAGGATTACCGAATCCGCCAGTACGTCGATAAGAGGCTCAACAGGACGCCTCCGTTCGCAGCTGTGTCGGATATCCATATTGAACGGACCCGCGAGGAACTCAAGATCATCCTGAAGACCGCTCGACCTGGTCTGGTCATTGGTCCCAAGGGTGCCGAGATCGAAAAGCTCACCAGTGATCTGCAAGCCCTGACGGGTCGAAAGGTGCAAACCCAGATCATTGAGATTCGCAGCCCAGACACCAATGCTCACCTCGTTGCAGAGGCGATCGCAGAACAGATGAAGAAGCGTTCCAACTTCCGTCGCCTGCTCAAGCAGCGTTGCGAAGCAGCGATCCAGGCAGGTGCCAAGGGTGTCAGAATTTCCGTGGCAGGTCGCCTTGGTGGTGCGGAAATGTCGAGAACCTTCGTGACGCGACTGGGATCCATTCCCCTGTCCACCCTCCAGGCCAATGTGGATTACGCCAGTGTCCCCAGTCACACGACCTACGGCACGATCGGCGTGCGTGTGTGGATTTACAAGGGCATGTACACGGGCCAGGACGAAGACGAACTGGAATCCAAGGCAGCAGGTGGCCGCGCTCGTGCCCGAGGACGCCACTGATCAGGAGAGGAAAACACTCCGGTGATCATCGCCGGCGTGTCGAGGAGTACGAACGATGCCCCGAATGCCTAAACGAGTCAAGTTCCGCAAGCAAATGCGCGGCAATATGAAGACGCGCGCTAGCCGTGGCAACTATGTCGCTTTTGGTGACTACGGTCTCCAGGCGTTAGAACCGCACTGGGTCAGTGCCAGGCAGATCGAGGCTGGCCGTATTGCGGCACAGCACTTCCTGCGTCGTGAAGGCAAGGTTGTTATTCGCATATTCCCAGACAAGCCCATTTCGAAGAAGCCGTTGGAAACACGAATGGGTAAGGGTAAAGCAGATGTTGATTACTGGGCCGCTCGCGTGAAGCCCGGAACGATCCTCTACGAGATCGCGGGTGTCCCTGAAGAAATTGCAAAGCGGGCACTTTCCCGTATTGCTCGCAAGATGCCGGTTCGTTGCCGGTTTGTTGGGAAGCGACTGTCGGTGTGATCCGAAAGCGGGCATCGACCCGGGAGCGGTATGAGTCATGAAACCACGAGACGTGCACAAACTGGGAACTGACGAACTCGACATCGAGGTTCTGCAGTTGCGTCGCAAGCTCTTTGAACTTGAGAGCCAGCGCGTGACGGAGCGTATCCAGGACACATCACAGTTCAGCCAGATCAAGAAAGATATTGCTCGATTGCTGACCGAAAAGCGCAGCCGCGCAGGGGCTAAATCATGAGTCACCTCAGGGATATCAAAATTACGGATACGGCCTCAAGGCGTGTTGGCGTTGTCGAGTCCGACAAGCGGGACAAGTCATGCACGGTCTCGATCAATTATCTCGTCAAGCACGACAAGTATGGCAAGTACATCCGTAAGCGAACGAGATTGCATGTTCATGATGAAGATAATTCGGCCAAGGCCGGAGATCGTGTTGAAATTGCAGAGTGTCGGCCGATTTCGAAGACCAAGTCTTGGACCCTTGTTCGTGTGGTGGAATCGTCTGGAATGGAAGACTGAACGTCGTCTTATGGCGGCATGAAACCAGTTGCAGGATTGATGTCATGATTCAGAAGGAATCCAGAATAGAAGTGGCAGACAACAGTGGCGCCAAGGTCATTAATGTGATCGGCGTCCTTGGTGGTTCGACTGCGCGTGGTAAATACACGCGTCGGACTGCTGGTGTCGGCGACATGGTCGTGGGCTCGGTCAAGAAGGCACTTCCGAATTCAACCGTGCGTCCAGGTGAAATTGTTCGTGCAGTGATTGTGCGAACGAAGTATCCCACCCGTCGTCCGGATGGCTCGTATGTCCGATTCGAATCGAACGCGTGCGTCATCGTGAAAGAAGGCAATCCTGCGGGAACACGCATCTTCGGTGCCGTGGCCCGTGAATTGCGAGAGCGGAACCATATGAAGATCGTTTCCCTCGCATCGGAGGTGGTTTGACATGGCTTGGCACGTGAAAAAAGGCGATACCGTGATCGTGACCGCCGGCAATGACTCCGGCAAGGTCGGCGAGGTTCTCAAGGTGATCCCGAGCGACAGCAGGGTTGTTGTCCAGGGTGTCAATATTCGAACACGACACATGAAGCCGACGCAGCAGAACCCCCAGGGGGGTCTGCTTCGAAAAGAGATGCCGATTCACATGAGCAACGTGAGTCCTGCTGTGGATGGCCGAGCATCGCGTGTTCGATTTGAGACGAACGCTGATGGGACGAAAAAGAGGATCGCCGTTCGCGGCGGTAAGGAATTGCACACCCTGCGAGGACCGCGCCGCTGAGGCTTGCGGGCCTGAGGAGTTCAGAGATGGTTGCCCAGAAGACAAAAACACGGCTGGATGCCAAGTATCAGGACGAGATTGCTCCAAAGCTCATGGAGAAGTTCGGTCTGCGCAACAGGCTTCAGCTTCCAAACCTGAGCAAGATCGTGATTAACGTTGCGATCGGTCGCCACCTGGAGAACCAGAAGCTCAAGCAGGATATTGCGGACACAGTGATCGCGACTTTGACGCAGATATCTGGTCAGCAACCTGTGCTTCGGATGGCCAAGAAATCAGTCGCCAACTTCAAGGTTCGTGAGGGTGCGCCGTCTGGTTACATGGTGACGTTGCGACAAGATCGCATGTGGCATTTCCTGGATCGTCTTATGAATCTGGCGATGCCGCGTATCCGCGACTTCCGAGGTGTGAAGGCTGCTGCCTTCGACAAGGAAGGGAACTACTCCGTGGGTTTGACCGAGCAGGCCGTGTGGCCTGAGATCAACATGGCGCAGGTGACCTTTGTACATGGAATGAATATTAATTTGTGCTTCGAACGTTCGAATCCGGACATGAGTCGCTTCCTTCTTGAGGAATTGGGCATGCCGTTCGAACGTAAGGAAGATGACTGAGGAAAGAGAAGGGATTCAGCTTCATGGCAAGCAAACGAGTCTTTGCACGAATGAATCGGACGCCGAAGTTTTCGACTCGAAAACGGAATCGTTGTCAGATCACCGGTCGCAGCCGCGGGGTGTATCGCAAGTTCGGCGTGAGCCGGATTGTGCTCCGTGAACTGGCATTGCAGGGCAAGATCCCTGGTATGCGTAAGGCGAGTTGGTGAATTCGAGGAAGAGGTCCAACGAGACCTTGATCAGGAGCGAACGATGTCACAGCAGGATCTGACAGCCGACATGCTGACTCGAATTCGGAACGCGATCCGAAATCATGAGCCCAGCGTGCGTTGCCTCAACAACCGGTTAAACCGGGGCGTTGCCCAGGTACTCACCGATGAGGGCTACATCAATACCTTTGAGATCGTGGACAACGGTCGAGAGGGTGTTCTTCGTGTTGATCTCAAGTACGGCCCGCGGGGTGAGGATGTCATCCGCACCATTAATCGGGTCTCCAAGCCTGGCTGTCGGGTGTACACAAAGGTCAATGATCTGCCACGACCGTTGCAGGGCCTCGGTATTGCCGTCGTCTCGACGAGCAAGGGTGTGCTCAGCGATCGTCGGTGCCGTGAGGAAAAGGTGGGTGGCGAACTGGTCGCCATCGTCAGCTAGACGGGCGCTGTCCCGAGGAACGAGTCATGTCGAGGATCGGAAAAAAACCAATCAGTGTGCCCTCCGGGGTGAATGTCAAACTCGACGAGCGAGCGCGGTCGATTGGCATCTCAGGGCCCAAGGGTGACTTGGCTTTCGAGTGGGTTGAAGGTGTCTCTGTCGCCTATGACGAAGGCGAAAAGACAATCAAATGCTCGATTCCTGAGGCCAACATGTCTCAGCGACAGCAACGGGCCTTCTGGGGCACGACGCGAGCTCGCATTCAGAACATGGTGACGGGTGTCAGCGATGGCTTTACACGGAAGCTCAACATCGTCGGCGTCGGTTGGAATGCAAAGGTGCAAGGCAAAGGCCTGCAGTTGAACGTTGGCTACTGCCATCCCGTTGACTTGACTCCGCCCCAGGGTGTTGATGTTGATGTGGAGAACAACAACAGGATCACGATCAAGGGTGCCGACAAGCATGCCGTGGGTCAATTCGCGGCTCTGATTCGAGACCAGCGACGACCGGAACCCTACAACGGCAAGGGCATTCTGTACGAAGGCGAAGTTATTACTCGTAAGCAGGGCAAGGTATTCGGCGCCTGATGAGGTGCATTCAAGGAACGGCCGGAGGGCCAGAACGATGAAACGAATCGAACTCAAGAAAACAAGACGCCTGCGACGTCGTCGTGGACTGAGGAAGCGCATCCTGGGTGCGCCCGATCGACCGCGACTGACCGTGTTTCGAAGCGCACGTCACATGTATGCACAGATCGTCGACGATCTGCGTGGTGTGACGATCTGTGCTGCTTCAACCATGGAAAAGGACGGCAAGGCGGACAATGGTGGCAATGCCGGTGCGGCGGCTGTAGTCGGCAAAAAGTTGGCCGAGCGGGCGTCATCAGCCGGAGTTTCCAACGTCGTATTCGATCGAAATGGCTATCTCTATCACGGTCGCGTCAAGGCGCTGGCCGAAGCGGCACGAGAAGGAGGTCTGCGGTTCTGATTATCTATCGGAACCGTGGTGAGTGACACCATGGCTGAGATGCTTGAAGAATCAGGTGGAATCGAATCAACAACGGTCGGCGTGTACCGCACGGCTGCGACGGTCAAGGGCGGACGCCGCTTTAGTTTCTCGTCGCTCGTTGTCGTGGGTGATCGACATGGTCGCGTGGGGCTCGGGTATGGAAAGGCAAATCATGTGCCGCCTGCCATCGAGAAGGCCCAGAAGCAAGCCAAGCGTGACATGCGACCGTACCCGCTCCAAGGTCGAACATTGCCCCATGAGGTCGAGGGCCGATTTGGCGCTTGTCGAGTACGCCTTCTGCCAGCTTCGCCTGGTACCGGTGTCATCGCAGGTGCGGCGGTACGTGCTGTTCTTGAGATGCTTGGTGTCCAGGACTGCTTGACCAAGTCATTTGGATCCAACAATCCAAAGAACCTGTGCAAAGCTGTCTTCAACGGACTTGACGGATTGCGATCCAAGGACGACACGATGCGACTTCGTGGTGTGGAGCTTGGCGAAACTATGGTCGAAGAATCCATTCGACGTGGCCAGGCATTCCATGGCAGCACTGCGGAATCAACTCCGACAGCGGAGGCCCAGGCAGAAGACGCCAAGGCGACCGAGTCTGGTGATGCTCCAAAGGAGGAAGCCTCCTCATGATGATTCATGACATTACAAGCAAGGTCGGACGCCACTCGTCACGCAAGCGTGTCGGTCGTGGTCACGGCAGCGGCCTCGGCAAGACCTCGGGTCGTGGCCATAAGGGCGCAGGATCCCGTTCAGGTTATTCCCGCCGAGCCTACTTCGAGGGTGGCCAGATGACCTGGACCCGCCGGATTCCGAAGCGTGGCTTCACGAACAGTGCCTTCCGCAAGCAATACCACGTCGTCAACCTCAAGGTTCTCGAGGAGCGTGTTGAGGATGGTGCTGATGTCACGATTGAAGTGCTCGCGCACCTGGGAATCGTTCGGGATGACAACTTGCCACTGAAGATCCTGGGTGATGGCGACATCACCAAGAAGTTCAACGTAACGGCAGCCAAACTGTCCAAGTCGGCCACAGCCAAGATCGAGGCCGCAGGCGGTACGGTGACGGAAATACCTCTGAAGAAGTGGACCAGGAAGAAAAAGGCCTGACCTGCTGGTTTATAAACACCAAGTGGAAACGATAGATGCTTAAAGCGTTTGCCAATGTGTTCTTGATTCCCGAGTTGAGGAACAGACTCCTCTTCACGATCGGGATGATTGCCATCTATCGGATCGGCTTCTGGATTCCATTGGTGGGTGTCGATCAGCAGGCATTGAAGGATGCTGCTTCCAAGGCTTCCGAGGGTGGTAGTGGCTGGGGCCAGTTGCTGGACTACGTCTCCATCTTCTCAGGTGGTTCCCTGCAGCAATCCACGATTTTCGGCTTGGGCATCATGCCCTACATCACGGCTGCGATCATCTTCCAGTTGCTTCAGTCGGCAGTTCCGAAACTCCAGCAGCTCAAGAAGGAAGGCGCTAGCGGCCAGCAGAAGATCACCGAGTGGACCCGCTATGCAACGGTGGCCATGTGCCTCGTGCAGGGCTTCATGTGGTTGAAGTTCCTCCAGGCCCAGGGGCTCGTTCGTCCGGAGTTCCTTTCGTCCAGCACCATCCTGGCGTTTTATATCTCCGGTATCGCCACGCGGACCGCCGGCAGTAACTTACTGATGTGGCTCGGCGAGCAGATTGATAAATACGGCATCGGTAACGGTGTGTCCTTGATCTTGACGGCCGGCATCATCTCGCAGATGCCCAATGCAGTTGCCTATCTCGTTGCAGAGACGGACCTCTCACTCCAGGCGAGCGAGGGCAGTATCGGCATTGTGGGCATCCTGTTCCTGATCGCAGCCTTCGTGATCGTGGTGGCTGGTGCCATCTTGATTACCGTGGCTCAGCGACGAATTCCCATTCAGCAAGCTCGGCACACGCGCGGCCGGCGGACGTATGGCGGTCAGCGTCACTACTTGCCACTTCGCGTCAACCATGCCGGCGTGATGCCCATCATCTTCGCTAGCTCGCTGTTGATCTTCCCGGCGACATTCCTGGGCTACCTCAGTACCTCGGTATCTCCGGAGGCGCCTGCATGGTGGCAGACATTCGTGATCTTCCTGAACACGAACTTCCAGTTTGGGGAATATCCCTACATCGTCTGCGAGATCATCCTGATCTACTTCTTCAGCTACTTCTGGACAACAGTTGTCTTTAGTCCGGACGACATGTCCCAGCAACTGAGGGAGAACGGGAGCTTTATCCCGGGTCTCCGTCCGGGGCCGCGGACAGCTGAATATCTTGAGACGGTTGTCGAGCGTGTCACGTACGTGGGCGCCGGCTTCCTGGCGGTTATCGCGGTCATCCCATCGATGGTCGCGCGGTACATGGATATCCCGTTCTTCGTGGCCAGCTTCCTTGGAGGTACAGGCCTGTTGATCGTGGTCAGTGTTGGCCTTGATTTCATCCAGAGAATCGAGGCCAATCTCTTGATGCGTAATTATTCCGGTTTCCTGAGTTCAGGAGATTCGGGTCGAACGGGACGAGGGTAGTACGGAGGAATTGGGTACAGCATGGCCAAGGAAGAAAAGATCACCCTGGATGCCGTCGTGACAGAGGCGTTGCCTGATACTCGATTCAAGGTCGAGTTGGAAAATGGGCAGCAGATTCTCGCGTACATCAGCGGCAGGATGCGTAAGTTTTACATTCGCATCCTTCCTGGGGACAAGGTCAAGGTCGAGTTGAGCCCTTATGACATGACGAAAGGTCGCATTGTCTATCGGCAGTGACGATTGATAGGAAGAACGGGTGAACACATGAAAGTTAAAAGTAGTATTCGACGTCGCACCACGGATTGCCAGATCGTGATCCGCAAGGGCAAGCGTTACATCATCAACAAGAAGAATCCGAGGCTGAAGCAACGGCAGGGTTGATACTCGCGTAGCGAGTGTCACCGCCCCGCAAGGAGCGAACGAGATGCCACGTATTGCAGGTGTCGATATTCCAGAGCGTAAGAAGGTGCGATATGCCCTTCGGTACATCCATGGGATCGGGCCAAAGTTTGCGGACGATATTCTTGCCGCAGCAGGAGTTGATCCGGACAAACAGGCCGGTGACCTGAGTGAGCCTGATGTCAGCCAGATCTCCAGTGTGATCGATGAGGGCTATATCGTCGAAGGTGCACTGAAGCGGCAGATGGCTCAGAACATCCAACGGTTGCGCGATATTCGCTCCTACCGTGGCGATCGTCATCGTCGAGGCCTGCCGACCAGGGGACAACGCACAAAGTGCAATGCCCGTACTCGTAAGGGCCGTAAGAAGACAGTCGCCGGCAAGAAGGGCGTTAAGGGCGGTTGATTCGGATGGACGTGACGTCCATTCATAAACGCGAGGTTCCTGCCCCTTGGGGAGAAGGAACCGTTGAAGCGAGGAATAGAACGAGTTATGAGCAAGAAGAAAGTACGTCGCAACATCATCAAGGCCATCGTGCATGTGCACGCCAGCTTTAACAACACGATCGTGACCTTCACGGATGTGAGTGGTGAGACCCTGTGCTGGGACTCTGCTGGAACCGTTGGCTTCAAGGGTGCCCGCAAGGCAACGCCGTTTGCCGCTACTCGAGCTGCTGAACGTGCAGCTTCGAAGGCAAAGCGAAGGGGGGTCCGTGAAGTCGAGGTTCGGATTAAGGGGCCGGGCTCCGGTCGAGAAGCGGCCGTGACGGGACTCGATCACGCTGGACTCAACATCAGTGCCGTCGAAGATCACACGCCAATTCCGCACAACGGATGTCGCTCAAGGAAACAGCGCCGCGTTTGATAGAAATGACATGATCGGTCGGCGTGTTGCCGACCACCCGACCGGATACAGATGGCGAACCCCATGCGGTGGCAGGGTTGAGCCGGGACACCGGAAGGGCCCTCAGGGAAACAAGCCCACCGGATTGGAACAAGAGACATGCATATTCGCTGGAGAGGACTGGAACTACCTGCTCGTGTCGACCTGGACCCGAGCTCCCGTACGGAAACGTTCGGGCGCTTCATCGTGGAACCATTCGAACGCGGATTTGGTACGACTGTTGGCAACAGCCTGCGGCGTATCCTGCTCAGCAGTATCGAGGGTGCCGCGATTACGAGCATCACCATCAAGGGTGTCGAGCATGAGTTCACGACAATGCCTGGTGTCATGGAGGATGTCACAGACCTGATCCTGAACCTCAAGGGTGTGGTCGTGAGTCTCGATGGCGAGGTCAACGAGGCCCGCACGATGCGACTCTCTGCCAATGGCCCCGGTGAAGTAACAGCAGATTTGATTGAGGCAGATCCCAGCATCACGATTCACAATCCTGATCATGTGATTGCCACCTTGACCGACAAAGTCTCTCTGGAGATTGAACTCACCGTCATGCGTGGTCGTGGCTATGAGCCGGCTTCCGAGAAGTACATGCGGGGTAGCGAAGACCAAGTGATCGGTGAGATCCCAATGGACTCCGTGTTTAGCCCTGTCCAGCGTGTTCGGTATCGCGTTGAGGATACGCGTGTTGGCCAGAAGACAAACTATGACCGTTTGGTGCTGGATGTTTGGACAGACGGAACCGTGTCCCCCGACATGGCACTCGTTGAGGCGGCCAAGATCCTTCGTAAGCACCTTAATCCTTTCGTCCAGGTGGGCGAAATTGGAACGATGGTCGTTTCTGAGGAAGCGGCAGCCGTAGCCGCCGTAGACGAAGAGTTGATCAACAAGCTGAATATGTCGGTTATGGATCTCGATCTCACCGTCCGGGCAAATAACTGCCTCGAGACGGCCGAAATCCAAACAGTGGCCGAACTGGTCATTAAGGATGAGCCCTCTCTCCTGGCCGTGCGAAGTTTCGGCAAGACCTCCCTTCGTGAAGTGAAAAAGAAGCTTGAAGATCTCGGCTTGTCCTTGGGCATGCAATTGCCCGAGGGGTACCAAGCGCCGGAGCAGATGAATTTGCCGTCGTGACGGCGTCATGATTCCGGGCGGTGACGCCTTGAATCGGGAGCAGGACCATGCGTAATCGAATCAATGGAAAACAGTTGAGCAGAACCACCGCCCATAGGCGTGCGATGCTCCGTAATCTCGCAGCTGGCCTCTTTGAGCACGGGCAGATTGAGACAACGAAGCCCAAGGCCAAGGCCGTTCAGCCGTATGTTGAAAAGATCATCACCCTGGCTAAGCGGGGAACCCTGCATGCCCGGCGCCAGATTGAATCGACGCTGACGGACCGCATGATTCACAGCTGGGTTGCTGATCCCAACGTACGTGATTCTGCTAAGCAGAATAGTTACTTTGATCTTCCCGATGCGGATGAAATTAAGTTCACTCGCTACGGGGATGTCAAGAAATCACCTCGCCTTGTTCAACACGTACTCACCAAGGTGGCACCTCGGTACACAGATCGTGATGGGGGATACACCCGCATCGTGAGCACGGGACGCCACCGCCTTGGTGATGGGGCAGATCTTGTTCTCCTCCAGCTTGTGGGTGAGGAAAGTGGCCCTGAGATCGGTGGCGGCACGTCTGGTCGACGTCGACAGGCGGACAAGCGAACGGCATTCGCCAAGAAATTGGGTGGTGATCGTGGTGGTGATACGACTGCCGTTGCCGAGCCCGAGGAGGCGGTTGTCGACGAAGCGCCCGTGGAAGAAGCAGTTGTCGAGGACACTGCTGAGACCGAGGAGACGCCTGTTGCTGAGACGGAAGAGGCCTCGACTGAAGCGGCTGATTCGGATGACTCGGAGGAAGAGAAGAAGGACTGATCTTCCGTGGTTTCATGAGATTACCATCACCCCTCCCACCTCGTGGGAGGGGTGATTGCTTTCCCAGGTGTGATGCTTGAGAGAACCCTGTCTGCTGCTCGCGAGATACACTGTTTCCCGTTCATGATCTCAACCATCGACAGCATCGAATCCGAAGCCCTTGAGGCTCTCCAGCAAGCTGCTGACAAGGCATCCTTGGAGCAGTGGCGTATTGCCTGGCTGGGAAGCAAGGGGCGGTTGAAGTCATTGATGGCGGACATGAAAACCTGTGCGCCGGAAGATCGTCCTGCGTATGGGCAACGAATGAATGCGCTTAAGAAATCACTGGAAGCAGCATTCAAGGCGCATGGGTCAGAGGCTCCGGCACTCAGTGGACCTCCGTTGGATATCACCGAGCCAGGACTGCCCGCTGGATTGGGTCGCCAGCACATTTTGTCACGGACCGTTGAGGAGATCATCGACGTTTTTAGCCGCATGGGATTCACGGTCGCCGAGGGGCCTGAAGTTGAGAACGAGTGGTACAACTTCGAGGCGCTGAATATGCCCGAGTCGCATCCCGCTCGAGAGCACAGCGATAACTTCTTCCTCGAGGGCGGGGGCATGCTTCGCACCCAGACGTCCACGGTTCAGATCCGCGTCATGGAGAACACGGCCCCGCCCATTCGGGTCATCTCACCCGGGCGCGTGTACCGACCCGATACCCATGATGCAACGCACTACAGCATGTTTCACCAGGTCGAAGGACTCTACGTCGATCGCGGAGTCACGCTTGTTGATCTGAAATCCACCTTGTTTCACTTTGCTCGGACATTCTTTGGTCCAGAAGCGGATCTCAGAATGAGGCCGAGTTTCTTTCCCTTCACCGAACCCTCCGCTGAGGTCGATATGAGGATGCCGATCAAAGGCCGAATGCAATGGGTCGAGTTGGGGGGTTGTGGAATGGTCGACCCAAACGTCTTCAAGGCCGTCGGATACGATCCCGACAAGTGGACTGGTTTCGCGTTTGGATTGGGCATCGAGCGTATCGCCATGCGCAAATATGGCATCCCCGATATTCGATGGCTCTTTGAAAATGATGCCCGCTTCTTGCGTCAATTCTGAGCAGTGATGCACAAGGACGAATACCAATGATGACGCTTCGACGATCTCTTGACCAGAGTGATCATGGCGGTATGTCGCCGGTCCAAACTGATCATCAGCCACCAAGCCTTCAGGCAGTGAGCCGGTGGCCTGGCGTGATTGGCACGATCTCAATCGTCTTCGCGGTGCTTGGGATCATGTGCTGGGGTTGCAGTTCAGGATCTTCCATCTTGCAGTTGGTAGCTCCTGAATTAATGGCTGAGTTCAGCCAGATTGAGTACCAGCAGGAGACAGTGCCTTCAGACAAGATGGAAACCGGTGAGGATGAGCCAGTTGCGAATACCCAAGATCCGTTGATGTCCGGAGAGGAAGCAACTGAGGAGCAGAATGCCGTCGACTTCAAGGTCACGACAAATACTCCGCTCTCGACGGAGCACATGGTCCTGGACGCCATCTCGAACGTGGTATCGCTCGGCATGTCCATCTGGTTACTGTGTGCAGGGGTTGGCTTGATCCGACGCAAAGCTTGGTCAGTACCCTCCTTGGTGGCTTGGTCATGGATTCGGATTCTGGTCGCCATTGGCTGGTTCATCGTGGTATGGCTGTCACTGGATGGCGCACTCAATGCCATGGTCACTCAAATGCAAGCACAGTCGATGAAGGAAGGGCAGGAGATTCCTCTCTCGATGGAGATGATGAGGACTATTGTCGTTATCACCATTGTTGCCATGGGACTCATACTGATCGCTTGGCCCGTGTTCCTGCTCTTCTTCCTTGGTCGTCAACACATTCGTGACGAAGCGGCGGCGTGGGGCGGTGGTCAGTTGCCTTCATCTGAATGGGGCGGCGCATGAGCCAGGGGCTTCTCGAGGAACTCCATTGGCGTGGCCTGGTTCACCAGACGACGGCGGATGATGAACTCCCAGGTTTCCTGAATGGCGCATCGCGGGCGGGTTACTGCGGATTCGATCCAACCAATGACAGCCTCACGATTGGCAATCTCATGCCGATCATGTTGCTCGGCCACCTGCAGCGTCATGGTCATACACCCATCGTCCTGATGGGGGGTGGGACCGGTCTTATTGGGGATCCATCGGGCAAAGACGCAGAACGCACTTTGCTGAGCAAAGAGCAGGTCGACGCCAATATCGCCGCTTGTAGCCGTGTTTTTGAACGTGTCCTTGATTTCGATTCGGCGAGTCCCAATGCAGCCGTGCTGGTTAATCACGTCGATTGGTTGGGTGAACTGGGGTACCTCGAGGTACTTCGAGATGTTGGCAAGCATTTTTCAGTTAATGCAATGATCCAAAAGGATTCCGTGCGTGATCGCCTTGAGAACCGCGAACAGGGTATTTCCTACACGGAATTCTCCTACATGCTTCTCCAGGCCTACGACTTCTTGCACCTGCGTCGGACCATGGATTGCACGCTTCAGATCGCAGGTTCGGATCAGTATGGCAACATCGTCTGCGGGATCGATCTCATTCGGCGGGACATGATCGACCATCCCGAGACTGAGCCACGTGGTTATGGCATTACAGGTCCACTGGTGACCAAGGCAGACGGCACCAAGTTTGGAAAATCTGAAGCCGGTGCAATCTGGCTCTCGGCAGAGCGCACCAGCCCCTGGGCATTCCACCAGTTCTGGCTCAACGCCTCAGATGAAGATACAGGCAAATATCTTCGCTTCTACACCTTCCTGGATCGCGAGGAGATCGAGGAGGTGGAACGGCGCCATGCCGAGCAGCCTCACGAGCGACTGGCTCAGCGTACCTTGGCGAATGAAGTGACTCGAATGATGCCTGGCCAGGATGAAGTGGATCGAGCTGAATCGGCTGCGGCAGCACTCTTTGGCGGGGATATTCGAACCCTGGATGATCGACAGTTAGATGATGTCTTCGCCGATGTCCCACACTCTTCGCACTCCAGCGTTCAATTAGGTGATGGCGTGCTCCTGGTGGATTTCTTGCCAGAGACAAGCTTGGCAGGATCCAAACGAGAGGCACGTGAGTTCCTAAAAAATGGCTCGATCGCGATCAACGGGGAGCGGGTCGAGGGGGCAGATGCTCTGGATCGCAGAATAGAGACAACTGATCTGCTCCATGGGCACACCATTCTCTTGCGACGGGGCAAGAAGGCTTGGCACGCTACCAAGTGGACATGACTCGACGAGATCACGTACGGGTGATTCCCTGGAGGGTCGATTGTTGCGGGGGTTGATTGTCCCGATCACTCAGTGGGTGCCGCACGCGAAGTGATTTCCAGCTTGACCTCTGGATGGGCCTCACCGGCCACGGTTGCGTTGACCACTTCTCCGGTTCCGTCGCGGCAGAGCACGGTGAAGTAGGCCACGGGTTTGCTTTCCAGGCGACGTTCCTTGTCGTTCGTACTCAGGTAGACGACAGCGAATACCTGACACTCGTCCTGTTCCAGTTGGGCCACGATGTCTGCATTGGCCTCTACCTGGACATCATGGAGGAACTGCTCTGGGAGCTTCACGAGATACTCGCCAAAGTCTTCTGGAGCACTGTTGACTTGTATTCGAACTCGTTCGACGGGGATGGTCTTGACGCGTGAAACCAATCGGAACGTGACTTCCACCTTGGGCGGATTAAAGGTCGCCGAATCAAAGGTCCCGAGATCACGTGGAAGTCGAACGGTCTCCTCAAGCGTGTGCAGTCCAGGAACCAACTGTTCAACGATAGCCCGATCGACTTCTGCGTCCACGATCAATGGCTTGGGAAGTCGATTCGCTTCAGTCGCCAGGAGCGTGACCTCGACATCTTGGTTGACCTGGACGTTCTCAACGGTTGACCCAGGCGGCAGGAGTGCTCGAACGGTGGCCGTCAGGGTCACCAGTTCCTCAACCTGAACATCCGTGTAATTCGGATCGGCAGAAATGATCGAGGCACCGGTTTCACGGATGCTGTCGAGATCCATGATGGCGCCGCCCAGGTCATCGATCTGTTGCAACCCTCCCTGGCCCGAGATCGGGAATTGGATCACATCCCGAAGTCGACGGGTCATACGTTGGAGGGCTTCAGGAGGCCCTTCGAAACCAAGTTCCACGTTGATTCGCTGCGGTGCGACAAGGAACTGCCCTTGGCCAGGTGGCATGAACTCGATGGTTGCGGTCATGGTCGAGGTTTCGCGGGTATTGACCTCCGCGATCATCCAGATCAAAACCGTTACGAATGTCACGATCAGGATCGTCAAGATGTCAATGCCACGCCACTTCATCGAATCAGGACTCCGCAGCCGGCCTGGCTTCGGCTTGTGCACCCTCATCGGTTGCGGGTGTTGCCGTAGTGGGTTGGATGGTATCCCCGGTCTGCATCTCGAGGGTCTGTCTGAGCACAGCCGTGAACCGTTCTCGTGGAATCGGACTTTCCAATCTGCCGTCGACGGCGATCGAGGTAATCCCGGTTTCCTCGCTGACGATGACAACAACACAGTCGCTTTCAGCAGCGAGGCCGACAGCTGCACGGTGCCTTGAACCATATCGCGCAGGGAGACTGCCCTCTTCCACCAGTGGGAACTGAACGCCGGCGGCCAGGATTCGATCTTCACGGATCACCACACCGAGGTCATGCAGTGGGCTGTTGGGCCAGAAGATGGATTGAAGAAGGCGTGCACTGAGTTTCGCATCCAGCATCTGGCCACCCTCGACCAGGCCACCGAGTCGGATGCTGCGTTCAATGGCAATCAGTGCACCGAACTGGTTGCGACCAAGGAAATCGACAGCCTCCCCGATCGATTCCACGAAATCCTTGCCTTGCTCGCGGCCGAAACGCAGAAATCGTGTCTGTCCAATTCGGATGGCGGCCTGTCGAAGTTCCGGTTGGAAGATCACGATCAACAGAATCGCCACGATCTGGAAACCCCAGTTGAAGATGACCTTGAGCCGCCCAAACGACTCGGTGCTGAAATTGATGGCATAGAGAAGCAGGAGGAACAGGCTTCCGATGAAGAGGCCCTTGACGACGCCCAGGCCCCGTGTCCCCCTGAGAAAGCGAAATACCAGAAATACGAGGAGCCAGATCAATCCCAGCTCGATAACGAGCTCACACCACACGTAGCTTTGAAAAGCTGAGAATGAAAAGTCGAGCATGGACGAGCGGACCTCCGGGTCTGATCCACATGAAGTATACCCCGCGCGGGCATCGGGCCCCGGACTGTGCAGCGTCTCTCCCAACGGCGTAGGATCTCGTGATGATCGAAGGACGCTATCCAGTCACCCGCTCGACGGGCCGATGCGCAGCACGGGATGTTGAGCTGGAAGCCGGTTCGACCTGCATGGCGACCCTGTGCGACACCGGCGAAGAGGGTCTCAAGCGGTTGGATTATTCCCTAGAGGCCTGGGGAGAGGACCCCCGGCCCGAGGGCCTCTTCAGCTTCTGGCGGACCACCGTGCCGGAAGAAGGTGCCCGCAAGAAGCAGGTCATTGACGAGACTGTCCTCTTGACTATTTTCGAGCAACTTGCCGACGACGATCAACCGAGGCGTGTTGCCCTCCGGTTCGTCCTCGCCTTGATCCTGATGCGAAAGCGGCTCCTTCGATTCATGGGACGCGTTGAAGAAGAAGGCATCGTGACTTGGCGGATGCGGCCACGGGGTTCGACGCCAGAGGCGCCCCTTGTGGAAGTGATTGACCCAGGGCTTGGCGATGATGATGTCCTGGCGTTGAGCGAGCAACTTGCCGAGGTCTTGGAATCCGATTTGTAGCCATGCGAGGTCTTCTCCTGATCGCGTTCTTTGTGCTGCTTGGCTGTCAATCGGCAACACATACCAAGGCAACTGATTCTGACGTATCTATGGCAGAGTTGCCGCGTGTACTCGCCGGCATGCAAGAACGATCTGATCTATTGCAGCAGTTGCATGGGTGGGGGGTTGTTGAACTTCGATGGACGGATGCAGAGGGGTCGCATTTCGAACAAGGTGATCTGGAGTTCTGGATGGAGGGCTCGGATCGGCTGGCTGTACGGATTTCCAAGCTGGGCGATCCGTACTTCTGGATCGGAACCGACGGCACAGACGCATGGATCTTCGATCTGTCTGAACGACCTCGGCGGTTGATGGTGGATTCGATGGCCAAGGTCCGGGCGGTGGGTCAGACAGGCGGCCCTTGGCTCTCGATTCTGGACACCGTTCGCATGATGCGAACGGGCTTGGGGGCCTCGCCGCCCCCTTCCCTGGAGGACGTTTCGTCACTTGAATCTGCAGACAACTCCACCTGGCGGCTGACTTTCCGTGATGGTGCTGACCAGGCAAGACGTGTTCGTCTCCACGTGGATTCAGATACTTGGCGTCCCCTGCAGTTGGAACTGTTCAATACCAACGGAACCAAGGGGATTACGGTGGGAAGTCGGTCATCACGTACCAAGCGTGTCGAGATTCCAAATCGGTCGTCGCTCGGTTCTCCCATCGTGTCAGCAATCATGGATGTGCGGGATGACACGGCCACGGACACGCTGGCTCGTTTTGCTTTCGAGGGGCTCACGACCGACCTATCAGCAGAACCAGTTGAGCGACTATTCGACCTCGATACGCTGCGGGCCAGCTTAAGACCGGAGGTCGAGGGGCCGCTGTTGGAATCGAGGCCTGTGGATGATCTGTCGACGACTCGCTGAACCAGCTCAGTACATGGTTGGGTTGCTCCTACTCGTTGCAGTCGGCCAGGTGTGTGCTGCCGATTTCGAGGTGGTTGGGACAGACAATCACGCATGGTTCTTACTGCCATCACCGGAAACCAGTGTTGAGGAATTACCCTGGGCACTGGCCCACTACGGCGTGCGTGATGATCCGATGGTGTACCGACCAGTTCGACGGTTTGCGCAGAAGCCAACCGCCCTGGCAGCTTTGGGTGAAAGCTTCTGGCTGACCCTTCCACCACGATCGAAGCGACCGGACATCATTCCAGTGCGGGTGATGCGGATCCAATGGAACACGAGCATTGATCGGTATCTCGTGGCGCCGCGTACCGGGATGGATCTGCTCCCCAACATCGAAACCGATCCAAACAGCCCGGCCAGTCCAGTCGACCTGGTGGCGACCCTGGAGGGTCCGGTTGTCCTGTTGGAACATGGGCCAGGCCAGTATTCCATGCAGCGGCTTCGTCGTGGCCGTTGGAAAGCGGTGACATTGCCCCAGGGCCTGGAAGGTCAGCTGCTCCGCCTTGGTATTGCCCATCAACGCCTCGTTCTCCTGGGTGAGCGGGATGAGGTGCTCCGCTTTTATTGGGAAACGGGTGAAGGGTGGACCGTGCCGGTCGAGCATCCCGGGTTGGGGTCATTACGGGATTTGGCGACCGTTGGAGATCGACTGGTTGTGGCCACAGAGCCCGAGCCAGGCAAGCTCTCATTGGCATTTGTTCAACCCGATGGCTTGGCCCGGTTGGGCACTTGGAGTGAACCGAAGGTGTCGTGGCGGATCTTGGGTACTCATGGACAGATGGGGTTGGTCAAGGACACAGGTGAATTGGAATCCAGCCGAATCGATCCAATCACGGGAAACCAGGGCCCTTGGACGTCCTTTATCCCAGGTTCACCGATGGGCATGAGTCCATGGCCCTTGCTCCTGGCTGTTGCGGCCTCAATTTTCGTGATGCTGGTCTTGATCCGTGGTCGGGCCACAACGGTGCTTGCCAAGGGACTTCTGCCGCTGGCGGCCATACCCAGGTTGTGTGCATTGTTTATTGATGCGATCCCAGGGTTCGTCGTAGTCATGCTCTGGCAGGATGCCCAGCCAAGACTGCTATTGGAGGCGTTTACCCTCTCTCTCGATGCACGAGGGTGGGGGTTGTATGCCATCCTGGTTGGAATCACCTGTGCCTGGAGCCTGGCGTGGGAACTGATCATGATGACAAGCCCTGGTAAGGCCCTGATGGGCGGCCACCTGCAACGCGTGGATGGGGAGCGACCAGTGTGGGGTCTGGTGGTTGTTCGGTCCCTCATCAAAAGCCTGGTTCTGATGCTGCCGATCCTCATGATCACTGCCTTGAGACCACCTGCATTGCAGAGTCCGGCCGATCAGGCCACCGGGATTATCGTGGCTGGGCGAGGAGCCAGACCCGGTGAGTCTGAGCCCGAGGATGGAACCTGATTTGGGTTGCAATCGAGCGTGATCTCGGAATATCGAGGCCGATGACGACCCCTTCAGGGCCACATTGCTCATGCAAACGCTCAGTCACCGCCGATACATCATCTCGGCGGTGAATGGAGTCACCGCAGCAAGAGAGCACCCCAAGATGGCTCAGGATGAGCAGATCGCCTTCAGGTGATCGAAAGGGGACGGCGACAATGGCCGACGACACGGCTTGGGACAAGGAGGTCCCGGGCGACCGTGAGCGACACACCCTGCTGGGTTCTGAAAGTGGCCTGCCGGCAACACGGAAGCCGTCGTTGTTTCGTCGGTGGTGGCCTGCCTGGCTCGTGGGTGGCTCGTCCCTGCTGCTGGCAGGGGTGATTCTTATCAACTTCCTGCAGCCGAGCAGATCAGTGGAGAGCTCACTCAGGGGAGCCCGTCTGGCATTGCAGGAAGGGCGTTTGGACGAGGCAACTGCTCACCTGCGGGGTGCTCGGGATCGACTAGCCCTGGAAGGGCAAGAGGCGACCGGGCGGGCCGAGTACCACGCCTTGGCGGCTGCCATGCTGAGGCTTCGCCAGTCTCCTGTGGGTCCCTGGCCTCCAGCCAATGCCGAACGAGTGATTGATCACCTGGTGTCCGCCCAGGAGTCTGGCTGGACCATGACAGCCGCTGACTGGGAGTGCCTGGGCCTGGCTCACATTCAGGTGGGGCAGGTGGCTGCTGCTCAAGAAGCACTGAATGCACTACAGGGATCTTCAGATCAGTCCACAGACGACACATTGGATGATCGAATCCTCCAGATTCGTCGGGCCATGGCCCGCTACGTCCATGAACAAGACTCGGCATCCCCATCCCAACGCATCCTGGTGCTCAAGTCACTTCGTGATGATGTCCGAGCGTCGCTTGAGGACATGGCCTGGTCGGCAGCTGCCATTGCCCGCATTCGGCTTGATGCTGGGCAACCATCGGAGGCTGCCATTGGACTTCACAGGGACATCAGGCGAATGGAGGGCCAGGGAGGCCAACCATCACCGGAACTTCTGGTCCTACTGGGACGATCCAATCGAGATTTAGGCCGACCAGAAGTGGCAGCCAAGCCCTTGCAGGCGGGGCTTGATCTGGCAGGAACGCCCGATCCAATCCGTGGTGAAGGGATGGTATTGCTGGGTGATGTGCATGCACACCAGGGTGATCTGGAAACAGCCCGCCAGTGGTACAACCGTTCAATTGTGGAGTACCCCGCTGCCCAGAGCATGCTGGCAGCCCTGGTGGGACGTGGTCGAATGTCCGACCTGTTGAATGAACCAGAACAAGCTCTGCTGGATTTCACGGAAGCGGTGCGACGTGTGGCACGCGGAGACCAGCATGTTGATGTCACAGTAGCGACGCTGGAAGCAATCCTGCTGGATCGTTTCGAGTCGGCCTTGACACGCAGTCGAACAACCCATGCGTTGGCACTGGCCCGGCTGGCCTCATCGCTTCGGCCGAAGGGTCAACGTTCAGCTCGAGTATCAACGGCCCTGGCCGTAGCGGCCGGACAAGTCGCTGCCGATCGAACCAAGGCCTTGGAGCTTCAGGGCGCGACATGGGATGACGAAACGTGGGCCGGGATTCTCGATCTTCACGCCGAGGCTGGAGAAGCCCATTTGGAAGCTGCCGAGGCTTCTGGTAATGACGAGGCAGCATGGGCGGATGCCCTCTTTCATGCGGGCGTTCACCTGGATGCGGCTGGTCGTCAACAAGATGCTGCCGCTGTTTTTCTCGACTATGTCCATGGCCGCGGTGAGCGTGATCCGGTTCGGGTCGATGCCATGTTCAGATTGGCGCAGGCCCTGGAGGCAGATCTTGCCTGGGAGGATGCCTCCACCTGGTACGACAGGCTGCTCACGAATCACCCTCGAAGCTTGCAGGCTACCCGGTCATACGTCCCATCAGCACGGTGCCTGTTAGCCCTGGGACAACAAGAAGAAGCGCGTTGTCGTCTGCAATCAGTCGTCGATGGGCAAACCACTTTAACGCCTGGCGCACCGGATTATCGTGACACGCTTGTGATGCTGGGTCGACTTTGTGTTGATGAGGGCGCCTATTCCGAAGCGATTAGTCGCCTGCGTGAGGCGGCAGATCGGTGGCCGGATCATCCGGATACGATCGCTGTTCTATTCGACATCGCTTCTGCGCGGCGTTCGTTAGCCCTGTCCATTGATCAGCGATTGGCTCACGATAATTTAACGCCTTCACAACGTCAGTCGTTGGAATCCGATCGTCTTGCCAACTTATGGGAAGCCGCGATGACATTTGAACAGGTGATTGAGGCCTTGGCTTTGGTCGATCCTCCAACACCGAATAGTCATCGCCGGCAGCGTGCTGCCGCAGTTGCACGGGCCGATTGCCTCCTCGAAACCGGACGCCTTCAAGAAGCCATTTTGTGCTACGAATCAGTGGCCAGGACTTGGCCCAACCATCCAGCTGCCATGCACTCCCTGGTTCAAGTGGCCTCGGCATGGACGAGCCTGGGAGAACTTGATAGAGCTGATGCAGCACACCGACGTGCACTCGATCGACTGGGATCACTACCCGACGATGTACTCGATCGTGAAGGCAATTTCATGAGTCGTGCCGTCTGGGAACGTTGGTTAAACACTATTCCCGTGGGATCTGATCTGTATGCGGGAGCTTCAACCACACCATGACGACGCCAGCAGACTCATATCGCAACGTCCAGGCCTGCGTCCAAGAAGTCATGGAAGGACTTGACCAGCAATGTGCACTTCTGGAGACGCTGCGGCAATTGGCATCATCACAAGGACCACTTATTGAGGCATCGGAACATGATTCCTTGCTGGAGGTTGTTCGCAAGCGACAGGAACTCGTGGATCGCCTGGATACAACACGCACAGGAATGAGTACGGCGATCCATCAACTTCAGGAAGACCTCGATGATATGCCACAAGATGTGCGAGTGGGCCTGCGTGCTCGGATAGCCAAGGTTCAGAAGCTCGTGGACCAGGTTGCTGAAATCGATGCAAAGGATGCCAATCAACTGAAACAACATCAAGCCACTTGTCGAGAACGGCTTGAGCGTTTGACAGCTACGACGACAGCTCGACAGGGATACCGGACTGCTACCAAACCAGATGCACGATTTGCGGACGCCAAGGGATGAGTGTGTCACGATCACTGCCAAGTCAGACGCCAGATCTCCGAGCCAATCCTCTGTCGGCAGGTAATGGCATGGGGATGGATCAACTGCAAGATCTCATGTTGTCTTTCAACGAGACGGCTGAACGCTTGCATGAGACTCATGAGGCGCTGCATTGCCAAGTCCAGACACTGGAATCAGAACTCGCGGAAGCCAACGAACAGTTGCGTCGCTCCCAACAGCTGGCGGCACTTGGAGAGATGGCAGCAGGTATCGCGCACGAAATACGAAATCCACTTGGCAGTATTCAGCTTTATGCGCAGGTCCTCGTGGAAGATCTCGAGGACCGGCCAGATTCCGTTGATCTTTGCAACAAGATCGGAACAGCCGTACGGGGTATGGAATCTATCGTTCGAGATGTCTTGCAGTTTGCTCGTGACACGTCGTTGCAACAGGAACATGTGTTGATTGGATCGATCATTGATCGCGTGGTTTGCGACTCGGAAGGTCTCTTAGCCACTGCGGCCACGAGCCTTCGGCGCGACACGTCCGCTGATTCCATCGTGGTGAGTGCAGATCTCACGCTCATGGTCCAAGCCATCGGAAACATTCTTCGGAATGCCGTTGAATCGATGGATGATAGTGAGCGCGAAGATCGAGTCGTCACGATTGAGTCAAGCGTTGTTCGACGCTTAAAAACCGACGGGGATCGACACGAGATTGTGTCAATCTCCATTTCAGATCGAGGATGCGGTGTTCCCGAGGACTTGGTTCATCGTCTGTTCAACCCCTTCTTTACAACTCGGCCGACCGGGACAGGTCTTGGACTCGCCATTGCGCATCGCGTTGTGGATGCCCATGGTGGAGACATCGTGGTGGGTTCACGTGAGGGTGGTGGTTCGGTGTTTGAAGTCCATGTTCCCCTCGAAGCAGTCGGGAAGGCCCCGATGGAAATTTGCGAACCGGAGGTGCGATGATGGCTCGAATCCTCGTGGTCGATGACAAGGAACTCATGCGAGATAGCGTCGGCACAATGCTGTCTCGCCGTGGTCATACCGTCGTGGCAGCTGGGAGTGGTGCGGCAGCGATTGAACGCATTGCCCAGCGACCGGTCGATGTTGTCGTGAGTGATTTGCAGATGCCTGGAATGGATGGTCTTGAGTTGATGCAGACGATTCGTGAGCGTGATGATTCCATTCCCGTGATCTTGATGACAGCCTTTGCCACGATCGAGACAGCTGTTGGTGCGATGAAGAATGGGGCTTGGGACTACATCACCAAGCCATTTAGTGGTGATGATTTGCTGGCAACTGTCGAGCGGGCTGTCGCGCATGCCAAGATTTTGCAAGAGAATCAGGTTCTCAAGGTGCAGGTGGCGTCTCGTTCAGCATCCAGTGCAAGCAGCCATGACCTTGTTGGTGGAAGCGATGTTATGAACGAACTTCGGAGTCATCTTCGCCAAGTCGCTGACAGCCACAGCACCGTGTTGATTTGTGGCGAATCGGGAACGGGTAAAGAGGTAGCCGCTCGGTGGATTCATGCCAACAGCCGACGAGCATCGGACCCATTCCTGGCCATCAATTGTGCTGCCTTGTCCACCAGTCTCCTGGAGTCGGAACTCTTTGGCCATGAGAAGGGTGCCTTTACCGGTGCAGATCGGTTGCGTAAGGGACGATTTGAATTGGCAGACGGCGGCACGTTACTCCTGGATGAAATTAGTGAGATCTCACCGGATACCCAGGCCAAGTTGCTCAGGGTTCTCCAGGAACGCACTTTTGAGCGTGTTGGTTCCAGTGAGGCCAGGGCAGTGGACGTCCGCATCATCGCAACGTCCAACCGTGATCTTCAGAAGGAGATCGAGGCGGACCGCTTCCGGCAGGACCTCTTCTTCCGTCTGAATGTGTTGCCCTTGAACATGATTTCCTTGAGGCATCATGTGGATGACATTCCAGATCTTGCAGACCACTTCCTGAGACAGGTCGCCCTGCGGGAAGGCCGGGATCCCAAGAAGCTCTCCATGGAGGCCTTGGCTTGTTTGCAAGGCTACGAATGGCCAGGCAATGTTCGTGAACTGGAAAACATATGTGAGCGTGCAGCCGTGCTCGCTGACCAGGAAGTGATCAAAGAATCCCTGGTCGCACCGTGGATCCGGAACTTGGCGCCTGGGCTCGCCCAGGCGAGCCGAACCGAGGTCGCTGGAGATAACTGCAGGCGGCTGGAAGAAGTCGAACGCGATGCCATCGTGGCAACGCTACGACGGTTCAATGGTCACCGACAGCGATCAGCTACTGCACTCGGCATCGGTGTACGCACGTTAGGTCTCAAGCTCAAGAAGTGGAAGGAGGCGCAACTCGTATCGGCCAGCCTGTGACTTCCGACAGGCGCAGAATCTGCGCCTGTCAGCAGGAACCGCATGATGTCAGGGCTGGAAACCACGGTATGGGATTCGCACTCGTGAATCCATGATCGACGGACTCAATAATTCGGGCAGCCTTCCGGTCATGCAGCGGGTCGTGCAGTTCGCGGCTCGTCGGCACACGTTGATTGCCGACAACGTCGCGAACATCTCGACCCCAGGTTTTCGGCCTGTCGACGTCTCTTTGGACGATTTTGAGACAGCCTTGGGCGAGGCTGTGGAGGCGAGGCGTGAGCGAGGGCAAGCCCGATTTGGCTCGTTGGAGATCAATTCAACACCCACCGTGCAGTTCGCAGAGGGGGGAATTCATCTTCAGCCTGAGCCTATTGGAGACAACATCTTGTTCCAGGATGGAAATGATCGCAGCCTGGAACGGCTCATGCAGGATCTCGTGGAGAACTTCCTGACCTATAGGACGGCGGTGGAGTTGATGAACAACCAGTTTGACATGCTAGACGTGGCAATACGGGAACGAATCTGATTCCCTGGGAGACATGACGTGCTCTTTGGAGCCCTCGACATCTCGAGTTCTGGCCTGGTAGCCCAGCGACAGCGTATGACGGCGATCGCTGGCAACATTGCCAACATCGAAACCCTGCTCAACGCCGAGGGTGAATATGCACCTTATCAGCGTCGGATTCCTGTATTTGCCCCCGGCGATCCTGCAAGCAATTCGGATAAAGGTGTCCACCTCGCCGAGATCCTCCTCGACGAAGGCCCGCTCCAGATGCGTTACGAGCCCGACAGTCCCTGGGCCAATGATCAAGGTTACGTCGGGTATCCAGACATTTCGCTCGTGATCGAACAGATGAATGCCATGGAGGCATCACGGGCGTACGAGGCCAACATTACGGTCGCTGAGGCAACGAAGTCGATGTACAGCATTGCCCTGGAGATTCTCACGTGATCTGCTACAGACAGGAATCCATGTCATGACCGACCCTCTGGGACTGATCACAGGCCCCGGGTCGACCGGTGTTCCCGCCATCAAGCAGGCGGGAGAGGTCGGTGCGGACGGTTTGGATTTCGGATCCGTACTCAAGGCGGAGATGGCCAGGGTCAACGAACTCCAGGAGGCCGCCCAGGTGGCAGCCGAGGACTTCGCCGCGGGCCGCCGTGACGATATCGAGAGTGTTCTGTTCGCAGCACGCAAGGCTGACACAGCCTTCAAGATGCTGCTCCAGGTCCGCAACAAGGTGCTTGAAGCCTACGAGGAGGTAAAGCAACTGCGTATCTGAATGAACGGATCGCGAATTGCCCCCGATTGAGGTCCACGGAGGGACCAACCTCGGAACGGCAAGATCCGCTCAATCGGTCAGGCAGGATGCCGACGATCGATGGGACTGGCAGGTGACATGACGAGGAACTACCTGGAACGCCTTCGAGGTGTATCCACATCGACCAGGATGCTGGCCGGTGCGTTGGTTGTCATCCTGCTGATGGGTTTCTTCCTTGTCTCACTCTATGCAGGTCGCTCGGCGATGGTCCCGCTCCCTGTCACGCTGGCAGGAGACGCGCGTGCTCGTACCGTCACCTACCTTGGCAACCACGGATTGGAATACGAAGATACTGGCACGGCGATCCTTGTGAAACGGGACGACCGTGATCAAATCGTCACCCAATTGAACGAGGCGTCGGTCATCACCCCCGACCAGATCGATTTTGACCGTCTCATCCAAGATGAGCGGATGTTCCTGACGAAGGGGCAGCAGCGAACGCGTACACGCGTCGCAACCCAGAACGTACTTGGTCGCATGATTTCGCAAATGACAACGATCCGAAGTGCAACCGTGGTCATCAGCGGAGAAGATGATCACGTTGGAATCGGACGTGCCTTTGTGCCCAGGACGGCTTCCGTCACGGTCGTGACCCAATCCGAGGCGTTGAAGCCCAATGCCGTTGATGCCATTGCACGGATGGTGGCCGGCTCCATCTCGGGCTTGAAGGCCGAGTCTGTTTCGGTCATCGATGCTCGGACGGGGCGAGCCATGGCGCCGCGTTCCGATGATGCGATGGCATCGACGCGGAACATGGAGATCAAGTTAGCGGCTGAGAAGATGGCTTCCGAACGACTCAAGGAAGCGCTTGGTTACGTCAACGGTATTCGTATCAGTGTGAATGCAGTTGTTGAAACACGTGAGATCGTCCGCGAGACCACGAGTTATGAAGATCCCAAGCTTGGTGTCACACAGGAGACGATGTCTGAATCGTCTCGTTCCGATCCAGCACGTGGTCGAGAACCGGGCATCCGGGCCAACACCGGCCTTCGAATCACCACGCCATTGCCGGTGGCCACGCCATCTGGCCCGACAAGCGCTGATTCGTCAGAGCGTGTCCAGAGTGTGCCTGCCTTTGGACGCAGTGATCAGCGTGTGATCGATCCAGGTGGTTATGCACTGGAAATCAATGCCAGCATCGGTATTCCCCGATCCTATTTCACGGCGTTGCATCGGCAGCGTTCAAATACTGGTGACAGTGTGGCATTGGACCAGTTCATGGAGAGCACCCTGGAATCAATTGAACTCCAGGTGCTGCCGTTGATCGCCACGGGTTCAGCGGAAGGATCGCGGCAAGGGGAAGTCACCGTCAGTGTGTTCGACGATGTTCCCATGGCTGCACGTGCCGACAGTATTCCTGCCGCTGCGTGGGTTGACCCATCTGGATTCACGGCCTGGTTGCCCACCATTGGACTCATTCTGCTGGCTACCATCGCGGTGGGCATGATGATGTTGATGCTTCGTCGTGTTGGTGCCGGGGCGATGGCAGGCCAGGACGCTCAAGATGTCTCTGACCATCCATTGCTGGCAGAGGATGTAGATGTTCTAGGTGATGTGGATGACACGGATGTCGTACTCGATGGGATCGAGATCGACAACGAGGAAGTACGCCGCCGAGTGATGCTCGATCAGATTCGGGATGCCGTGCAGGCGCATCCGGAAGAATCAGCATCGGTTCTGCGTCGATGGACACGAACGGAGACCTAATGCCTTTCCGTCCTGGACAAAAACTCCCTGATCGCGCCATCGACCTGGAGGGTCCGGTGAAGGCCGCCGTGCTGCTGCTGAGCTTGGATGAGCAATCGGCATCTGCCATGCTCAGGGAACTGCCGACCGAGGTCGTGCAACGTGTCACAGCTATCGTTGCTGCCATTGAGGAGGTTCCAGCCTCGTTGGTGGAAGAGGTTGTCGAGGAGTACTACAGCCTGCAGTTAGCGAGTCGATATGTCCGCGAAGGTGGACTGGAGTATGCACGCCGACTCCTTCAGGATTCCTTGGACACGGAACGTGCAACTCAAGTCATGAACCAGGTCGAAACGCAGGTGCAACGCACGCCGTTCAGCTTTCTGCGTCGAGTCGAATGTGACACGCTGCTCGCCTTCATCCAGGAAGAACATCCGCAGACCATTGCCTTGATCGCGAGCCATCTCGACCAAGATCGAGCGTCGGAGATTCTCGTGGGTCTTCCTCAGGATAAGCAGGTCGAGGTTGTTCGTCGGGTTGCCAACATGGAACAGACGAATCCCGATCTTGTTCATGAAGTCGAAGCAGGATTGGAAGACCGACTCGCCAACATGCTTTCGAGTTCCTCTGAGCGTGTTGGTGGTGTCAAGGCAGTTGCGGAGGTCCTGAATCTCTGCGACCGCAACACCGAACGCAACATCATGGATGGTATCGAGGTTGATAGCCCCGACTTGGTTGAAAACATCCGTCGATTGATGTTTGTCTTCGAGGATATTCGGTTCGTCAATGATCGCGGAATTCAAACTGTGCTCAAGGAAATAGACAATGACCAGCTCGCGCTTTCACTGAAGACAGCAAGTGAAAATCTTCGCGAGAAAATATTCTCGAACATGTCGGAACGTGCTGCTGAGGTGGTGAAGGAAGATATGGAATACATGGGCCCCGTGCGTCTGAGTGATGTCGAGGGGGCTCAGCAACGGATCGTGGATATCGTTCGACGGCTGGAAGATGCCGGCGAATTGATCATCAGTGGGCGTGGCGGCGATTCGGAAGTCGTCGTGTAGGAGCGTGTATCGATGCCACTGATCAAGGCCCGTGACACTCGTGAACTTGCCTCGCCGATGCCGTCGATCGATCGTGTCGAGTCCAGTGCGTCAGTGATCATTGAGCGTGCACGTCAGGATGCATCCCGCATCATTGCACTGGCCCTGGAAGAGGCCCGATCTGGTGCCCGCGACATTCAAGAAACGGCGCGACAGCAGGGATATGAGCAGGGGCACCAGGAAGGTGTGAACCAAGGACACGCCGAGGGGCAGGCCGCGGCCCAAGAGGCGATGCAGCAGCAGCTCAAGACCTTGCATAACAACTGGTCGAAGCTTCTGGTCACTTGGGAGCAAACAGAATCTAAGCGGCTTGACCAGGCGGCCAGGTTGGCCCTGGAAATGGCCATGTCACTGGGTGCGTGCATCGTCCATCGACAAGTGGCACAGAACCCGGAAATTGTCGTAGAACAACTGCGGCGAGCCCTCGAATTGGCGCAGTCGCCTTCGGATCTCGAGATTCTGGTCGCCGAATCAGATCGCCCTCGGGTCCACCAGGCGTTACCAGGTTTATTGGAACGCTTCGAGAACACGGGTTTCGTCTCGATCCGTGCCTGTGCCGACATGGCACCAGGTGGGTGTCGCCTGATGATGCGAGGTGGTGAAGTAGATGCTTCATTGGAAGTCCAGTTACAACGACTTACCGAGGCCATCATGCCCGCTCAAGAAGAGTCGGGAGCCCTGGCCATTGCGCCAGAAGGTGAGGCAGCATGAGATTGCTCCAGGAAGCGATCGAGATGTTGCCCATGTTGCAACCCAGGCAGGTCAGCGGGTCGGTAGTCACCATCCGCGGTTTGACGATTCAGGTTGAGCATTTGCCCTTGTCAGTTGGATCGACCGTGACGGTGGAAACACGTGGGGGTATTGACCAGCACACCATGCGGCGGGGCGAAGTCATTGGGTTCCATGGTGACCAGCACATCATCATGCTCTATGACACGCTTGAAGGGATTCAACCCGGGGCGCGTGTTCATGGGTCACAGACATCTGGTCGCTTTGCGCCCCTGGGACGAGGCTTGCTCGGTCGAGTGGTGGATGGCCTGGGTCGACCGATTGATGGTCGTGGGCCGATCGCCGTCGAGACCAGGCGACCGCTCATCGGTGATGGGGTGGAACCCCTGGCACGGGCACCACTGAATCAGCCACTCCCGACGGGTATACGAGTCATCGATGCGATGATGACGATTGGCCGTGGACAACGGATGGGTATCTTTTCGCGTCCTGGTGTCGGCAAGTCCACGTTGCTGGCCGCGATGGCCAGGCATGCCTCCAGTGATGTGAATGTCATTGCACTGATTGGAGAGCGTGGACGCGAGGTTCAAGAGTTTATCCATGGAACCTTGGGGCCGGAAGGTTTAGCGCGTTCGGTTGTGGTTGTTTCCACAAGTGATGAGTCCCCGCTGTTGAGGGTTCGAGCCTCACTGCTTGCTACTGCGATTGCCGAATACTTTCGTGATCAGGATGGAGGCCAGGACGTTCTTCTGGCAATGGACTCCCTGACACGTTTTGCGCAAGCACAGCGGCAGGTTGGTTTGGCAAGCGGAGAGCAGCCCGCCATGCGCGGATATCCACCCTCGGTGTTCGCCATGCTTCCGATCCTGGTTGAACGCGCTGGTGCTGTGAGTCAAGGTGGTTCGATCACGGGGCTGTATACAGTCTTGGTGGAATCCGATGACATGACAGAACCTGTTTCGGATGCATCCCAGAGCGTGCTGGACGGACACATCGTCTTGTGCCCGGACCGAGCGGCTCGTGGTCAGTATCCCGCGGTCGATTGTCTCCAGAGCATCTCCCGGGTTGCCGAGCGTATTAGTGATGAAAATCACCGAGCAGCTCGGCTTGAGATCCGCAGCCTTCTGGCAGCGCTTCGAGATGTCGAGGAACTGGTAGCGATTGGGGCGTATGCCAAGGGATCCGATCCAGTGACGGATACGGCCCTTGAACTTCGAGATCGACTCGAAACGTTTCTTGTCCAGGAAGCGCATGTCTCAACTGGCTATCCCGAAACATGTCGAGAACTCGTGGACTTGGCGACGGATGCGATCCGTCTCCGGAAGCGTTTGGCTGCGGTGGCACCAAAAACGGTCAATGCATCCACTCATGGAGCAACAACATGAAAGCTTTCACCTTTCGTCTTCAGCGTGTCTTAGATCTGCGTCTTTCCCGTGAACGTGAGGCGCAGCGTGTTCTGGCTTCTGTGAATCGTGCACGAGGTCGCCTTGAAGATTGCTTGCGTGAGTCGGAACGGTGTCGTCAACAGTCATCCAAGCAACTTCGTGCTGGAATGGTTGGTGTCTTGAGCATTGAGGAATTGCGATTGCAGGCATCGATCGGTCAACAACATGCTCGTCGGGCGCGGCAACTCGTATTCGAACTTGCGGCCATTCATCCACAAATTGAAGCAGCGCAAACGTCGCTTGCCAAGGCGACCGCCGAGCGTCGTGGTTTGGAGTATCTACGAGACCGGGCTCGAAAGGAATGGATGCAGGATTGCCAACGCATCGAAAGACGTGAGGAAGCGGAAGCCGCCTTGGTGGGAGGCATGGCCATATGAAACGCTTCTGGTCTATTGCATCCAATCTCTCATTGGTTCTCCTGCTCGTGGCAGCAGTTGGATTGGGATGGTTGTTGATGTCCGGAAGGCTGGATGAAACAAAGATGCAGGCGCTGAGAGCAGCGTGGTTCAATGACAGTGTCTCGAATGCAGGCGAGGAAGAAGCGTTCGAGACCTTCACAGAGGAGAGTGTGCCCGGGAGCAGCGCACGGCGATTGAGTTCACGTGCCGAGGGGACGCGTTCCATGGCTGTGAGCAGGCAGGGGGTACAGCAGGAAGGGATTATTCGACAACGACAGATCGATGTGGCCCTGGAGCAACTGGCCCAGGCACGAGAAGACTTGGCCTTGGAAAGGGCGGCCTTCAAGGACATGCGGGAGGCCTCGTCGGTTGAGCCAGTTGGCCGCGACCAGGTGGCCCAGTTTCGGCGATCCGTGCAGTTGATGGAAGCTGCTCAGGCAGCCCAAGCCAAGGTATGGCTGCTCTCCATGGTCGAGGATGGAAGATTCGAGGATGCAGTGGCGACCCTGGATGCCATGCGTGAGCGGTCCGCCAGCCGGATTCTCAGGGAATTTCAATCGGCTGGGGAGTTGGCCTTGGCAGGCCAGTTGCTGGAAGCCCTGGGGCGGTACGGGACGATTCCCGACACACCGCCTGACCAGGAGGCTTCTCAGCGTGTATCCCTCAGCGACGGCATTTCTTCCGAGCCTTGATGCGCGCTGGGCGGACCCGGTGCCGTCATCGGCTCTTGAGACCCTGGAAAAGGGGTTTCCGGCACAGGCAGCGGAGGAAGCAGAGCTCAAGCGAGCTGCTGAAGAGCACGAACCACTGTCGAAGAAGATTGCCAAGGACCAAGAGGCCCAAGCCAGGAACGAGGCCGAGGCCGAAGCGCAGGATCAGCCGGATACAGACTCTGATGAGGCGCAGGATTCGCGCCAATCCCAGGGCATGGGTCCCGTGCCACAGTCTGCTACCTCTCGAGTTGACAGCAATCCGAGATATCGGGAGGGCGGATCCAACGCATCTCACGGCCCCTTATCACGATCACAGGGTCGAGTGCCTGGGCAAGCTCAGATTTCCACGGCCATCGTGAAGCCGACGGTGTCCCAACTGGCGACTTCCGACACGCCATCCATCGCCACACCGACGACGGAGGGGACCGCCTCGGGCACCGTGGTTCGAAACGTACCGGCGGCTGTGTTGCGAGCCATTGAGGTCGAGGCTTCGCTGGAACTGGGCGGTAAGGGAAATAGTTCATCGCGATCATCGCTGATGGGGCGTTCTGGAAAACTCAGTGGAACCAGAGCACTTGCTGAGGCGGAGTTCCGGACGTTGCAAGGGATGACGAGTTTGTTGGCCCAACGTGGTGGTCGCCTTCGAGTTCATCTGCATCCAGTTCAATTGGGCCCAATCCAAATAGATGTCGAGGTCGATGGCGATCGAGTTCGGGCTGTGATTGAAACAGCGACTCGTGGGGCGAGCAAGATTCTTGAAGCATCCACCTCAAGGTTGAAAGCAGCACTCGAAGCACAGGGGTACTCGCTTGATCGCCTGGAGATCCGTCAACAGGGGCTGTCTTCGGGTGCGGCTGAAGATGCTGAACCAGGTGGGGATGAAGATAAGCAGGACGATTCACAACGAACTCGGGAGGACGGTCATTCGCCTCGACGCTGGCGATCGTCTGGGGCCCACCATGGCGTTGATGAAGAATTCACTTTCGCTGAACTCGGCGAACAGGAGCACGCACCATGAGCCAGATCAATGCGCCAGATTTGTTTGGGCCTATAGACCGGGTGACGAACAACGGTTTCGCCTCCATGAGTTCCGAGGACTTCATCACAATTATGTTCACGGAACTGACGAACCAGGATCCCATGGCACCGACCGATTCTGCCGCATTACTCGATCAGTTGAATTCGATTCGATCCATTGAATCGGATATGCGCATGGTAGAGAACATGGAGTCCCTGATCTTTGAGAACCAACTTTCATCGGCAAGTGGTTTGATCGGCCGTTTCGTTGGAGGAGTCGATTGGAGCGGTGTGCGGATGGGGGGCATCGTGACCGCTGTCATTCGACAGGGCGATGAGATTGCTCTGGAACTCGATAACGGTGCGTTCCTGCCAATTTCCGGCGTGGAGACGATTATCACTCCGGACGTATTAGAAGCTTTGGGTGATGCAGATTCGGGAAATGACGAGACAGATGAAGACACAGATGATGGCGCTGGCGACGACACGGATGATGGCGGTGATGGTGACGGAAGCGATGACGGTGACGGTGACGGAAGTGGTGATGGTGACGGAAGTGATGAAGGGTAATCCCCGGTGAGTTGAAGGCTCCCAGGCCTCATCAACACAGGTATTGAGGAGATGATCATGGGCTCTACGAATGCATTATTCACAGGTTTGTCCGGATTGCGGAGCAATCAGCAGCGGCTGGATGTGATCGGTAACAACATTGCGAATGTCAATACCACGGCGTTCAAATCCAGCCGCATGATTTTCGCAACGCTGTACGCGCAAACCACATCTTTGGGTTCAGCACCAGGACTCGATGGAGGAACTAATCCTCTACAGATTGGGCATGGAACGATGGTGGCCGGCACCCAACGAAATTTTTCAGATGGCGCCCACACGAGTACTGGAATCGCGACTGACATGGCCATCTATGGGGATGGCTTCTTCGTCGTCCAACACAATGGAGAGCAAGTCTTCACGCGTGATGGTGCTTTTCAACTCGATGAAAACAGGCGATTGGTGACCGCTCAGGGTGGTTACGTCATGGGTTGGGGTGTCGATGACCAGTGGCAGATCATGGGCGGCGAACTGCAAGCCTTGGAAATACCACTCGGAGTGATGTCGGTCGCGGAAGCAACCAGCAAGGTCTATCTCGACGGGCAATTAGATGCTGCTGGTGATATTGCAACCAGCGGATCGATTCACCGATCTGCAACACTCTGGACAGATACGGCTCTATCTTCTTCGGAGGCACTGACGTGGGATCCCGACAACCCGGATGCAACTGGCTCCGGTCATACGGACTTGACTGTCGCGGGCAACAATCTTTATATCGATGATGGCGAGGGGAATCCGCTTCTGGCTTTGGAAGGTGGTGCTCAGGCCATCATCACAGTCAGTGGTGTCGAGAAGAACGGGCAATCGATGGGCACCCATACATTCGCCTTTTCAAGTGAGACAGAAGCTGCTGAGCTAGGAGCTGAATCCTTCGGCTCGAACATGCAAGACTTCACGGATTGGCTTGAGACCGTTCTGGGATTGCATCATGAAGATATAGAGGGCCAGAATCTCGGCGGCCGCGTTGAAATTGATCCTACGGGCGCCTTGGTAATCATCGGCAATGAAGGCACCGTCCAAGATTTGGACCTCTCGAGTGGTGATATCACTGTGAGTTATGGGGGAACAACAAGTGGTGATCCTGTAGCAGGCGATCCCATCACCCAGCCATTTCGACTCAACGCAGAGCAGAGTGCAGATGGTGAAGCAGTACGGACTACTTTTGTTGCGTATGACTCCTTGGGTGATTCCGTCACGGTGCACGTGTCCATGGTTCTTCAGGAAACGCTTGAAAATGGCGGCACCACATGGACGTTCCTCGCAGAATCTCCAGATGCGGCAGGCCTCGCCAGGATTGTTGGCAGTGGAAACCTGACCTTTGACGCTTCTGGAGAACTGGTGTCAATCTCCAATTCAACGATCAGCATTCCACGTGACAACGGCTCGGATTCCCCCTTGGTGCTGGATCTCGATTTTAGTGAAGGCGCTGATGGCCTGACATCACCAGCAGATGCGACAAGCAGCATCGTTGCCATTTCGCAGAATGGATTTCCTGGTGGAGAACTCGTTTCGTATTCGGTCGATGATGAGGGGATGATCATCGGGGCCTTTACCAACGGGACCACCAAGACCCTGGGGCTCGTCTCGCTGGCGATGTTTGCCAATCCCGGTGGGCTGGAAGATGTTGGAGACAATTATTTCCGTGTAGGTCCCAATTCGGGTGAGGCCCTCATCACTGCTCCCGGTACCCAGGGCGCGGGGAGCGTTTTCAGCGGGTACCTGGAGATGTCAAACGTGGATTTGTCGCAGGAGTTCATCAACATGATCCTGGCTTCCACGGGTTACCAGGCATCCAGCCGGGTCATCAATGCATCCAATGAGATGCTTGATCAACTGATGTTGATGGCCCGCTAGCCTCGACGGAAAGTCGATCGCTGCATCATGAGCTCAAGGGTCTGGGTGACAAGTCCGACATCTCGATCGGTCAAGGCACCGTACATGGGCAGTGCGATGGTTCGTTGAGAGACGTACTCTGCCACGGGCCACTGTTGTCGATCCGGGGCCAACTGAAGTCTTGCGGCTACCTGCGATCGAAGAGGCGGGGGTGTCCACGGTGTGGCGACCCCGATGTCGTGGCGATCCATCCCATGCACAATCTCGGTTCGATCATCATTGCCGTAGGCTTCATCCAGGCGAACAACGAACCCAGGCCAGCCGAGTGTTGTGCCAGGATCAACCGTTGGTACGACGATGTCACTGATGCCGGCGAGACGTTGGGTGTAGCTTGAGGCAACCGTGGCACGGGACTCCATGATTTCATCCAGTCGTCGCAATTGAGACAACACGACGGCAGCTTGAATGCCCGTCAAGTGACATCTCAGTCCCAAGGGTCCGGCATGATCGCCAGGGGCACGAATGGGCTCCAGATCATCTCCATCCCGCAACATTTCACAGCGGTGCGCAAGCCTCTGATCCGAGGTACTAATGGCACCGCCTTCCCCGCAGCCAATGACAGATCGCGGTCCAAGATCGATGATCGCCGCCCAGCCGAAGGATCCTGCGGGGCGTCCATCAATGGTGCTGCCTAGTCCGCCTGAGACATCTTCCAGGAGTGGGATTTCCAGCAAACCGCACAGGGCTGCCAATTGTGGCAGTCCGGCAGGATTCCCGAAGACGCTGGTCGCGATCACTGCCCGGGTGGCTGGTGTGACGCATGATTCAATCTCGCTCGGAGCGATATTCAGGGTCCGTGGGTGGCAGTCTGCGTACACGGGCGTTGCCCCTACGGAGATGACTGCCTGCGTCATGACGCCTGAGGCAAAGGCGGGCAGGATGACCTCATCACCCTCATGGATGTCCATGGCGAGTAAGAGCAGCCGAGCTGCTTCTGAGTAGGTGGACGTCGTAACGGATTCGAGTTGCCCGGTCTTGGAAGCCAGTTGTTCCGACAACTCCACGATCCGTGGCCCACCAATCATGTCTCCATTTCGGAGTTCATGCACCAAGCTTTGCAAGTCTCGCTCGTGCAGGTCGTATTGACACAGGGGTATGCGGCTCACGGAGGTGTTGGGTTCCACGAGTTTCCCTTCACGAACCTTCTGGGACCAGGCGGGTCATCGCATCCTCCAGGGTGTCCGTATGCTTGAGATACAGCCACGCTGCCTGGACCTGTAGAGGTTCCACAAGGACACCTCCGGAAGTAATGAGGCCCAATCGACGGAGTTGATTCTCGTCGAGGCTATCACTGTCCCGGGCAATCAAGAGCAAGGTCAGCGCGTCGGGGCGAGATAAACCAATTTGGTGAAGCGACTCAACTGTCTCCAGGACATTTGAATTTCGTTTATGCAGCAGGCCATACAGCATGGCTTCCTGCAAAGGGCTGTCATCCTTGACTACCTTGAGGCGTTCAAGCACGGCATTGCCATCGAGTTCAAGCAGCCGTTCAGTCGCATCTATGGCCAGCATCTGGTCAACGCTGGTGAAAGATTCAGATTCCATACGGTCCAGAAATCGTTCCAAAACAACCGTGGCTTGATCTGGAGGGAGTGCTTCAATGACGCCTGGGATCATGGTTGTGGAACGGACGTGATTGAGATCAACGAGCTCGATCAGCCTTTGGGGGGTGTCGCCTCGATCATGAGCAACCGCATTCGCTGCCTCGACGATGGAACCGATGAGCTCATCATCCACATCCAGTCTTGACCGATCCTCGGTTTGCAAGGCAACGCCGACCTGGAGCAGCATGAGAGCTGCTGTGATCTGGTTCCTTCGGTTGGGATTTTCACCAAACTCGAGTCGCCAGTGCTTTAATCCCCGATCGGAGTCGAGGATGAGCAGCGTGGAGGTTCCAGCAAGCGACATTTCTCGGAAACGATTCTGCTCTCGTGCTTTCGTAAGGGTCTGATCAAGCCAATCAGCCGCTTCTGCGATCTCGTACCGGTTGATCAACATGATGATCGTCAGCAGAATGTCGAATTGACGTGTCTCCGGAAGATCTTGAATCATTGCATCGATGTGATCGAGGGCGGTCTGATCTCCCAGCCAGGCCATGACCAACCACGCAGCTGCCGCCACCTTCTCGTTGGTCGACTCCGTCATCGGTCGAACATCCTCGATTCGGACTGGTTGACCGAGTTCAAGGCTGTAGGCAAGTAAGGCCACTCGATTGGCTTCTTGGAGTCCCTTCCATTCCGTCAGTTCTCGGATTTCATCAGGGCCAAGCCTTTGTTCATCCATGGCGATCGCCAGGACTTGGTCGCGTGCTGCGGGGTTGATTTGCGTCACGAGCCAGGGCATGACACGGCCGTCTTCCGACAACTCAGCCAGTCCCAAGACTGCATAAACCTGGATCTGCCAAGAGTCATGTTGAATCAGGCGAAGGAAGAGTTGCTCAAGCGTTGGATCGCCGAGGCTTCGGAGTGCGGTGAGTCTTGTGAGATGGCTGTCATCCCTTTGGGGGGTGACGGTTCGCTTCAGGTGCCGGAAGGCACTATTCGCATTGGGCGGGTCAGCACCGTGGGCTGTTTGCAGCCAACTGCCCAAGAGTATCCCCGGGAGGATTATCACCAGGATCAACAGCTTGGCAGTAGGGACTGGCATGCCAGCCAGTGTACCGGAGGCGACGATCTATCGGTTATGTGGAATCTTGAAGTCAATTCCACATATCCCAATCAAGGGTGGGAAACCGCGTGCTGCAGCCGATCCAGCAGTTCTCGGACCAGGACCCGTCCATCGTCGTGGCCCCCTTTGCCTGGCAGGCGAATAGACCGGTCCTCATTGACCATGGCCTCGATTCGTCGAGCTGCGGCATGTGCCGAGGAGTGATTCCGCCGCCCCAGTGTGCGGGCAATTTCGGGATAGCTGTAGTCCGTCATTCGGCGGGCAAGACAGGCCACCAGTCCACGGCCTAAAGACACTCGTGGCCCCCGGTCACGTCCGGCGAGATCGGCATGAGCCAGGTGCAGTTGAGAACAGACCACATCCTTGATCTGGTCGAGGGTAATGGGCTGGGTGGTATCCCAGCTATGCTCGAAGACCTGGGAGACAGTTTCGGTGCTTACGGCATTACTCGTGCCACCACGGACTTGGACGAGTGCGGTGAGCCGTGTAAGAGCGCCTTGTATTTCCCGGACGGATCCGATGCACCGGGAGGCCACGAGTTCAATGGCTGCTTCGTCCATGGAGATGCCACGTGAACTTGCCAGCCTTTGAATCAAGGCACGCCGCGTTTCACGACTGGGGCGTTCAATCTCAACAACCATTCCACTGAGGAAACGGCTCACCAGGCCCTGAGTAAAACTCCGGATCTGGTGTGGGTGGGCATCGGAGGCGAGAACAATCCGAGAGCCCGTGAGGTGAATGGCATCAAGCGTATGGAGGAACTCGGCCTGGGTCTTGGCCTTGTCGCTGAGAAAGTGGATGTCATCGATGACGAGCAAGGATAGACGACGCATCGATCGGCGAAATTCGTCAATTCGACTGTCTCGGACCGAGGCGATGTACTCGTTCGTGAACTGTTCACCCGTGAGATAGCGGATGGGGTCATGGTGACCGAATCGATCACGGTAACGCGTGCAGATGCCTTGGAGAAGGTGGGTTTTCCCAAGACCACAGCCTCCATGAATGAAAAGCGGCGATACGGGGCAGTCGCCCGCTTCTCCACCAACACGGCTCGCAGCTGACCAGGCCAGTTCGTTGCTTGGGCCGACGACGAAGTCATCCAGGCGGTGTTGATGTCCGGTGAGCCGCTTGCGAGGCCTTTGGCTGCGACGTTCCGGAGGTGGTGGGGGTGGGGTGTCCTGTTTCGATGATGGTTCATCACCTCGCACGGACACGGATACCTTGACCGGGGTGCCAATCACGTGCTCAGCCACCTCCTGGATGTCATCCTCGAAGTGGGCATGAATCCAATCAGCAGCGAATTGCGAACCAGCTTCGACGGCCAACCTGCCTTGCTTTAACTGGAGCCGAGCTTGCCCGAACCACATGGCGTGTCGACGAAGACCAAGCCGTTGGCTGAGGAGATCGGTGATCGAGTCAGTGGTCGAAGGGGCTTGGACGGGCACGAGAAACTCGGAATGCAGACTCGACGAGCGAAGTCGCCGAGAGTGGCGGAAACAAGACTGAACACCTCGACGGATCCCATCCCGGTCGGATCGGGGGGGGCGGCGGGGCACACCAAGAGGCGGACGGCAACGGTCCTCCGTCACTCTTTTGGAGGTTCGAATCCTTTCGTTTCCTCAAGTCGGTTACGAATTGACTCAAGGCCAGATCGGACACCGTGAGCCGCGGGCGGCGCCGGGCCGAGCATGGTGGGTATGCTCGGCTCGACTGCCATCCCATCGGCAACCCGGAATAGTCCGAGATGCACTCGTCCTTCCATGGACAAGCGATTCGGAATGTATCGCGTTTGTCGATGTCAGCGAGGCTGTTTTCTTGATCCCACAGTGCCCTTTGGAGCAATTCGAGCGGGATTCAAAGGGGATCTGAGCAGTAAAACTTTTCTATCCACAACTGTTGTCCACCTGGCCTCGTGGATTGGGTGGACAACCACCTTTGCAGGGTCCGTCTTGCATTCATGTTGTGGATCGGATAACGGCTTGGCGTCGACCGGTTGCGATGAAACCAGTCGACGTATACAAGTCCATGGCGGGGGTATTTTCAAGATCAACAGCGAGTGATAACTGCTGAAGGCGATCGCTTGCTGCGAGTGCGAGCCCGTGCGAAAGAAGGACTCGACCCCAGCCACGACCGCGAACCTGGGATGCCAAACCGATGTAGACCAGTTCTGCCTGGTTTCCTCGATTTGATTGATTGATCAGTATGGCACCAACAGGAGCCCCGTTTTCCATTGCAAGCGTCCAAAGCGTTGCCTTGTACTGCCCTGTTGATTGGTGGCCTGTGATGACATCATCGGTTTTTCGGAGTCCGCGGAGTGACGGACAGTCCAAAGTGTCCTCGTAGGATGCTTCCAGTGCAGCGATCAGATCGGAGCGACGTGATTCTTCGTAAGTCACCAACTCCAATCCCTGCGGAAGCGTGGGTTTTTCAACCCGCTTTGGAATCAACATTTCCATGTACTGCAGCACAGCAAGTTCATGGAATCCACTGGCCTCAAAGGCCTGCCAGCTCGTTTGATCGGTAGTCATCAGCAGTGCCTGGGCTAAGTCCACAGGTTGACGGTTCAGAAAATCAAGACAGTGATTCAGCAGTAGAGACAACTGCGTTCCTGGTTCTGCTCCATGGGTTTGCGAAGTGAACAGCATCGCTGTACGGCCGGGTGAAGGCACGGCTAGCACGCAGGTCTCGGGTTGACCGGCTTGATTTCGCAACGTCCAGAGCCAGTCCAGGGGAATCTGGTTGTCATGGGCGAATGCCTCGAATCGATCAGCATCAGCCCGCTGTGCACCATGCGGCAGCAGGCGTGTGATGGCTGCCGTTCGGTCCCGTGGGGGCACCAGTTCCGGGCTGGGGCTCTGGTTGTGCTCAGAGTGGGTTTGAGAGCTCATCATCGGCAGGTATCACTATTTGCAGGGACCAGGGAGGCCAGAGGCATCCTGTTAGAATAAACTGCTCTTCGGAGAGAATCTCACAGGAAGTCATCTGCCATGATCCGAATGAACAGTCTCCTACTTGCCACGGCCTGCCTGCTATTGGCTTCTTCAGTCCTGGCGGTCCCTCGCCCCAATGCGGCCCCCTCGCAGCCGGAATTGACCTTCACATCCGGCCCCCTGCGGATCTTCCGCAGCAATGAAGACGGGCAGTGGTATTGGTACATGACCTATGGGGTTGAGAACAATACCGGTCGGGACCAGATCTGGGTCCCATCGATGGTTCTCTATACCGATCAGGGTGAGATCCTCGAGGGGGGGCGACGGGTGTCCAGTGCTGTGACCGACGAGATCATGACCTACATGGGCGACCCGTTTCTGGAGCCCCAATACGCCATTATTGGTGAGCTCAAGCAGGGTCGTGGAAATGCCCGGACCGGACTCACCGTCTGGCCAGCCAACAAGACGGATGTCAATGAATTGGCCCTCTTCGTCGCAGGTCTCAGCAGTGAGACCCTGGTGGTGGAGCATCCTCTGACCAAGGAGGACGTCGTCCTTCGGAAGACCCTCAAGAGGGATTATCTGATCCCTGGCAGGGCTACTGGGCGTGGAGATCGCCCTGTGGAGCTTCATCCGGACAGTCCTCAGCATGAGGTCTGGATCTTCCGTTGAGCCCCCGGTATCATGGCCGATTCGCTGCTGAGGGGCCTATCCCCGGCAGGCCCGCGAGGAGTGTGAGCCATGGCACATAAGAAGGGACAAGGGTCCTCAAAGAACGGTCGCGACTCCAACCCGCAATTTCGCGGGGTGAAGCTCTATGGTGGCGAGGCTGCCAAGGCCGGATCCATCATCATTCGCCAGTGCGGAACGCACTTCAAGCCCGGCTACAAGGTTGGGCGTGGCAAAGACGACACTCTGTTCGCGTTGGTCGCTGGAACGGTTCGCTTCCGTGGTCGGTCCGTAGACATCATTCCTTCGGATCCTTCAGTTCCGCGGTATGAGGCCATCGATCGTCCTGTTCGGACAGCTGGCTGACGGCGACGCCACTGAGGTGTCCCCCTGCTCCGGGGAGTAGCCGTGCTTATCGACAACGCCAAGATATTCGTCCGCTCCGGCAAGGGCGGACATGGATGTGTGAGCATGCGGCGGGAGAAATACCGGCCACGTGGTGGGCCTGATGGTGGCGATGGGGGCAAGGGCGGTGATGTCATCCTGGTTGGGGATGATTCTTTGAACACACTCTTCTCCTTGACGCCCCGACCTCATTATCGCGCCGAGAACGGGCGGCCCGGTGAGGGATCCAGTTGCCATGGTCGCAATGGTGCTGACTGCATCGTGCCTGTCCCCCTCGGGACGATCGTTTGCGATGCGGAATCGAACGAAACGATTGGTGACATCGATGCGAACGGTCAGCGACTAACGGTGGCCCTTGGTGGGGTTGGTGGTTTGGGCAATGAGCATTTCAAGTCGTCGACCAATCAGACCCCTCGTGAAGCCACCCCGGGTCAACCTTGGGAAGAACGTACGCTGCTGCTTGAACTCAAGCTCATTGCAGACGTGGGTCTCATTGGACTACCGAACGCAGGCAAATCGACACTACTTCGTGCCATGAGTCGAGCGCAGCCACGCGTTGCCGCCTACCCGTTCACAACATTGTCACCCAATCTTGGCATCGCCGAATTGCCAGGCCATCGAAGGCTGGTTGCTGCGGACATCCCGGGACTCATTGAGGGTGCGGCTGAGGGCGCTGGTTTGGGACATGATTTTCTTCGTCACATCGAGCGAACGCGCGTTCTGCTGCACGTGTTGGATATCGACCCCGTCGATGGTTCGGATCCTGCGGAGAACTATCGAATCATTCGTAGTGAATTGGATGCCTACGCTGCAGATCTGGCCTCGAAGCCAGAGGTTATTCTGATCAACAAGATCGACTTGGTTCCTGTAGACCTTCGTGCGGAACTCTTGGAGCAGGTGGAGGCGGGCTTCAAGGATATTGGCGTGCAACGGCTGGTGGCGAGTGGCGCGACCGGAGAAGGAGTCCCAGAGGTCTTGGAAGGCCTCTGGCAGCGGGTGCATGGCCAAATGCCTTCGACTTGGCAGGGTTAGTTTTACTTTTGATGAAATGAGATGGACCCGGCAATGAGCTCTTTACTTCGCGCATTAGAGAAGAAGTGGCCCC
>JAYZAT010000007.1:0-7280 GCA_036339555.1 Planctomycetota bacterium
TTGGTTTCATCATCACAACACGCTCCTGCCAGGTGAAATTTCCATCAATAGAGCCGATCCGCCACCGACATCCACGTGAACCGTCGGCCTGGCCGCCAGTTCAGCGCGGATCTTTCCTGCAATCTCTTGGTCTTGACCCCATTGCCCACCACGTTTGGATCGAAGCCGTCGCAACGCTGCGACAACCAGCTCCTTGGCCAGTGGCGAGTATGGATGTCCCTGCCCAGCCCGTCCCAGGGCCAGTGCCAGATCGTTGCCTCCGATGGCTTCAAGCACGCCAGCGGCGCCTCCAAGCACATCACGTTCCACGGGTACCTGTCGTTCAGTCATTGTGTTCTCCTTGCATCGCTGCTTGGAGAACTGACGCTGCTCGGCCCGTCAAAACGAAACGCCCAAAAACAGGGCACGCCCGCTTTGTTGTCGGGATTCAGTGAATCCCTGGACCGCATCCCGGAAACCGCTTCCGGTGGCCACCTTGCCCGGGCAGGCAGGTTGGCGAGGGCGTCAGCCCTGCTCTTGATGCAGGACGTAGTATACCCGCCTGTTCAAGGAAGGCAACTACACATGACCCAATCACCACCACCGCCTCCTCCGAAACCTGCACCCGCTCCATCGCATGTGACAACCGATCATGGCGTCGAACTGCTCATCCCGATCAACCGAACCGGCTGGTCAATCGCAGCGGGGTACCTTGGATTGTTTTCCCTGCTGCCCTTCATCGGAATTCTGGCCATCATCATCAGTGGCATCGCGTTCTATGACTTCAGTAAACGACCCGAAAGACATGGACGAGGCCGAGCTATCTTCGGCCTGGTGATGGGTATCCTGACAACCATCCTGTGGCTTGCCATCCTCATGCCATCTGATCCACCTGCCTGATCGGAGCACCTCGTGAAACCTGTCGCCATTACGCTCATTCTTACCGGAGGCTTCCTCAGCGCTTGCGGATACCAGCCTGCCCCCAAGCCTCCGGGCTATGACTCGGTCACCGAAACACAGGCCGATGGCATCCCCCCCATCCTCTCCCAGGAACAACTGGACGCCCTGGATGAAAGCGCCTTGCAGACGCGAATCACCCAACTCAAGCGGACTCGACAAAACACCCATGGCAACCCCGGTGTCGCCAATGTCCTCGACAGCCAACTCGAGGCCGCCCAGGCCCGAATGGCCCAACTCCAGGCAAACCAGTAAGCCCTCCAACAACCCGCAACCCAACAAAGAACATGGCCCGGCTCAAGAGAGCCGGGCCATGTGGTTTCAAGATATGAACTGCTGGATCAGCAGTCGTCGCCGTAGACTTCCAGAAGCGTCAGAATGTCATTGACGTCCGTGTTGCCATCACCATTGACATCACCGCTGCTAGTGCCCCAACCAGCGATCACCAACAGGACATCATTGACGCCCGTGGATCCATCGCCATCCAAGTCGGTCGGACATGGGTTGGTCTCCGGAGCGATGCCCCAGATCTCCACGTCATCAACGTTCCATCCGGAGTAGTTCCAGACAAAGTCGCCGACCTGGTAACCCCAGCGGACATACACCGTGTCCTGCTGGTCAGCCACGCTGGAGATGTCGAACTCCTGGAGGTTCCAGCTACTGTCAGCCACCTCGCTCGAGCCGTTCTCCCAAAGCATGGACCAGTTCACGCCATCGTTGGAAACTTCCACGGTTGCGAAGGCATAGGGCTGGTAGTCAGAGTTCAGGTATCGCTGGAACTTGAGGCCCGTGTCGGTCAGTTCCGAACAGTCAATAGCGCCAGTTCTGAGGAACCAAGGGCCACCAACCGTGCTGTCATAATCACCGCTGAGATCCACACCGCAGACGTTGCTGCCCGTGGCGCCACTGTTCGGATCGCTGTTGCCAAACTCGCCACCACCGCCGGTTGGAACACCGTAGGCCCACTCGGCTTCCATGGACCAACCTGGGTTGGTATCCATGTTGAATTCATAGATCGCAACAGGAACACCGATCTCGAGGTCGAATTCCTTGACTGAGACATCACCGTTTGAACCAGTGACGACCACGGCACCCTGGTAGAAACCGTTGCCCATGTTCGCGGCGTAGGCAGAGTTGAGTTCAACCGTAATCACGGCTTCCTCATCCTGACCAAGGGTGCCGGAACCATTGATGACATCAAGCCATGGAACATCGTCAACAGCATTGAATTCCAGTGAGCCAGCATCGTAGTTCTTGACTGTCAGCTCAGCCGTATCGGGAGTGAAGGGGCCACCATTGGGGCCTTCAGCATTGAAGCCGTTGCCGCTGACCTGCATGCCCGTCGGGGGCGCTGTCGTTCCGACAACGCACAGGGAGGGATCGGCAAAGATATGCCACGTGTAGTACATGTCGTCGCCACTTTCACCGTACTCGTCCATCATCAGGCAAGAGCCGGCATAACAGAGCGCGCCAAAGGTCGCATAGGATTCACTGACGTAGAGATCGTAGATTTCGTCCTCCGCACACATCGGTGGAGACCAGGACTGGTTGACCGAGGAGGCATAGATGCCCATCGCACCGGAAGGCAGGCCGCCATCGGTCGCTCGCATCCATGCTTCTGCGAAGCAGGTACCAGCGTCGAATTGGCCGTTGACACACGCGACGCTGATAATCCAAGGCATCATGTGAGAATTGGTCAGGCCGTTGACATCACTGTTTGACAAAGGTGCGCCATTGCCCCATGCCGTGGTTGAACCATGGCCACAGTAGGCAACGGTTCCGATACCCTCGTTCAGCGCGGCAACGCCTTGGGCAACAGAACCACTTGGGTCGGCAATGACCTGGGTACTCAGATAGCCGTACCCATCCAGATCAGACATGATGTTCGCGACGTGCTGATCATCGGTCTCGTTGTCATCGCCAGGCCCTTGGTTCGATGCGACGCCGAGGCCTCGCAGGTAGTAGGGATCCTGGGTCCAAGTCTCAGTCTCGAAGGCGATCACTCGCTCGACCTGAGTATCGACGTGCGCTGCTGACTCGGCACTGAAGCGGCCAATGATCAGATCCGGATACGTGTCACTCGTCATCAGGGCATAGCTCGGGTCAGACTTACCGCTCTCAAAGGAATAGGTCGGAGAGGCCGCCTGGGCAATATCACCTACCAGGACAACGTAGACCAGGTCGCTGCCACCGTACATGTTCTCGATGTAGGACATGATCGAGGTCGGAGAGTTGCCCACTGAAGAGACGGATACCATCGTGGTGGCGATGCCAATGCCGTTCTTGTGATCGACGTATGGCTGCATGTTGCTCATCCAAGGGTCATGGCAGATCACAAGCAGCTCGCCCTCGCTCTCGATGGGGTCATAGCGCGTATCGCGGCTGTAATTCAGGAAGTGACTCTTGTAGATCGTGTGGAACGCCGAACCGCCCTCCTTCTGCTGAGCATTCGGAGTCAGGATGTTGCGTCCTTCCAGACCCACCGGCTCGACCATGACGGTCATATTGCGGTAGACGCGGAGTGTCTTCGTCACTGGGTTGTACTGAACAGGATTGACGTCCACAACCACGCCACGCTGGCTTCGGATGATGTAGGGATCACCCAGCTCAACGGTTTCAACTGGCCAGAGGGTTGGCTGCTCATAGACGTCGCCAAAGGTGTATGGAACGTCAGAGGGGTTGATCGTACGCAGAATGGGGCCCTTGCTCGGGGCGACATCCACGTCGGCCATCTCGATGTAGTCGCCACTGATCATGGTTGCCATCACCGAGGTGTCAGGACCAATGGTGATGGAGCGACGGACATCAGCGATTGCCGGCTCACCGGCGGCCGCGTTGATGCTCTCGTCCCCAATCTGGATGATCACAGCCTGGCCATCCCCCACATGGACCTTCTTGAGTGTTGGGGTTACGAACTCATACCTCAGAATGGTGCCCTCGGCATCGTCCTTGAGGATCTCGACCTCGGCACCGTCTCGAGCCTGGGCTGTGGCACCAATGGCCATGACCACACCAACTACGATCGAGGTTGCGTTTCTGGTGAACCGCTTGTTCATCTCGCCGTCTCTCCGCTCATGTTTGAGTAGGGTTTAAAGGGGTAGCATCAAGATCTCCGCACCCCGTGGGCGCAGGGATCCCTGTTCGTTGAGAGTATCCGGGAATGAGCCTTTTGCAAGGTCAGAAGGGCCTTCAAGGCTGCCTTAGGCCCCCTGAGCCCCCTCATAACAGCCCCCTATGCAGACTTCCTTCAGGCTGGAGGCCATTTGATGGCTGGCTATGGCCTTCCCATCTGGCATAATGGGACCCGAAGGGGCTTTCAGGACGAATTTACCCCTGAATACCATTTGATCCCCCAGGGGCTCATGCGTAAGGATCTCAGAATGATTTGGGCCAATATCACAGCCCTGAGCCTCCTCGCCTCGGCTGTCCTAGGCACCGAATATGAGGTGCCTGGAGACTTCCCAAGCATCCAAGACGCCGTCAACGCTGCCTCCACGGGCGACACGATCAACGTCGGGCCTGGTACCTGGCCAGGACGATTGGACTACCGAGGCAAGGATCTGCTGATCCGATCGACGGCTGGAATTGAGGACACCATTCTGGACGCCAACGGGGTTGGCACCGTGGTGATCTTCACTTCAGGCGAAGGCCCCGGTGCGATCCTCGAGGGCTTCACCATCACCAACGGCAGCGGGCAGTTGCATCAGGGTGAAATGACTGGTGGTGGCATCCAGATCGTGGAATCCAGTCCCACCATCCGAGACTGCCTGATCACGAATAACACGGCCCACAACGGGGGTGGCATCGCCATCTGGGAAAGTAGTCCGGTGATCGAGCACTGCACCTTCACCTATAACCATGCGGATGGCGACGGCGGTGGCCTGCGCCTACACCACTTCACAACGCTCATCCTTCAGGATTGCACCTTCACGGAAAACTCTGCTCAAGTCTTTGGCGGCGCTATCGCCTATGGCAATGACAGTGATGGTGAGCATATCGACTGCCAGTTCGATTCCAATACGGCCGGACTCCGTGGCGGTGCCATTGCCAGTGCCTGTGACTGCAACGACCCACAACTGTGGGGATCCAATTTCTGCAACAGCGTGCCCGACCACATCCTCGGAGGTTGGCAGGACTTCGGCGGCAATGAGTTCTGCCCAGTGTGCGCCATGGATGTGTCGGCCGATGGAACCGTGGACGTCAATGATGTGCTTCAAGTCATCAACGCATGGGGCAACTGCATATGCGTCGAAGACGTCGATGGGGATACCGTCGTCGGTGTCAATGACCTCCTGGCCATCCTGTCCGAATACGGCCCCTGTCCCGAGTGATCTACTCGCCCGCAGGCGGTGGTCCAATCCTGCGTATCTTGAGATTTCGATAGGCCACCGGTCCGTGGTCGCCCTGCAACATGACCGGTCCCGTCGCTGACTCTGGCCCCGCCCGACCAGCACGTGTATGGCCGGTGAGCTCGACATCCTCATGCACGACGATCCCATTGTGTACGACCTTCTCGAAACGGGCATTGGCAATCTTATTGCCCTCTGCATCAAACTTGGGTGCCCGGAAGATGATGTCGTACGACTGCCAGTGGCCCGGTTTTCTTGATGCATTGACCCGTGGGGGTCGCCCCTCGTACCCCTGTGGTGTCCGGTTGTCATCCCATCGCTGATACACACCGCCACAGTCATCGTGTTGAGGATTGGGTTTTCCCCAACTGTCCAAGATCTGGATCTCATAGCGTTCCTGGAGATAGACGCCAGAGTTGCTGCCCTCGGGCACCATGAACTCCACGTGGAGCTCGACATCACCGAACGTCCCCGCTGTTCGCAGGTTTGGAACGTGCCCGTCGCCATTCACGAAATTGGCGCCACCAGGCTCACCTGTCATCGCTGACGTCACGCGAAAGGCCTGAGGATTTTCGGGATCCATCTCCACCTGATCGACATCAAGCCATTGCTCGGAACCCTGCCAACCGGCAAAGCCATTCTCGGGTACCAATTCGATCCAGCCATCATCGATTGCCCACTGGATGCCCTGGCGAAGATGTTCACGGAAAGCCGGCTCAGCGAAACTCTCATGGGTATGCCCTCCACCCGTGTAGAAGGCAGCCCCTTGATCAACCGGGACCGTCCAGGCGATGGGATGATCGCCCATGCCCTCGGCGACCTGATACGTCGACTCATCCATAGACGCCAACACGTGCACATGTTCACGCGGATTGTCTTGGTACTCATACCACTCGTCTGTGCGAACCCAACGAGAAGGTAAGTGAGCCGTGGTTGGATGATGTGCATCCTCGACGACAACGACCGCCTCCTGGATCGCCGGATGCGTTTTGAACCAGGCCCCACCAAGAATTTCACCGTAGAACGGCCAGTCATTCTCCGTGTCCGCAGCGCCGTGGATCCCGACGTACCCCCCGCCATTGCGCAGGTAGTGTTCGAAGGCTTCCTGTTGAGAAACGTCAAGGACATCCCCCGTCGTGTTCAGAAATACAACGGCATCGAAACGCGAAAGGTTCCCAGGAGTGAACTCCGCAGGATCCTCGGTCGCTTCGACCGTGAAAACACCTTCTCCAATTTCCTGAATAGCTTGAGCGCCCGTTTCAATGCAGTCATGACGGAAACCAGTCGTGCGCGAAAAGACCAGGACCGAGGGAAGACTGTCAGCCAATACCGAGCTTGCCAACAGGCCGCTCATCCAAACAAATCTCCAACAAGACATGCTCGTCTACTCCTCGAATCGTGTCCAGCCCTGCCCACCGCCTGCAATGACTGCGCCGATGAACTTCACGCCCCGGACACCGTCTTCAACAGTTGGATAATCGAACGCCGTGCCATCATCACGCCCCGCATGGATTGCAGCAGCTGCGCCGCGATAGATATTGGCAAAGGCCTCGATGAATGCTTCCGGGTGTCCGCCGGGCAATCGTGTGACCGCACCGGCTGCATCGCACAAGCTGGCATCTGCTCGATGATGAATTTGATCAGGCCCTTCAAGCGACGTTTGCTTCAGGGTGTTGGGCGTTTCCTGGTGCCAGGACAAGCCGCCCGTGCTGCCCCAGATACGTAGGCGAAGATCATTCAGACAACCAGGACAAACCTGTGATGCCGTGAGAATGCCGCGGCCCCCATTGTCGAACCGTAAGAGCACAGAGGTGTCGTCATCAATGTTGCGATCCTGAACATGCGTGGTGACATCAGAGGCAAATTCACGAATGCCCAAGCCCGTGACATAGGACACCAGGTTCTCGGCATGCGAACCGATGTCGCCCATGGCACCGCCGGCACCTGCACGCGAGGGGTCGGTGCGCCAATCGGCCTGCTTCTGACCAGTCGTCT
>JAYZAT010000008.1:0-22891 GCA_036339555.1 Planctomycetota bacterium
AGGTGGATGTGCTGTTGAGATTCGACCATGTCTGTCCATTGTCAGTCGACTTGAAGATGCCTTCTCCGCCAAAGACATAGGGTGCAATCCATTCATCTGTATCGCCCACCGGTTGTGTCGCCAGTGGCGCTTCACCTGTACCCAGGTAAATCGTGTCGAGATTCTGTGGATCGCGTGTCAGTGCACAGATCTCAAGTGAGCTGAGCCCTTCAGTGACGGGGCTCCAATTAGAGCCGCCATCATCCGAATGCCACAATCCTCCCGTGACGCCGCCTGCCAACATGCTGTTTGAATTTCGAGGATCAATCAGCAGTGATCGGGTGCGTCCACTCCAGTTGTCTGGACCACGAAAAACCCAGGTGCCTGACGGCACGCTCCGGTCCTGTGGCATGGTTTGTGCGCGGGCCTGGTGTTCCTTTGCCTGTTGCCGAGCTCGAATAATATTGGCATAGGGGATCTGGTGGTTTTCGTCCTGGTTGATACGTTTCCAATATTCGATAGTGGGCTTGAAGAAGTGACCAGATTCGCTGGAATCGCTGCCCTGGTTTGTGTTCGCAAGTTGTGGACTGTGATGACAGCCAGAGATCATGGCCATGGCAAAGCAGACGAACACCGTGGTGAACTTGACATCGAATATAAGCATTGGTTCCCCTCCCAACAAAGATCAAGTGATTAGATCTTCGCGAAACCAGTCTAATTGACATGTCCGGCCAAACACGGATGAAAAGATACCGTTTCGTTGCTTTTAATCACAAATACACCCCGGCCAGTTGGCCGGGGTGTTGTTCTATGCCCATACAAGTGATGTTGTGGAACTAGGGAGTCCACGCCGCAAGCAATGCCAACACATCATTGACGGAGACGGTTCCGTCACCATCGAGATCCGATTGGCAACCATTGCATTCGCCCCACGCACCCAACACAATCAACAAGTCGTTGACGTTGACGACACCATCACCATTGACATCAGCAGTGGCTGGACAATCACCGTCCTGATTGGTGTGGGCCCAGTAGGTTTCGCCGGCCGGTACGCAGATCTTCTGGCCGTCACTGAACGTGACTTCCAGTCGTTTGGTACCTGGATTGTGCGCAACATAGGTCGTGACCTGATCCTTGATGAAGACAGCTGAAAGTGGCGTATCACCTGTGATGCCAGACTCCAGTTGCCCCAGGCCAGTCAACGCCGAGAGCCAGTGATAGGTCCGTGCCTTGGAGTCGCCCGCTTCCGGACCATAGTCCTGGTTGGTGTGGGCCAACTTCAATGCCGCGTCGGCATCGGCGAGGGCCAGGTAGGACCACAGAACATCCTGCCACACGGTTGGTTCGCCACCGTTCTGGGCCAGCAGATGGTTCCAGCAACGTGTGATCGAATCGGGTCGCTGACCTAAGTACAACGAGCCGCCGGTCACCGGCAACACGTTGATGCCATGGATCTCTTCCGGGTTGCCCGTCCACCAAGTGGCGTAGTCGGCTCCGCTGTCCCAGACGATGCCGGCCACGGGGTGGGGCATCTCATCGGGGAAGATCGTCTCATCGACGTCGAACCAGTACTGCTCAACGGATAGTGTTTCTGATGCCAGGAGGAAGAGTCCCAACTTCTGAATGTCGTCGTTGTTGGTATGCGCACCCCAGAGCACGCAGGCGCTGGCAAAGTTGAGGGCCTCCGATGAGGACTCCTGATTGTTGCCCGCGGCAAAGCCGGCGTGTCCCGATGCGTATGAGTAGCCGACGTAAGGTTCCATATGACGCAGGAAGCAGAAGCGGTCATCACTTCGATCCCAGTTGGCGGCATCCTTGATGAGCAAGTTGATCATGCCACCCCAGTTGTCCGCCTGAGCCCACTCCGGATCGAAGCGTGCAATGATCGAGGCGGCCATGATGTAGTAGCCGTAGTGGAAGTGGTGATCATTGAGCTCGGTATCCGCGCCATAGGAGGCCGGGTATCCGATCAGGGTTGACCAGGTTGCGTCGTAGGCGAACGAGCGTTCCGAGCCACCGCCACCGCCGTAGTCGAAGGTGAACCAGTCCAAGGAGAAGATGTCATCGGTGTAGGGCGTTTCGCACGTGACATAGACATCGTGCACGCCTTCCAACTGCGCCACATCATCGATCGAGATGCCCAGGGCGATCTCGGTCCAGGAGGTCCAGCCACCCGTGTTGCCGATGCCCGCCTGAGCCACGACCGGTCCGTCGATGCTGTCCAGTCGCAGAGATACCAACGCGCTTCCGCTGGTTCCCGAGGCGACTCGAATCAAAGCTCGATTCGGGAGTTCGCTGGAGAAGTCGATGCCAGCAATCCCGATCCAGTCGCCGCCACTGAAACCAGTGACCGCCTGGCCATCGGCTCCGTCGACGTCTTCGACGGCAACACCGTTGGTTTCATCGGCGGCCTCGGCTTGCAGTCGATCTGCGGAAGTCAAGCCACCACTGGCACCAACGGTGAGCCAATCTTGCAACTGGTCTTTCATGGTGTCGATGAGTTGGTCACGGGCCAGCGTATCACCCAACTGGTCTGCCAACAGGGCCAGTTGCCCATGGCGACCGATGGCCTTGCCAAACCAGTATGTGTCCGATGGGAAGTTGTCGTCGTCGACCACGCTGTCCAAGAGCGATTGGATTTCTGCGGTATCGACCGAACCAGTGTCCGGCAGTAGGGGCAGGATCGCAGGACACGGCAGTGCCACCGTGAAGGCAGAGGTTGACCGGAGTGTCATCGGCCCGCGGGCTGTGATGTACTGACCCCAGTCATCATCGCCATCCTGGTTGCTATGGGCAACGTGATGACCGTAGAGACAGACCAGTGGATCCTGCTGGGTATCGGTCGTGAAGTTGTACGTTGTGTCCACCGTGCGTGCATCGGGATTCCAGTTCCAGGACACCTGGGTGTCGCGCACGGTAATCAGGGCACGCTCCACGAACCTCTGGATCGTCAATGGATCAGAATCGGGAAGAACGGCGGCTGAAATCTTGCTGGCACCGGATGCCAGAAAGGTATTGCCTTGTTGGGTCCAGGTCGTACCTTCCGGAGCGAACAGGCCCCAGGTGGAACCAGCGCATTGGAGGATGACGTGATCGCCCTGATTATCGATGTTGGAGGCACCACCCGAACCGGGGTTGATCGTCACGCTGGGTGTTCCGTTCATGGCGTCGGCAACAACCGTCGGCAGGCCGCGACCAAAGGTCGCCTGCATCGACTGAGTGCCGTCATCCCAGGAAGCGGTGACCGCCCAGTCACTGGCATCAGCAATGCGGACATCGGAGGCTTGCAGGCCTTCGACGCCGATGGTCATCGCGTGCATCGAGTCGGTGAAGTGATAGCCATAGCCCGCGCCGGTCGGGGACGCCACATTGACCTGTCCGATCTCCAGGCCGTTTGCAGCAGCTTTCACCGAGAGGGGATGGGGATGCATGGCTTCCCCAAAGGTGTTGCCCGGGTAGCGGGTCCATACCAGTGAAGACCACCAGGTATTGGTTGGTACCGGGCCATCGAAGTCATCGGTGATGCGCGGTATCACGGCTTGGCCACTGGTATCGGAGGGGCCCATGGCACCTTCCGGCAGGGATGTATAGAAGGAACCGGATCCAACCGGTTCCGTTTCAGGCGTAGCCATGACCACGCTTGCAAGCGAGATCAAACAGATAACGGAACCGTAGACGGCTGGGGAAGGACTTCGCATCGAGAAGTGGCTCCTGCCTGGAGGAGAGAAGAGAGAACCGTATTGGAAACCTACGTCTCAAAGAGGTATCCGGGAAAAAGAGACTGCGGGATTCACACCAATTCAATCACTGCTAAAGCTTGTTGTTGATTCCCCTTATCACGTCAAAAACAACGGCGGGAGGCCCATTCAGGCCTCCCGTTTCGTTGGTTCGGATCATGATCAGGAATCCGATTCCCCCCTCAAGGAGCCTTCTTCAGTCCAGCCTGGGCCAGTCTGAAGAGTACTTCTCCTCCAATGCAGACTTCCAGACTAGCGTCCTGGCCCCAAGTAACACAAGGGTGATCCAGCATTTCAAGGTTGTTTTTAATCTCAGGGGGCCGGTGGCCGGTGCCGGCTGAGACTGAACTCGGTGGCCGAGGGGTCGCCGGAACTCCGGAGGTAGACCAGTAGGTCGAGGGCCTCATCCAGCGTCAAGACATCCATATGACCCACTGGCATGGTTGAAACCGGCGATGGGAGCATTTCAGCTACCTCATGACGAGGGATCGTCATCGGTTCATAGCCATAGGGATCAACGTTCAGCACCACCTGGGTCTCGGTGGATTCCAAGAGACGGCCCGTATCAATGGTGTCGTCCGTGCGGATGACCATGGTGGCCTGGTACTGGTCGGCAATCACCTTGGATGGCTCCAGGATCGCCTCAAGCAGGTCACGATCAGAGAAACGGGCTCCGATCCCGGTCAGGTCGGGTCCCGTGCTGCCACCCTGGCCATGAAAACGGTGACAGTCCAGGCAACGTGTTTCACGGTAGGCCTGTCGACCTCGAACAAAACTGCGATTCGAGGTGACCTGGGCCAGGTGCGGTTCCAGGGCAGCCACGGTCCAGGCATTGATCCGAGGTCTGGTGGTGGCGCGGGTCGTCGTCTTGTCCTGCTCAAACATGGCCAGGACTTGTTCAGCGATGGCTTCGTCCCATTGTTCAAGGGCTTCCAGCTTCATAGCCTTCACAAAGCCATTGATGCTGCGGCCACCTGCAAGATCCTGGTGAGATCGAAGCCACTGGATATAACGCTTACGCAGTTCATCGGTCCAATCGTTTTCAACCAGTCGAAGCAGCAAAGCTGCGTGCAGTGCATCTTCCTGGGTCGGAGCAGTTTCCATCATGGGTATCAGCCGGGCCGGAAGCCCGGGGGCCTGCAGTCGGACCAAGAGTTCAGTTGCCAGCCGCCGAGCCTGGAGGTCATCACTTGCCCTCAGCAACTCCCACGATTGGATGGCTTCAAGCGTCGATGTTGTGGGGGGAGGCTGCCGGACCAAGGCCAGGGCGATGACCCGCATCGCGTTGCGTTGAGTCTCCGGGTCATTGCCTTGCTGACCGATTTCCAGGGCACGCTCGATGATCTGGTTGACGATGATGCTGTCCGAGGCATTCACATTGTGCGCGGTGTCCTCTCGGGACAAGGCCAACAACATCTCAAGGGCTGCTTGTGGATGCTGTTCCGACAAGGCCGCTTCTCGCCAATCATCAACGGCCAGGCGTTCCAGGGCGATGCGGGCGGCGTATCGAATCACTCGATCATCGCTGCCAAGGGCCTCGCGGATCTCGTCGAGTTGTTCTGGGTTCGGCGTTTGCTGCAGGGCTTCCATTGATCGTCGTTGGGTCCGCAGTTCGGCGGCCGCAGTGGATCGATCCGGGGCGCTGCCATCTACGACATCTGTTGCGCGAATTCGGTAGAGGGCCGAGTGAGTGCCGCGGCCGCCGGTGATGAGATACAGGTGACCGTCCGGACCGAACACCAGGTCGCTGACATTGAAGGGACGACCGGCTGCAAAGATCTCCTCTTGAGCTCGCCAGGTGGCCCCGTCTTCTTCAAGGTGCAAGGCAAAGACGCGTCCGTAGGTCCAGTCGGCCAGGAGTAAGGAAGACTGCCAAGGCTCGGGGAAGTTGCCATCACCACCGAAGACCATGCCGGTCGGTGAACCCTGGGGCATGTTGAGCATGGTGGGGAGGCTGTCGGGATACCAGTCGGGCCACTTGGCCGTGCCACCACGCCAACCGAACTCGCCGCCAGGCACGACATGCAGCGCACGCGGTGGTCGATACCAGGGCGTACCCAGATCCCATTCCATATCAGAATCCCAGGTGAACAGGTCACCGGTTTCGTTGAAGGCAATGTCATAGGAATTCCGCAAACCGCCTGCGATGATTTCGAATCGTGAGGCATCTGCATCGGTACGCATGATGACACCTCCGGGTGTCATGACACCGACCGCGTGACCATTGGCATCCCACATCCGTCTCAGCACGTCATCTTCGGCCCAGTTTCGAAATGGCGAGGGTGGAGCGCCCTCAGGATCGACTCGGGGCGGCAGGGGACTGTGATTGCCCTGCACCATATAGATCATGTCATCCGGACCGAGTACGAGGGCATGGTTGCCATGCTCATTGCCAGCACCCCAGGCTGCTAAGTGTTCCAAGGAGTCGTACTGATCATCACCGGTGGTATCCCGCAGTCGCCACAGGCCACCACCGCTGTCACCGTTACGTGTCACCATGGCGTAGAGACTGTCATGTGCAACCAAGAGACCTTGGGCGCCACCAATGTCGAGATCAATAGTTTCGACTTGAACATCACCGCCAAGTTCACCCGGAAGGGTCAATCGCAACAGTCCACCCGATTGAGGCGAGACGATCAGCCGTCCCTGATCATCGAACGTCATGGCAACCCAGGAACCCTCTCCGGAGGCCGCTTCGTAGAGCGTTTCTACTTCGAAGCCTTGGGGAACCTGGATCTCGCCGGGTTTCACGGTTGGTTTCTTACCTGAATTAGAAAAGGCATCTGGCCAGGGTCCTTCTGGGTTCGATGCTTTTCCGAAGCTGACAGCTTCCTGGTCGCCTAGCTCAAACGTCCAACTTGAATCTGTCACGAGTCGGTGGGTCGTCCCCGCTTCATCGGTCCAACTCAGGCGTGCGATCATGCCTGCCGGACCGTGATCATTACGGCCCGTGATGCTGAGGACATGTGTGCCCTTGGACAGCCCGTTCGGGATATTGATGCGGACTGGTTTCCACCATTCGTTCCCGTTGGCAATGGGGTGGCCGTCGAGTTCAGCCGTAAATGAGTTGTCACAGGTCAGAAGAAGTGAGGCTTCGGGAGCCATGGATGGCACCTCGAAGGTTTTCATGAGTTGGCAGGTCTGGTTTGAATTTGGATTCTCTGTGCACCAGATCCACTCGGGTTCACTCATGGTGTCGACCGGGCGCATTGGTTCCATGCGAATCGTGCTGTTGTTCAAGGGTTGTATCGAGATATCCCGGACCTCGATCCGCATGGGAGCCCCTGTATGAAGTTGCAGTGCAATGCGCCCTTCGTCTCGGCGACGCTCGGGATCTTCGTCAATGACCTCCGACATCATCCGCCCATTGATCTCATGAACGAGTCGTGGGCCGTCAGCCGTGATGCGGTACCGGTTCCACTCATGGGGTTTGATGGGGGGGTTGTTGACGCCAGGCAGGTTGCCCAGGTCGCGGCGATTGTCCTGGAAGAGATAGGCACGTCGTTGGCCGCGACGACTCATCAGGCCACGACCATTGGTTTCATAGAGGGCGCCCGTGTACTGGTTATCCGCGTCCAGGTCAGCTTGGTAGCCCTCCACATCGTTCTCGCCACGTGGCTGACTTCGATATTGAATCCCGGTGTTGCCGCCCAAGACACGGATGTTCATCTCCAGTACGAAATCAGAGGCGATGCCATCCCAGTACAAGTACTCGTTGTGTGCGATCGGGTCATCGGGACGCGTCGCGCCCACGATCATGCCCTGTTCCACGGACCAATTGTTGGAGTTGCCGGACCAGCCATCGAGACTTGTTCCATCGAACAACTCGATCGGTTGGCTTACCAAGGTAAGCAGGCTGGCCGTGATCAATTCAAGAGGTGGCATCCAGGCAGTCTACGGGCCTGCTTGCTCTACGTGGTCCGACGATTGGACTGGCTGGATGCGCTGCCGCCATAGGTGCCCACGTCGAGCAGTACAGCGATCACGATCACGATCACGCCCGCAGCAGAATCGGCACCACCTGCAAAGGTGTGTGCCCAGGCGTAGGCGAGCGTGGTGAAAGGCAGGAAGATAAAGCCCAGGATCGGGAGGGCCATGTTGCTGTAGGCATTGCTGAGAAACGGCGAATCAAACAGCCACACGAGGATGAGTGCAACGCGGGGAAAGCCGAGGGCCAGGAGGGCAATGAGACAGCACATGGCGGGCAGCGTAGCAGGTGTTGAGTGAATGCGTACTGGAGGAACTCTGGGCGGATCAGTCCCAGCGGAACACGCCCTTCTTCCATGCGTAGACGTAGGCGACGATCGACGTCAGGATGAAGAAGAGGATCCGTCCAAAGAACAGGGTGGCTTCGCTGCTCATGGGCTCCAGTTGGGTGAAGTCCACCGCCCATGGATACAGGAAGATGATCTCCACATCAAAGACCAGGAAGGTCATGGCAAGGATGTAGAAGCGGATGTTGAACCGCTTGCGAGCTGTTCCGATGGGAGCCATGCCCGATTCGTAGGTCTGTTCCTTGCGGTCACCATGTCGTTTGGGGCCCAGCAGGTGAGTGCCCACCAGGTTGACCACGCCGAAGATCACGGCCATGACGACGATCAGAGCGACCGGGAGGTAGCTGCTCAATTCAGCCAGGATTGCGGGGGCCGGTGCCATTGAGGTCGAAGTCTAGTGGATGCGGGGGGTCAAGACCAAAAAGGAAATCCCCGGGGCGGTGGTGGGTCCACCCCGGGGAGGAGGGAAGAGAGGAGGAAGCGGTGAACGGTTTCTGCATCGTGATTGAGCAGGAAACCACGCTTCTCCAAGGTGCCAAGAGGGATGGGCGAACTTGTCGCCCGGGGGCACGGACGGGGAGCCATGACGACGGGTGCGAGGCCTGTCGACGACGAACACGTCCTGTGTCCGTGGTGAATCGACCGAATTCCTTTCAGTCGATCCGGGATCGGAACTTCCATGATCCGCATCCCCTCCGATGGAGCACGCTTGGTTCTTGGCCCGACCAACCGTCTCCTTGATCCAGTCAGTTCTCCTGTCAGCTGCAGCCCATTGAGTTGCCGCAGTTCATGCACTTGTAGCAGGTGCCGTTGCGCACGGTGATTGACCCGCAGACATCACAGGGTGGCGCATCACCCATAAGCGTTGCCGTGGACAGGCTCAGACCGTCCTTGGCTTCTGGTGTTTCGTGGTTGGATGCTTCCGAAGTCGTGGCATCCTTGTCGCCCGGAGAAACCACAGCCGAGGGCTGTGCGATCTTCTCCGTGTCGCCGGATGTGGACATGGATGGCTGCCCAAAGGCACCGTCGGTCTTCACCCGGTCTGATTGGTCCTCGATTCCAATCGTATTGTCCTCGGTCAAGCGCCGACCAGCTGTCATCGAGTTCGCCTGGCCATCCTGTGCCTCCGAACGTGTCCGTGAGCATGCATCGTCCTCCTTGACTTGCAACTCGTCATTGACCTTGGTGTGTCTTGAAGCCGTCTCCAGACCGCGGGCCGAGCCCGGGCGTTTGGGAGCGTTGGCTTCCCTAAAGCCTGGCACGAATTCCATGCCGAGCCATCGGAAGATGTAATCCACCAGACTCTTGGCGAATGGAATCTCCCGGTTAGTTGTCATGCCTTGTGGCTCGAAGCGTTGGTGGGCGAACTTCGTGACGAGGCTCTCCACCGGAACGCCGTACTGCAGGGCAACACTGATCGCTGTTCCCAGGCTGTCCATGAGGCCACCGATGGTGGAGCCTTCCTTGGACATCGTGATAAAGAGTTCGCCTGGTGAACGATCGTCGTACATGCCGACCGTGAGGTAGCCCTCATGGCCGGCGACATTGAAGTGATGGGTGATACTACGACGGGTGTCTGGAAGGCGACGCCGCATCGGTCGTTCGATGATGCGTTCAACGATCCGTTCAACATAGTTGACTTCGGTTCCTTCGCCTGTTGCCGTCGCGTCATCGGCGGCCATGGTGACAGCAGCTTTCACCACGTCTTCTCCGACTTCCTCATGGGCGGCTGTGATGTCGTCAGCATCCTCCTCGTCCTCGAGCATGGCATCGTCAGACTTGGTGTTGAGTGGCTGTGAAAGCTTGCATCCGTCGCGATACAAGGCGTTGGCCTTGAGACCGAGTTCCCAGGACAGGTGGTACGACTCTGCGATCGCGTCCTCGTCAGCATCGTTGGGTAGATTGATGGTCTTCGAGATGGCGCCCGAGATAAAGGGTTGGGCAGCCGCCATCATCCGGATGTGTCCCGAGGGTGCAATGAAACGTTTGCCCGTTGGGCCACAGGTGTTGGCACAGTCAAAGACAGGCAGGTGTTCATCCTTGAGCCCCGGTGCACACTCGATGGTTTGTGTTCCGCAGATGAGGGTGTTGAGATCGCGAATGACCTCGTCACCAAGACCCAGCAATTTCAAACCATTGAAGCCGACCCGGGTCCGTGCGGCATCGATGTCATCGATCCCGCACCCTTCCAGAACTGCATCGGGCATATTCCATGCCGTAAAGGCGTACGCCAGGTCGAAGACGGTTGGTAGCTGATCCATGACCTCGGACAGATCGGTAGCGGTGTATCCCTTATCAGCCAGGAAGTCTCGGAAGGTGTCGTGGGGCCCTTCCCAGGAATCAGGCATGGGGACATCCAGTTCCAAGGCACCCATGACCCAGTTGAGGATTCGCGAGGTTTCCTCTTCGGTATAGCCCAGAGCCAACAGGGCTGGCCGCAAGGACTGGTTGGCAATCTTGAAGTAGCCGCCGCCGGCAAGCTTCTTGAACTTCGTCAGAGCGAAGTCTGGTTCCACGCCGGTTGTGTCGCAGTCCATGAGCAAGCCGATGGTGCCAGTCGGTGCGATCACTGTCACCTGGGCATTTCGGTAGCCATGCGATTCGCCCATCTGAACGGCTTCATCCCAGGTCCCCATGGCTCGTGCCGACAGGTCGCTGGCATTGGCGATCAAGGCTGCTTCTGCAGTCAGCACGTGGTGGTTGATGGGAACCGGTGGGATGTCCAGTGATTCCCAGGTCGAGGCATCCCTCGGTTCACCGTGGGCAGCACGACGATGGTTACGGATGACACGGAGCATCGACTCCGCGTTGTCATCGAAACCAGGGAAGGAACCATGTTCGGCAGCCATTCGAGCACTCATGGTGTAGGAGCGGCCCGTGAGAATGGCGCTCAGGGCGCCGCAGATGGCCCGGGATTCCTCGGAGTCATAAGGGATGCCGGCTTGCATCAACATGGCACCCAAGTTGGCGTACCCGAGTCCCAGGGTTCGGTAGCGATAGCTCTTCTCGGCAATCGATTTTGATGGGAAGGCGGCCATGAGGACCGAGATCTCAAGAACAATGGTCCAGAGATCGACCGCGTGCTCGAAGCGATCAACATCGAAACAACGCTTGTTGGAATCGTAGAACTTCAGCAGGTTGATGGAAGCGAGATTGCAGGCGGTGTCGTCCAGGAACATGTACTCGCTGCAAGGGTTGGATGCATTGATTCGACCACTTTCGGGGCAGGTGTGCCACTGATTGATTGTGGTATCGAATTGGAGTCCGGGATCAGCGCACTGCCAAGCAGCTCGGCAGATCTGGTCCCAGAGTCCGCGGGCACTCGTCTCCCGGGCGACACTGCCATCCGTCCGATTGTGAAGTTGCCATGGCTTGTCGTTGGCAACGGCATCCATGAAGTCGTTGGTCAGCCTCACGGAATTGTTGGAGTTCTGTCCGCTGACGGTCTGGTAGGCCTCGCCATTGAAGTCGTAGTCGAGTTTCAGTCCCAGGTCCGTGGCCAAGGCCTGTTGTGAGTCAGTCAATGTCTTCATGCCCTCGACCAGGGCGGCGACTTTGAGTTCCTCTCGCACCTTCCAGTTCACGAAGGACTCGATATCCGGGTGGTCGGCATCCAGGCAGACCATCTTGGCCGCTCGCCGCGTAGTACCACCAGACTTGATGGCGCCTGCTGCGCGGTCCCCGATCTTGAGGAAGCTCATCAGCCCTGAACTGCGGCCACCGCCGGAGAGTGGCTCATCTTCCCCTCGGATCGAGGAGAAGTTCGTCCCCGTCCCCGAGCCGTATTTGAAAAGGCGAGCTTCCCGGGTCCAAAGATCCATGATGCCGCCAGCCTTCACCAAGTCATCGTTGACTTCCTGGATGAAACAGGCGTGAGGTTGGGGATGTGAGTAGGCATCCTGGGCGAGCATCGCTTTGCCCGATGCCGGGTCATTGACGAAGTGGCCTTGGGGCGGACCAGAGATGCCATAGGCCCAGTGCAGGCCGGTGTTGAACCACTGCGGGCTGTTGGGTGCTGACACCTGGTGCAGCATCATCCAACAGAGTTCATCGTAGAAGGCTTCCGCATCCTCGGAGGTGTCGAAGTAACCGTGCTTTTCTCCCCAGGCACGCCAGCAACCGGCCAGGCGATGAATCACTTGGCGGGCGGAACGCTCTGGACCTGTCTGGATATCGCCCGCTTCGTCGCGGATTGGTGTCCCATCATCCTCAAATTGGGGGACGCCAGCCTTGCGAAAATACTTGCTGACCATGATGTCAGTGGCCAACTGGCTCCAACTCTTCGGAATCCAGGCATCGGTCATCTCGAAGACAAGTGAACCGTCTGCATTGGTAATTCGGCTCGCACGCCGTTCCCATTCGACGGTTGTGAATACATCTTGTTCGGGGGTCGTAAATCGGCGAGTAATCTGCATGTCGTGTTCTGGCCTTCCGTGGCGCTTCTCTGATCCGTACTTCAATCCGATGTGATTGTTCGTGACGCGTCTGACGAATGCTCAGTCGAGCATCTTCGGCAGGGTGAGCCCCTCCTGGTCCTGGTACTTCCCGCGTCGATCCGCGTAGCTCGTGCGACAAACGCTGTCTGCCCGGAGGAAGATCATCTGGGCAATGCCCTCGTTGGCGTAGACCTTGGCGGGCAAGGGCGTGGTATTGCTGATCTCAAGCGTGACCTTGCCGCGCCACTCCGGTTCGAGGGGTGTGACATTGACCACCAATCCACAACGTGCATACGTACTCTTGCCAACGCAAATAGCCAGCACATCGCGTGGGATCTCGATCCACTCGACTGTTTCCGCCAAAGCGAAGCTGTTGGGTGGAATGACTACGTGGTCAAGACCGTTCGCTTCGGTGTCGACTTCCAAGAACAAGTCATCGGTAAATCGTTTTGGATCAACAACGGCCACACCGCCCGAGGTTGTGTTCGTGAAGATCTTGAATCGTGTACCCACGCGAACGTCGTAGCCATAACTTGAGACGCCGAAGGACACCACGCCTTCGCCACACTGGGCCTCTTGCTTGGGTTCGATGTTGATGTCATCGAGAATCTGTTGATCGCTAAGCACCGTCACCTGTTGTCTCCCTCCGTGCACGACGCATGCGCCGTTCTATCTGTCGTTCTCGTTGCCCGGTCACCACCATGTCTTGGGAGTTGGTTTGTTTCTGCATTCAACACATGCCATGTGTTTCACTTGTCCAGTGAAACCAAACATGAACTCAGTTCTGAGAGAGGAATGAAGATCCACGATGACTCCCATGGCCAGGCAACAACCCCCCCCACAGGGGGCCAGGAAATCCAGCGAGGCCGCTCGCTGGCCTGAAAAGCCCGGTCGCCCATACAGGGGTCGTATCGTACTACTACATCTTGTGGCTGCAAGAAAGCCATCTACACAATCTTGTGATTCTGTGAGCAATGGTGTGTAATGTCCCCGCTGGGGGGACTTTAAGGCCGAATATCTGGGAACTCAAGTTCCGGTCTAAGCGGTGGAAAACCTGTCTCATGGACCCATGAAGGGGGTTTTTGTCGACTTTTCGGCGTCTCCGAAGCGGCCTGATACCATCAAGAGCGATGGTGGAGGCACGGATGCGACTGCTGGAAGGGCTCACGGAAGCCCAATCTGAGGCTGTTTCAGCCCATGAGGGGCCGCTGTTGGTCCTGGCTGGCCCAGGTTCAGGCAAGACCATGGTGGTGACCCGTCGAGTGGCCCACCTGGTTGCTTCCGGTGTTGATCCCGGTCAAATCCTCGCGTTGACCTTCACAAATAAAGCGGCCGCCCAGATGCGGGAGCGTGTGTCGTCCTTGTTGGGTGACACCATCACGGGCGCGATGCAAGTCAGTACCTTTCACGCCTTTTGCGCACGTCAGTTGCGTATTTGGTCAAAGGCTGCCGGTGTCTCTCCAAACTATTCCATATGGGATACCTCCGATCAACGTGATGCAGTCAAGCGCGCCATCGTTGATGCGGGTTTGAGCACATCCAACTGGCCGCCCGCAGCAGTTCTCTCGACGAGTTCCGGTGCCAAGAACAAGTTGATGGATGCGGCAGCATTCGAACAGGATGCAATCGATTTCAATGATCGCACGGTTGCGAAGATCTACTCGCGTTATGAAACATTGCTCCGTCACAATGACGCCATGGATTTCGATGATCTGCTTGGCCACGTTGCTCGCCTTTTGCGAGATGATGAGACGATCCGGTCAGCGGCCCAACGCAGATGGCAGTACATCCTCGTTGATGAATATCAGGACACGAACTACGCCCAGTTCGTCATTGCTTCTGAACTCGCTCAATCACATCGCAACATCTGCGTCGTCGGTGATCCTGACCAGTCCATCTACCGTTGGCGCGGCGCGGACATTCGGAACATTCTCGACTTCGAGGCTCACTATCCTGAAGCACGCGTGGTTCCGCTCGGCAGGAATTTCCGGAGCACCGGTCACATCGTCAAGGCGGCCTCGGGTCTGGTTTCGCACAACCAGTCCCATCGTCACAAGGGGCTCCATACCGAACTGGAGGATGGCTCACCGGTCGCGATCCGTACCTGCATGGATGAACACGCCGAGGCAGAGGCCATCGTGGGACATTTTCGCTCTGCTGCAGAGGATGGAAAGGCCTGGCGGGAAATGGCGGTGCTCTACCGCGTCAACAGCCTCAGCCGTGTCCTGGAAGATGCCTTTCGGCATGCCAGTATTCCCTATGCCGTGGCTCGAGGGACTGCGTTCTATGAACGTCGTGAAATCAAGGATGCCCTTGGGTACTTGCGGCTGCTCCTGAACCCCAATGACGACATCGCACTGCGTCGAATCATCAACGTGCCGACCCGTGGTATCGGCAAGACCACCATGGATCGAATGGAGGCCCATGCGAAAGCGAATGGTCAACGTCTTGGGGAAGTCATGCGCTGCATCAGCTCGGTTCCGGAAGTGACCGACCGGGCTCGCAAGGCAGTGGGGCGTTTCGTCACGATGATCGATGGTTGGATCGCGGAAATGTCCGGAGGGATGCTTGGCCTGGATTTGGCAGATCTCGTCTCCATGATCCTGCGTGATTCTGGACTCGAGTCCTCGATGGTGGACGCGGATGATGGAGAGGATCGCGTGGCAAACCTCTCGGAACTGGTCAGTGCAGCTGCGGATCTCATCATCGAACCCGCGGAAGATGGTTCCCTTCCGGACTTGAGGGACCAAGTGGCAGCCTGGCTTGAATCCATTGCACTGGTGAGTGATTCTGATGCCATCGATCCTGAGTCCGGGGTCGTGACCTTGATGACATTGCATGCGGCCAAGGGATTGGAATTTGATGTCGTTGCCATTGCCGGACTGGAGCAAGGCATGCTTCCGCATTCGCGTTCTTTCAATGAACCGGATTCGATGGAAGAGGAGAGGCGGTTGTGCTACGTCGGCATGACAAGGGCTCGACGTGATCTCCTGATGACACGGGCCATGACGCGAACCCATCGTGGCCTTCGCGATCGCACCATGGCCAGCGAGTTCCTCGATGAAATTCCCATTGATCATGTCGCCTGTGAGACGCCAGAACCTGACTGGGGAAGCTCGACAGTGACCAGTGAAGACAACAGGCTCGCCGGTGATTCAGAGGTCTTCTTCAAGTTGGGCGATCATGTAGAGCACCCCCGTTTCGGCCTGGGCAGGATCCAGCGGTTGATGTCCCGGCCCCGTGGTCTGACGGCGACCATTGATTTCGAGGAGTACGGTCCACGGACGTTGCTAGTCGCGCGAGCAGGATTGCAGCGTGTGGGTGGAGACCTTGAGGACTCGGCGTGTTGAGTCGGTGGGCAGGGAGCGGCGCATGATTTCGGCCAATGCCATCATGGACCGGTGCCTTGAAGAGGGCTTCGCTGCTGCCGGCGTGGCCGACGCCCAAGGCAGTCGATACGGCCAACAGTTGCGGGCATGGTTGGAACAGGGGCGGCATGGCGACATGCAGTGGCTGGAGGAACACGTGGAACTCCGCATCGATCCTCGCGTGCTGGTGCCTGGTGCGCAGAGCGTGATCGTCGTTGCAGATCGTTATGACGGAGCCCCAGACGAGGCTGTACCCGAGCGGGGGGGGCGGATCGCTCGGTATGCACGAGGTCGCGATTACCACACATTCATGAAGAAGCGGTTGCATCGTGTTGCCGACACCTTGTCTGAACAATATCCGGGGGAAACCTTCCGAGCGTGCGTCGACACCGCTCCGATTTTGGAACGAGAGGTTGCCGCGGCCGCAGGTCTTGGGGCCATTGGAAAACATACGCTCCTGATCGAGCCCTCCATCGGGTCCTGGCTTCTGCTTGGGGAAATCGTTACTACGCTGGCCATCGAGCCGACTGGTACACATCAGGACCTTGATCCATGTGGCGCATGCACACGTTGCATCGATGCATGCCCAACCGAGGCCATCAAGCCCTGGTCGGTGGATGCCACTCGATGCGTGAGTTACTTGACGATTGAACATCGTTCGCCAATTAATCCAGACTTCTTCGAGGGAATTGGTGACTGGCTCTTCGGGTGTGACATCTGCCAGGAAGTCTGCCCTCATAACCAACCAACAGATCACACCAGAACTCAACCAACCGAGCCAGCGTATGACGCACGATCCCGAAGCCATGATGCTTCGGGGACCTCGCTGGATGTCATGGCTGTCTTGAATTGGACCGAGGAGGATCGTCGAGAAGCCTTCACGACCTCGGCCATGAAACGTGCCAAGCTCGACATGATTCGACGCAATGCGGTCATCGTGGCGGGTAATCAACTGCGTCGAGAGGACGACCCGCCGCTGCGAGAATGTCTTGTGCGGATTGCTGCCGACCAGAACGAACCGCCCCTGGTTCGCGAGGCGGCCGTTAATGTCCTGAACGTGCGCTGATTTTCAGGCCGGCCCAATGGGGGTGGTGGGGGTCAGCCGCCCCTCATCTTGGTCATAGCTTCCTGGATCACCTTGTTGATCGGTTCCATGGCCTTGTCTAACTGAGCTTGGTCTGAGATAGCACCAGACTCAACTTGCTCCAGGATGTTCTTGACCTGGGATTGGATTGATGCTGCGCCGATGATCTTCGCGCCGCTCATACCCACTTCGTCATCCCCGTCGAACCACCATCGGCCATCGACTTTCACGAGCGGAACCGGTTGATCCATCCCCATCATCGAGAATGTTGCCGATCCCGTGTTACCGTTCTCAGTCACGTTGGAGAAGGTGGCGTTGGCAGCCATGGCCATCATTTCGGCGGACTGGATCAGCATGCCGCTGGCGCCCTTGATCGTGCCACCAAATGCTGATTGAGCTGCCTTTTTGATGGCTACCAAGCCCAGTGTTACCTGGGTGGTCGCCTTCGCTTCAGCGGAATCATCCGAGTTCTTGAAGTAGGTATTGGCATCCTGGAAGGCGACCATCGTCTTGAGGTCGCCAGATTGCATGGCTGCTTTCGTGGCATCAATAAGTCCCTGGGCGGTCGAGGGATCTTCGCTTGAGGTATCGGATGCCGCCGCTTGCAAATCGGACTGGTCAGGGGTCTCCGGTTCTGATGCCGTGCGTTCTGTATCGTCGTTTGACGATGTGGTATCCGCAGGTGGAGTGGACAAGTAATTCTTGGCAGATGACAAGTGGGTGCGTGTCGCGTCGCTGGTTGGGGATCGTGCGCTGGATGACAACGCAGCGTCAATGTCTTGGGTCGCTTTTTGCGCCAGCGTACTTCGTTGCTTACGAGCTTCTTCTGCTTGAAGTCTCCAGGCATCGCGGTTGCCAAGGTCAACATTCTTGGCCAGTTGATCAAGCACACGGATCCATTCATCGAGCCCGCGAATTTGCAACAGTCCGAGATCGGCCTGAGCCAGTTCGATTCGTGCCTGCAGGAGTGATTGCTCCTGCTTGGCGAGTCGCCCGACACCATGGCGTCCAGACTTGCGTGCATTGGCCTGGGCTTGTCGCAGAAGGCCATGGGCTTTGTCATAGGACGTACGCAGATTTCCGGTCACCTGGTCGGCGATATCTTTGCTCAGCGTGGACAGCTTGGCATCCATGTCATGGAGAGCTTCTCGCGCTTGGGTAGCTGACTGGGTCGTCTGCCGGGCTATTTCTTGCAGCGAATTTTGGGCCTCGTCGATCTCCGTGAGCATGCCTTCCAAGTCAGCTTGGGACTGATCCAACATGGATTTCGCCGGGCGATGGATGATTTCCAAGGACAATTCTTTACGCATCATCTCGGCCTCGATGCGGTCGGCTTGTCGCTCCAGTTCGATGGCTTGTTCGATGATCGGAAATCGCTGCATCTGGGACGCCATCCCGGCTTCCTCGCGAAATCGATTGGCCTGACGGCGAAGCCGAAGAACATCTTCCGAAGCTGCTTCCAGTGATTCAACGGTAGCGATCACTGGTGCATTCAACTGGTCTGATTGGAGTCGAACTTTCTCCACCTGGGATCGAATCTGTTCTCGTCGTTCAGCCAACTGGGTCACGTTGCCGCTGTCTTCGAGGTTCTCACGGGCTGCTGCAAATACCGACATTTGTGCGGCGACATCCACCATGGCACGCAATCGAAGCAAGTCATGACGGATTGAAACATCCATGATTTCGATCTTGGTGATCTCAATCGTGGCCAAATGAAGTTGGATGGAGCTCAGCATCCGATCGCGCGTGGCATCCTGTTGAGGCGTGCCCCCCTTGAGTCCCTTGAGGGTACGGGCAACCTTTTCCAGGGCAGCTGAGTCTGAGCCGGCCAGGAACGCGTCGTCGGCAGCTTTTATAAGCGAGTGCGCGACTTCCGTACGGGTGGCGGCATCAGCATCATCACATGCTGGCAGGGCCAAGAGGGGAAGGGAGAGCAGGCTTGCTGCAACCAGTCGAACGGGGGCCAATCTCATAGGAATTCCTCGCAAAGGTCGAGCCGGGAAGTGTATCCGATGGGCCTGATGGAACGCCTTCTGAGGGCAGGCTTCAGGGGGATTGTCCGCTGTCCACGTCCGATTCACCGGATGGCTGCGGAACGGCTGGTGTCTCCGGTGGTGACCAGGGCTGGTATTCGACGGGCCAATCCTTGTGATGCCGAGCCACCATGTCACGAACCCACTGGAGGTAGGCCTCCCGGACGGGAGTCGCTCCAGGGGTGAATACAGGCTCCCACCCCCTGACCTCAGGATGGGGAGTCGTGGCCTCCGCGCGTGGCAGTGCGTACTGGTAGAGGAGGGACGCTTTGGGCTGGGACCAGTTCAACATCTGTTGGCCGTCCAGTTCCAGTCGATTGAGTGCCAGGAGATTGCTGGTACGAATCCGATCATCAGGTCGGTAGCTCCAATGAAGTCGAAAACGGCCGGCCCCTTCCGAAGGACCACCATGGCAGCTTCGGGATCCGCAGTTGTTCAGCAACCAGTTGTCGTGGATGCGGCGACGAAACGTTGACAAGAGCGCAGGTTCCGTCATGACCTGGATGTCACCATAGAGATCTCGAGCACGCAACTCGAACATGACAGCCACGATCTCGGTCGAATCCAAACTGGAGAATGCAGCCTGTCCTTCCGCAGTCTGTGGCAGCAGGGGATTGTCCCCATACTGGTCCAAGAGGGCCTGGACAGTCACTGCTGGAACACGCATCTTTGGCGGATTATCCAATTCGATTTCGTACACGCGTACCAAGTTCACATCGGCGTCGGACACGAGCTTGGGCATGGCGTCCGGATCTGGCCCGGTGTCTTCTTCGGACTTGACGGCTTCAGCTTGATGTGCCTGGACCGTCAAGCGTGCTTCAACTCTGAGAAGCATTCGCTGGGCAATCGTGTTGTCTTCGCGTTGCAGGATGCGTTCCAGTTCCGCCTTCGCCTCAACCAATCGGCCCTGATCAATTAACCATCGGCAGAGCGACAGGTGGGCCTGCGTATCAGAGGGATCCAGTTGCTTGAGGAGGTGTTCATATTCATCATCAAACGTGGGCAATAACTGAACATGGCCCACGTCCTCCCGCTTGTACTTATGGGGGACATTGTGGATTCGAAACCGGACATAGTCGAATGCGTCTTCTTCCAGGAGTCCTTCACGGCGACGCCCATCGTGCATGAGCACGATGGCCTTGGCGGGGGTATCGATGTCATGGAGCCGGACCATGGAATAGATCAACGATGTATCAAATTCATGGATCTTGTCCTGGCGGTCACGGATCTTGACCTTCTTGGCGTCTTCCTCCAACACGTAACCGCTCACAGACCTCAGCCGAGAGGGATAGATGATCACGCGTGGCAGCGGCTTGGCCTTTGCGGGCGTTGGTTGGGTTGTCTCTGTTGGCGGTGTTTCGTTCGATGCCTGGTCTGCCGCCAAGTCGTCAGAAACCGAACCCGGTTGAACCGAGCCGCTTGCAAGCAGACAGCACAGGACCAGGCATGACATCATGTTGAATCGCCATGGGTGTCGTCTTCAAGGATTGTGCTCAGAATGCCCGTCTGGCGGAGTAGGTTGGCGATCCGCTCGTGATGTGGCAGGTTGGACCCATCCACTTCGTTCGCCAGTAGATCGCGTTCTTGTTCCAATCGAAGAAAGTCCAGGGCCATGGAACAGATCGTGCCAGACGGCATCTTCTCAAGTGGATCAATGCCCTCGCGATAGACGAGTCTCGCCGCCAGTGATTTAGAGGCCATCCATTCCAGATAGGTCTGTGGAATGTGAGTGTGCAGTCGATCTTTGGCAAGTTCCAAAAGCGAAGAGGGTAGGTGCTCGTAGATGACTTTTCGCATGAGTTTGAGGTTGTCGCCCTCAAGCTCATTGATTGCGGGTTCGATTGCATCGGCGGTTCGGATAACGGATCGGCTTAAGCGGATGCTCATCTCAGGGAGTTGAATGTCTGCGTTCTGTTGAAACAGGCGGACAAGTAACTGGGCTTCACGGCGAGCAAAGCTGCGGAGCTTCTCAATGACTTCTTCGACAAAGCGGGGTTTGATCGCCAAGAACTCTGAGGTATCCAGCAACATGCTTGCGATGATCTCGTAACTGGAGCAAATGACACCGCATTTGTTGGCTGAAGAGTCTTTGAAGATCAGGGTTCCACTGGAAGACAGTTCGGATCGAGCCGTTGGTGTGAGAAAGAGATTGGCGCCTTCGACCACGATTCGGCTGGAGGAAGAACCATCTGGACGCAGGAATTCGCGCCAGTTTCGTTCGTGAATCGTGGCCGGCCGGCCACCACACGGAACGAAAGCGTCAGCGATCACTCTGTTGTGGAGCGTATTGCGCAACCGGACACCATCGGTTTCGTCAAGACTGGTGACGCGACCAGAAGTCGGTAGGGTGCTCGGGTCGTATTCGGCAATGGGAAGTCCTGCATCCACAAGACGAAGCAACTCATCATGGTCGAGGCCATCAGGGCATTCGCCTGAACCACTGCCATCAGCAATACCGACAAATCGTACATGTGGTCCAAAATCGCGAACCAGGATTCGAATGAGATTGCCCCCAACATCGCCATCGGGGCCGCCTGTGATTTTTACAGAGAAGGATTGTTCTCGGGGATCGATACCGATGGCGTTGAGGCCGACCTCCAGGAAAACGGCGACGCCTTCTGAAGTGACTCCATAATCCTTGTGATTGATGCCGGCACCGGGCTTGGAACTCATCAGGGCCGTGGGAACCGGGTAACCACGACGCTGGGCTCGATCCACGATCCAATCGATCAAGGTGGGCGTGATGTTCTCATCCGGGCCGAGATAGAGCAGTTCCTTTTCACCAAGCAGATCAACGACTTTTTTCTGCACCTGCTCATCGGGTGTAATCAGATCGAGCAGCGCATCCACGAATCCCTTCACGGCCCGATCAACACGGGCCCCGGGTTCCACCAACACAGCGGCCTTGGAACCACCTTCGGGAATGTCCTTGTTCTTCAATTGCTGGGCATGGGCGAGGCCATAGGCCTCGTCATAGAGACGTTCAGCCTCACGGGCATGCTGGGCAGCGCTGCGTGGCAGGACCGCGCGGATGCCGCCACGGGCGATATCCCGGAAACGGACGTGGAAACCATTGGAGGCACGTCCATGGACGAAGAAGACCCCAAACGGAACCTCCGGTCGGTCATCGGAACACAGGAACGAAGGGTCCAGTCTCATCGCAAGGGCGTACCGCTCTGTGACGTAGATATTCGTTTTGAGGACCTGGTTCGTCGCTGTCAACATGGCGTTGAGAACCGTGCGGGCATCCTCCAAGTCCACCTCGTCCTCAAACCGTTCCCGGATGGCTGCGGAGCGATCCTCGAATACCACGTCATCGAGGGGATGGTCGGGGTTGAATCGATCCAGGAAGAGATCGCACACCGCCATGGACAAGTCAATGTTCTCTTCAGCGAGCCGTCGGATTCGTTCTGCCGTAAATGCGTACCGGTTGAGCTTCAGGAGTCGTTGGTGAACAAGATCGCACAGGCCTTCAAGCAGTTCTGCATGGGTGAGATCAATGTCCTCGTGTCGACTGCTGAGCTCAAGGCTTCGTTGGTGCACCCACTTGATTCGTCGCAGGTCATGGTGCACGCGTCCCCATAATTCGCTGTCTGGATCAATCGGTCCATCTGGTCCCTGGACGACGAATCCGAGCATACTGATGGTGCCATTGTCGCCATCCTCGATGCTGTCTAAGTACGCACGATGAATATTGATTTCGGATTGACTGAGCCTGGCTGCGAGGCGTTCCAGCATGGTGCGCCGGGTACTGTTGCCCACGGCAATGGAGATCCTGGTCTGCGTGGGGTCGAGTTCAGGCTCGAGGGTAATGACAGTGCCATCGGTTCCGGAGACCTGCTTGTACATTGACCAGTGCTTACTCAGCCGCAATGGTGTGAGCGTCAGCATGTAATCAGCTGAACAGCGCGTGAGAAAATCAGTCACATCGTCAGCGGTCCAGTCGGGTTGCTCACGCGTGGCATAGTCCAGAAATTCCT
>JAYZAT010000009.1:0-16407 GCA_036339555.1 Planctomycetota bacterium
GCCATGGCAGGGTCATTGATATCCAGTCGGACATCGCTGATGTCCTGGTAGATATTTACGAGCAACCTGTAGGTCGCTACGTGGCCCTTCTCATCCTCGCATAACTGCTCCAAGCGTTGGGCCAAGGGAGTCAGGACGCTCATCGCATCGAAGTATTCCTTCGCGTCGTAATGCAACAACGCGATTCGCCGTTGAGATCTGGCCAGCATCTGCCGGTACTCCAGATTCTCCGGATCGCGTTCGGCTGCTGTTGCCCAAAGAGCTTGTGCCTCGCGAAGATGGTCCAGAGCCTCCGAATACTGGCCAAGGGAGCCTTCTCGTGTGCCGCCCAGTGCTGCTGCAAGATCCTGGTGCGCCGTTGCCAGGTTCGCAATATCCCCTGGTGTACGATCCTCTTCACCGAGACCCTCCAAGTAGTCCTTGACCGCCCGGGCCATGATGGCTCGTTCCTCCACGAACCCATCTCGTCGTCGCAATTCCCGGTATGGCTTGAGAAGAGTTGCCCGAGCCAAGGCCTTGTTGTCCGCCAACCGAGCATCCGATTCCTGAGTTTTTTCTTCCAGATCGTGATTGGTGGCCTGGAGCTTCTCGTTGAGTTGAGCAGACTCGGTCCAGGCGACGCTGACGAGCACCAAAGCTGCCACGACTGTAATCGCCACCACCACGGTAGCTGCGACGGTCGCCCGATGACGACGCGAGAACATCAGCAGGTGATAGGCCATGCTGGCCCGACGGGCCTCGATGGGTTCATTCTCCAGGTAGCGTTTGATATCGCGACCCATGGCGGCCGCCGATTCATAACGACGTTCCCGAACCTTGTTGAGTGATTTGAGCGCAATCGTCTCCAGATCACCTCGAATCACGCGGGTCACCGTGGAGGGACGCTGGGGCTGCTCCTCGCGAATGACGCGCAGGGCCTCTTCGATCGCTCGGTCGGTCAGGTCATAGGGCAACTGGTCACAAAGAATCTCGTAGAACATCATGCCCAACGAGTAGACATCGGTACGGGTATCGAGATCGCCCGGGTCCCCACTGCATTGCTCCGGGCTCATGTACTGCAGAGTGCCGACGATATGACCGAGGCTGGTTTGCATGGTCCGGGCAGCCACGTCAGAGTCCGTAGAACGAGCGACCCCGAAATCGATGATCTTCGGATTGCCTGCCGAATCCACCAGGATGTTCTCGGGCTTGAGATCACGATGAATCACGCCCTTTTGGTGGCCGTGGTGCACGGCATCACAGATCTGCACAAACAACCGAAGTCGTTCTTCAATGGTGAGGTTCGATTGCCGCACGTAGTCCGTGAGCATCTTGGCCCCAGGGATGTACTCCATCGCGAAATAGGGCCGCACTCCGAACTGATCCTCGAAGGTACCTGCCTCGTAGATCTGCGCGATACCGGGGTGACGCAGTCGTCCGAGGACCTGCGTTTCAAACGCAAAGCGCCGCAGGACCGGTTCGGTCAACCATCCGGGCTTGACTACCTTAAGGGCCACCCGCCGCTTGGGGCTTTCCTGGATCGCCTCATACACCGCACCCATGCCACCGAAGCCAATGACACCCGTAATGCGATAGGGACCGATCTGTTCTGGCACGCTGGCCATCGAACCAGGCGCATCCTTGTCCAAGCCCGGGACCGTCGGCATTTCGAAATCCGAATGCACTTCGTCGTGACGAGGCGCACAGGTTTCATCCCGGGCGTCCTGGTTGGGATCGTCCGGAGTCATGTCGGCATCTGGTTGCTTTGGGTCATCAGGCATATGCATCAAATCCTAACCCCACCCTTTGTTCACCATGTCGGTCAACTCGGCACCATCACTCCTGTCCACAGCTTCCCCAGGCTGACAAAATCGCCAGCACATCGTCAACCCCGACTTCTCCATCGCCAGTAACGTCCTCAGGACACTCCGGACAAGGACCCCAGGCCGAGAGTACGGCCAGGACATCATTCACGTCCACCTCGCCATCGCCATCAGTATCACCCGGACAACAGTCTTCAGGTGCCCAAGGTGGTGCGCCTTCCCGGCTACTGGTCCCAACGCTGAGCGTAAAGGCATCGGGGCCGGTCGCCGTCACGTGGACCAGATCGGGATTGCCTTCATCATCAATATCCCCGCTGGAAGTCAGCGTCGAACCTCCCGGTCCACCCACCGGTACATCCGCGAGCACGACTTCGCCTCCATCCTGGAGATCAGAGTCGTTTCGGATAATTCGGATGGGAAGCGATCCGCGAAGACCTGCTGGGGGTTGATCGATCACCCCATCGTCATCACCATCCAAGTCCAGATCCACCTGCAGGATCCCGGAACCAGTCACCTCCAGAATGTCGGCAGGCACTGAGCCCGGGGGACCATAGAGAATGCCGACGCCGGTCGGTGCCAAGGTCACCATGATGTCATCGGTCCCGTCAAGGTCCAGATCGACAACCGACAACCCATTCACCGGGGAACCGTTGAAACTGTGGCTTGAAGCCGCGGCAAAGCTGCCTCCCAGGTTGGTAAACACGCTGACCGTGCCATCGACATTGGCCACCACGATGTCGTCTTCCTTTCCTGAGCCTCCCCCCATGTTGCCCGGTTTCACACCGCTGGGTGCCAGGCCGGTGGTGTACAGGTCCGGGGGACCAAAGCCAAGGGCCCGAATGCCAGGGTTGGATGTATTCGGGAAGACCTGCAGGGAGTTCGATCCCTCGTTGACCACCGCGAGGTCCGGCATGGGATCCCCGTTGTAGTTCAGGATGCACAAGGCAGATGGATCGATTTGGCCGCTGAGATCAAGCCCAATGGTGTACCCACCAAAGCCATCATTGAGCAGGATTCGAATCTGGTCGAGTGATCGACTCGTGACCGCGAGGTCCGCATCCCCGTCATCATCGAAATCGGCAGCCGTGAAGTCGGAAGGATCTTCACCCACACCGACACGATCGAGCAAACAAAGTGTTCCATTCGTGTTCTCGAAGATCAGGATGGCATCCTCTTCCAAGGAATCTTCAACGAGAACCACAACGTCATCAACAAAGTCACCATTGACGTCAAAGACCTTGATGCTCAATGCATTGCCGTTGCCTTGTGGGCCGTCCACCGGAGCATTGAACCCAAAGTGGATCGGCAACGAATCCAGTTCCGCAGTGATGCCGCCTCCACCGCGAATCCCCGCCGTTCGCTGGATATCGAACCATGTCGTGCCGTCGAAGCCCGGTACGAAGTAGGTTGAAAAGTCATCCTCAAGCACCGTGGCAGACAAGAGCGAGACCGATGTTCCAGGCAGCGGTGCTGACTGATCCTCTGAGATTTCAATGGACATGGTCCCGCCCAACGAAGCTGTTCCGTTGATAGTGACTTGGCCGTTGTAAAGATCCGACCAGTACACCCATGTTCGACCAGCCACGAGGCCAGCGGTGCCATTGCTTTCCGTCTCATAGTTGCCATTAATCGTGAGAAAACCACTATTCAAACTGTCAGCAGGTTCCGCACTGATCACACCCCGATTCACGAGGTTGCCTGATACCAGGCCAGCACCACCCAGCATGCTACCGGCTTCAATCAGCACACCTGCCTCGCTTGCTGCGAGTTGTGCATTTCCACCTTCGAGGATGACTTGGCCTGAGAGAATTTCGAGACCGAAATCATTGGCATTCTGGGGCAGGAGTATCAGGCTTGAGGTTCCAGAGAGTGTGACGGAACTGCTCGAAGCGGACCCCACTGTCATGTTGTAACCCAGCATGGTGGCATCCGACAGCAGGTGCAGTTGTCCTGTTCCGTTCACCCCCACGGCGATCGAATCCTGCACATCGAACACGGTGCCATTCACGTCCAGGCTGCCGTTCACGCCATCTTCGAGACCGATTTGGAGACTGGACAGGAGTTCAATACCGCCACTGCTCGTCGATAACGAGGCAGAGTCGGTGGAACCAATCACCATGCCGTCGTTGCCTTCGACCTCCAAGGTGCCACTGAACTCATCGAACAGGAAGGTAAGGTCGCCGTCGTACACATCCATCGAAGCACACATGGCAGCCTTGTCGATGGAGACACTGGTACTTCCTGATAGTCCAAAGAGAACAGGTGTGTTCGCATCTGGGATCTCGTTGCTTGTCCAGTTGGCCGGGTTGAACCAGTCGCCGCTTTCGGCCGCAGTCCAATAGCTGTAGTCGCCAAAGAACAGTGCCATGCCAATCGACCCGTCATACTCAGGCCCACCGACGATCACATCCGTATCGGAGACATCCAGGGACCAACCCACAGCCGCCTGATCGGAACCTGACAGGAAACTGGCGACCAATCGATTGGTCTCTTCGTAGGAACCGCTGACCGTAGTGAATACATGAACACAACCAGTATCCGAACCCAACCCGGTTCCCAGAGGAGCGCCGGCATACACCGTTGTTCCGGAGAGACCGATCGAGGTTCCCATGCCATCACCGATGGCGAGATCCTTTGGTAGCACCACATTGACAGGGGACCAGACGCCCGGTGAGCTATTGAGATACACGGTCACGTGGCCACTGCCGCTGTTGTTTTCCGGGGCCCCGATTGCAACCAGAGAATCGTCGATGGCGACCGCCGAACCAAACAACGATCCGATGCCGCTTTCAATCGCATCGAGCCGGGTCTCATGGATCCAGTTGCCTGGATCATATTGAAAGACATCCACAGCGCCGACATCACTCTGCCCGGCACTGCTGGTACCACCCGGCTCACCAATGGCTGCCCGTGAACCATCAAACGCCACCGAGGTACCAAAGCCAGCATCGGCAACCGGGATCAGAGATTGCAGGACCGTATCCTCAACCCAAACACCTGAACTCCCATCGAACGTTGTGACCGATCCTTGGTTGCTTTCATCGATTGAGTCATTGGGCGCACCGGCGAGCACGTTGTCACCCGAGATCGCCACGCTGGCACCAAACCGATCACCATTATCCAAGGCGCTACTGGAAGCAAGCTCTGCCTCCAGAGACAACGTCTCACCCGAAATCGAGTAGATGTAGATCTTGCCCGCTCGCCCGGATCCCGAAGTAGAGTTCGGCGCTCCGACAACGATCGTGTCACCATCGACCGCCACAGATGTTCCGAACTCGGCCAGGAGATCACCTGGGCCCAAAGAGAGTTCGGCCACCCGCTCCATGGCATGACCGTTCCATATATAGACGAGCACCAGGCCCACGGAGCCATCATCCGTTGAGGTCGCCGTGGGCGAACCCACCAACATGGTTGTTCCATCGATGGCCACCGAGTGGCCGTACCGATCACCCGACAGGTTGCCAGGATCAACGAGCACGAGTTCCTCTTGGGCCGGTACTCCGGAGAGACCACCAGCCCAGGTGTTCACACCACAACACAGCAAAGCCACGACAACCGCGGCGGCCCACCACGCCGTATTTCCTGTGTTTCGATCGTTCATTCCGGAGGAGGCTCGAAGAGTTCAGCCCACCCATTGTTCCTCCGCGTGCCCAGGATGCAACCCGCAAACTGCCAGGAATCCACCTGACATTGACCCCCTGGCTTCAGCAACCCCTACAGACGGCCCCCCGGAGGACATTTTCAGCCTCTCAGGCCACCCCCCATCCAACGGTGCCCCGACTCGAGGCCGGCCCATCAGGCCAGGAGGGACTCAACGACCTGCCCATGGACGTCGGTGAGTCGGAAATCTCGCCCCTGGAAATGGTGGGTGAGTTGCTTGTGGTCGAGCCCGAGCAGGTGAAGCAGCGTTGCTTGGACATCATGCACATGGACTGGGTTTTCGATCACGTTGTAACCGTAGTCATCTGTCTTACCGAAGGTGAAGCCTTTCTTCACCCCACCTCCAGCCATCCACATCGTGAAGCAACGCGGATGATGATCACGACCATAGTTTTTAGCTGACAGTGGACCTTGCGAATAGTTCGTGCGCCCGAACTCGCCACCCCAGACAACAAGTGTTTCCTCAAGCATGCCCCGTCGTTTGAGATCCAATATCAGAGCAGCCGAAGCTTGGTCTGTGTCCTTGGCCTGGATCCGAATATTGGATGGCAAGTTGTCGTGTTGATCCCATCCCTGGTGATACAACTGGATGAAGCGAACATCACGTTCGGCAAGCCGCCTGGCCAGAAGACAGTTGGCGGCGTACGTTCCCGGATCGCGAGCGTCTTCACCATAAAGATCAAAGACTTCCTGAGGCTCATCGGAGAGATCCGTGGCTTCGGGGACAGACATCTGCATTCGATAGGCCATTTCATATTGAGCGATGCGGGATCGAATCGCCGGATCGAGTTCACGTTCCAGTTGAGCTTCGTCCAAGTCGCGCAATCCATCCATCATGCGACGCCGTACATGCGGCGAAATGCCCTCGGGGTTGGTTAAGTACAACACCGGGTCACGACCAGGACGCAACTGCACCCCCTGGTAGCGGCTCTCGAGGAATCCACTCTCCCAGAGTCGTGCATACAGCGGCTGACCGCCCTTGTCCTTGCTCACCAGCACGATGAATGCCGGCAGATTGTTGTTCTCACTACCCAATCCATAGCTGATCCAGGAACCCATGGAGGGTCGACCCGCGATTTCTGAACCCGTCTGGAAGAACGTGATGGCTGGATCATGATTGATCGCATCGGTGTGTACTGATCGAACAAAACACAGTTCATCGACGATGCCCGCGGTATGTGGAAGCAAATCGCTGACCCATACACCGCACTCACCATGACGCTTGAAGGCGAACTGGGCGCCCGCTAATGGAAGTGTCGATTGGTTGCCGGACATTCCCGTCAACCGTTGTCCCTGGCGAATCGAGCTTGGAAGTTCCTGGCCGTTTTCTGTTTCCAGCAATGGCTTGTAATCGAAGAGATCCAATTGGGATGGACCGCCACTTTGGAATAAGAAAATGATTCGCTTTGCACGAGGTGCAAAGTGAGGTGGCTTGAAAACCGACTCCAGCCCTGGCTGCACTAAGGAACCCAGGGCTGTACCGCTCAGTGACCCCAACGCCATCGCACCAATTCCCATCGTCATGTGCGATAGGAAGTGACGTCGTGTCTCACCAAGCAGGTTTTGGCTCATGGGGTCGTTCACGTTCTTCAGCCTACCTTCGCATCACGGCCGCGTCCGAATTCATGATCGTAGAACACACAATTGTCAGGGCGGCCAATTCAGTGGGGCTCTGAGGAGCGGCCCCGTGATCTGTGTTCGAAAGAACGAGAGAATCGGCTGCCCCTGGATCGGCCAGGAACTCTTTCCGTTCACGTTCATACAACGTCACCAAGACCTCCAGTTCCCGGGAGGTTGGCGAGCGGCTGGTTAACAATCGCCACGCCAGGCGGATCCGATCTGCTGGCGTTGAGCCACCCTCCTGCATGACACGCCTGGCCAAGGCACGGGCCGCATCGATGAACTGGGGATCGTTCAAGAGCACGAGTGCCTGGAGAGGTGTCGTCGTTTCCTGTCGTCTGGCGATGCAGACGTCACGCTTGGCCGCATCAAAGATCATCATCGAGGGTGGTGGCGACGTCAGTTTCCAGAATGTGTAGAGACTGCGGCGATGCAGATCGTCGCCGGTTCCCTGGGGGTAGACCGCCCCACTCTTCTCTTGCCAAAGTCCTTTGGGTTGATAGGGAAAGACACTAGGACCACCCATGCGTGACACCAGCAATCCACTGGACGCGAGTGCGTGATCACGAACCATCTCCGCTGATAAGCGACGACTTGGTCCACAGGACAACAAACTATTTTCAGGATCGATGCTGCGATGAAACTCCGACAAGGTGGATGCTTGGCGATAACTATTCGTCATGGCCATCCGCTTGAGCATGGCTTTCATATCCCATCCAGATGACACGAAGTCCAAGGCTAATTCATCCAGTAACTCTGGATGCGAAGGCAAGGTGCCCTGATTGCCAAAGTCCTCAGGCGTTGCCACCAACCCATTGTCGAAAAGAACGGCCCACAGGCGATTGACTGCCACGCGCGCAGTCAATGGATGACTGGGATCAAGCAACCATCGAGCCAGACCCAGACGGTTCGGTGGCAAATCATCGGGAAACTCCAAGATGTTGGCAGGCGTGCCCGGCTCAACCACATCCAACCGGTTGTCATATCGACCGCGCTCCAGGACATAGCTCGTACGTGGCTCATCGAGCTCGATCATGGTCATGATTTCGGAGACTTGATCCAAGGCAGATGCCAGCTCACGCCGTGCCGTTTGCAGAAGCGCCTCCCCTGCTTGCCATGCCTGGTCATAGTTGGCCAGGTAGTACTCGAATGCCTCTTCCGATCGTGCTGCAACGGCATCGGACACGGCCCGATCATCGAAAAGTTGGTGAGCTTCGACCGGGGTCAATGCTCGATTAAAGATGCGCAACTCATCGACTTGGCCATTCTTGAATCCACGATCACGGAAACGCTGGCCAATGGTCATGGCACCGGGATCGCCACCGGTAATTGGCTTGTCGAGCTTGTCTTGCACGATTTCGATATCAACAGGCCGACCGTCGATGTACATCGCCAGACCCTGAGCTTCCGATGATCCATCCGACGTCAACGTGACTTGCATCCAACGGGCAATGTCCAGCGGTGCCTTCCCACGAATACTGATTGCATTGCCAGGCCAGAAGTGGATCAAGGACCACGTTGGGTAACCATCTTGGATGAGAAACTGGTATCCCTGGCTGCCGGCATCTGTCCAGGACCGTGAGCGATGCAACACAACGGCACGATCGGTCTTCTCTGGGACATGGATCCACAGCGACACGGTAAATGGATCGCTTCGTGAGAACTCAGCATCGGGAAAACGAGCATTGTTTTCACCTGACAGCCCCAGGCCCATGCCGTGCACAGATTCAATCAATTCCGGTGCGCCATTGAGAGCTCCCGGTTTGCTGGGCTCGACCACGTTCTGCAGACCGGTGTCTGGGATCCTGTTCATGGGGTAGTGACCGATCAAGCCTGCCACTTCCAATTCGGTTGGTGACGAACTGCACCAGGACTCAAACGCGGAACGACGCGATTCCCGAAGGGTTACCAAGTCCGCTTCCGCAGCCTCCACCTTGTCACGAAGGATCGCAATCTGCGCATCCTGTTCCGCGTTGGTCAACCGCAAGGTTGGCGTAGGAACAGCATTCGTAAAATGTGAATACAGACCTGATTCGTTGATGTCGTCGAAGAACGCGAACATCTGGTAGTACTCGCGCTGACTGATGGGATCAAACTTGTGGTCATGGCACCGGGCACACTCCGTGGTCAAGCCCAGCATGGCTGTACCAAAGGTATGGACACGATCTGCCACATACTCGACGCGATATTCCTCCTCGACACTGCCACCTTCATTGGTCTGGCGATGAAGACGATTGAACGCCGTAGCTAACTGTTGATCTCGTGTAGGCGAGGGCAGTAAGTCACCGGCCAATTGCCAGGTGATGAAGTCGTCATAGGGAAGATTCTCGTTGAAGGCCTGGATGACCCAGTCGCGATATGGCCACACCGCTCGGTCTCGGTCGGTTTGGTAGCCATAGGTGTCTGCATAACGAGCCAAGTCCAGCCATGAGGTCGCCATCCGCTCACCAAAGGTTTCCGTTGCCAGGAGCCGATCGACCACACGCTCCCAAGCACCGGGTTGATCATCAGCCAAGAAAGCGTCGAGTTCCTCGATGGTCGGCGGCAGGCCTGTCAGGTCGAAGGTGATTCGACGAAGCAGCATCTCGCGATCGGCCGGTGGGGATGGAGACAAACCATGATGTGCCAACCGATCACGAACGCGTATGTCAATGGGGTCCAGATCAACACGCGTAGAGCGTGTGGGCAGATCAACCCGGCTCGGGGGCACGAAGGCCCAGTGGCGTTCCCAGTGAGCACCGGATTCAATCCAGCGGCGCACCAATTCGATGTCTTCTGGTGAAACGGATAAGCCTGATGACGCCGGAGGCATCCGATCGTCTGCATGGGCCGCAGTCATCCTTTGGTAGAGCGCACTGGCAGCTGGATCGCCGGGCACGATGACACGAGTTCCATCCGCCAGCGGCTGCGTGATAACCGCTTGCCGATCGAGTCGTAACCCGGCCTTGCGAGCCGACTCATCTGGCCCGTGACATCGAAAACAATTCTGGGAAAGCACCGGGCGGATATCACGACGGAAGTCGATCTCTTCCTGACCGCACACCACCTCACCTGTGGCCACCATGAGCATCACCAGTCCGAGGAAAACCCCATGGTGAGTTGCGAAGACGGCATATGGTGTTCTGTCGTCCATCCAGGAGTCCAGTCTATCGCCGTCAGGCAGGCACGCGGTTGCCGCTCATGCAAGAATGCCATGCACGGGAGAACCCAGGACCCATGGATCAGGCAGACATTCAGCGATTTGCCCAACTCGCCCTCGACTCCATCGATCGCGAGTACCCCTACCACCTCTCACGTGTCGTCTTAGCACCGGGTGCGATCGAAGCCCCTCGCGCGATGACACCGGTGTTCTATGGTTGCTTCGACTGGCATTCAGCAGTCCATGGACACTGGCTCCTGGCCCTGGCCATGCGGCTGATGCCAGGAACTGCGTTTGCTGAGCAGTGCAGGACAGCGCTTCATTCCAGTCTCGATCCCAAGGCCATCCTGGTCGAGTGTGAACATCTCAAGCAACGCCCTGGTTTCGAACGGCCCTACGGTCTCGCTTGGTTACTGGCCCTGGCTGCCGAACTCCAGGGTCACGAAGATAAAGACGCTCAATCATGGCGATCATCATTGAGACCCTTGGAGTCGATTGCCAGGGAACATCTGGCTTCTTGGTTTCCAAAGCTGACACATCCGATCCGATGTGGAACGCATGCGCAAACGGCCTTTGCGATGAGTCTGATCTGGGACTGGTCCCAGGTTGTTGGTGATCGCGACATGTCCACACTCCTGCAAACTCGAGCCGATGATTTCTACGGAGATGACCACGGCTACCCGCTCCATCTCGAGCCTTCAGGAGAAGATTTTCTCTCGGCATCACTGGGCGCCGCATCGTTGATGACACGGGTATACACCCCGACCGAATTCACAACGTGGTTGGACCAAACGATGCCGCAACTCGCGCGTGGCATCGACTTGAATCCCGTAACAAGTACCGATCCGAGTGATGGCCGCTTGTCCCACTTGGATGGGCTCAATCTCAGCCGTGCCTGGATGCTCTACGACATTGCTGGTTGTCTGGCCGCAGACGATGATCGACAAACATGGCTTCAAATGTCAGCACAGGCTCATGCCGACCAGGGCCTGCAAGCGGTCAGTCCCGAGCATTACGCCGGTTCACACTGGTTAGGGACGTTTGCCGCCTATCTCACGACCAGAATGCCTCGGACAGTATGATCCAGCGATGGATACTTCGGGGCAAGAAGACCATAGGGCTGATGAGAGCACGCACAGCGATATCACGCGGCTGCTGAATGTTGACGATCAGGATCGCGATGAGGCGTTGGAGAAAGTAGCCCTGCACCTGATGGAGGAACTCCGGCGGATTGCCGGCGCTCATTGTCGTGGCGAACGATCAGACCACACGCTACAGCCAACTGCCGTTGTCAACGAAGCCTGGATCCGCTTGGCCAACCAGGATGGTGTCACCTGGCAGAGTCGCGAGCATTTCCTATCTGTTGCTTCCCTGGCGATGCGCCGAATTCTCATTGATCACGCTCGAAAACGAAAAAGCATCGTCCATGGAGGCGATCGACAACGCGTTCCTATGACAGACATGGCGTCGACCGATGACAACTCACCAGAGTTCGATCTTGAAGCGCTGGGAAACGCACTGGACGAACTCGACAAGCTCGATCCAGAACTCGCAAGAATCGTTGACCTTCGCTGCTTGGCCGGACTGACCATTGAAGATGTTGCCGAGCTCACAGATCTTTCTGCACCCCAAGTCAAGCGACGGTGGGCCTTGGCACGTGGTTGGTTGCAGGACCGGCTTGAGGGTTCCGTATGACCGCACTACCACCATTCATCCAGGCGAGAAAGATTGCTGAAACAGCGCTCGATTTGTTCGGTGACGAACGGACAAAATTTCTGGATAGAACATGCAGCGCAAACCAGGACATTCGTTCCCTCGTGGAGCAACTCATCCAGCAGGCCGAAACATCTACAGGGTTCCTGGAAGATTTTCGGCAAGAGCTCACCCTTCAAGATGCGTCCAGGCTGGATCCGGGTGAACAGCCACTCCCTGAGAAAATTGGCGACTTTGAAATCCTTGGTGTCCTGGCTACTGGTGGATGGAGCATCGTGTACGAAGCCCGCCAGTCCAATCCAAATCGCAAGGTGGCGGTGAAAGTACTTCAGGCATCTCTCAACAAGGCCTCAGCCCAACGCCGTTTCGCCTATGAATCAGAAGTCTTGGCACGTTTGCAACATCCTGGAATCGCCAAAGTTCTCCATGCTGGTTGGTTTGATACGCCTGCCGGCAGGAACCCATACTTCGCCCTGGAACTGATTGAGCAGGCACAACCACTCGATGCTTGGGCGGAAGCACACACGCAGCAGGAATTGTTGGAGATGGTCGCGCAAATTTGCGACATCGTGCACTACGGCCATACGCGTGGTGTCATCCACTGTGACATCAAACCAGGCAACATCCTCATCGATGCCAAAAATCACGTGCACATCATCGACTTCGGTATCGCGACAGCGGTTGGGGAAGAGGGTGGACCAGCGATCGATGCCACCAGCGATTTCACGCGTACATCAAGTGTCGTAGGCACTCTTCAGTACATGGCACCAGAACAGTTCTCGGGAAAATCGGACAAGATCGATGCCCGTACTGATGTCCATGCTCTCGGTGTCTTGCTCTACCAATTAATAACTGGTGAACGCCCCTGGCCGATCTCGGGAAAGCCACCCCACGAAGCCGTTCAAATCATCCTGGAGACCAACCCAGTTCCACCACGGCGCGTGAATCACTCGATCAAGCGTGATCTTGAAACCATCATCGAAACCGCAATGGATCCGGATAGAGCGCGTCGATATGCCTCTGCACTTGAGCTCCGTCAGGATATTGATCGCTTCCTGGGGTCCAGCCCGCTCAAGGCCAGGCCCACATCGAAGCTGCGTATCCTGCGTCTCTTTGTTCGCCGCCACAGCGTTGCCGTAACCGTTGCCATGGCCTTTGTCCTGGTGCTGGTAGCCGCCACCGTGTTGAGTCTTGTCGCCTGGCGAAAGGCGCATTACGCAGCTGAGGTTGCCAAGGCCCAGGAAGCCCGCGCGAGGGCTTCTTCCGAATTCCTGACGGACATGTTCTCACTGGCACATCCCGCAGTTGCCTCGGGCGGCACCATTGGTGTTCGACGTATGCTGAATGAGGCAACAGCTCATGTGGAGACGACCTACGAAGGTGATGTGCAAGCCCAAGCGATGATGCGCCGGGCCCTGGCACGGATTCAACTAGACGTGGGAGATCTCGATGGTGCTGGGTTCAACTTGGCATCTGTCCCGAATGAACCTGAGAGCAATCCATTGGGACCGCTGGAACACGAAGTTCTTACAGCCAGGCTGGAACACTACCAAGGCCATTTCGATTCGGCCGAAGCACGCCTTCGTTCAATCCTTGAGACGCCTGTGGTATCAACCCCAGAAGCAGAATCTATTCTCATCGAGGCACGAGGCACCCTTGGCAAGGTGCTCATTGAGCGACTGGATTACGTTTCGGCAACCCCCTTCCTGAAGGAAGCAGTCAAGCGAGCCCGCGACACACAGGGCCCCGATGCGCCCTTGACCATAGAGATGGAAGCTTGGTTGGGCCGAGCAAGCGCTGCACTGATCATCCTGCAAGCAGACACCGCACCCGATCCAGCTGACCTCCCTCCCTATGTCAGCATGCAACGCGTCATCGACGTCTTAGGACCCACGCATCCCGCCACTTTTCTTGCTCGATTGGCCGAATCGGATCGACACTTCGTGGCAAATGGATCAACACAAGAACTCCTTGCGATGCAGTCTTCTATCTATGAAGACGCTGTAGAAGCACTGGGTCATCTGCATCCACGCACGCTCGAAACTTCGATCGAACTGGGTAATATGCATCGGGCAGTAGGCAACCACGAAGAGTCGGAACGACTCCTCCGCGAGGCGATCAGTGGCTACAACGCTACCTACGGACCAGGCCACTCTCATGCAGTCATGGCAACCGGTCATCTCGGCAACGTCCTGAGCAACATGGGGCGGTGGGAAGAAGCTGCCGAAGTGCATGAACGGGCCTGGCAAAGCAACATCGAGCTCTGGGGGCCACACGAGATGCGATCAGTCGATTCCAGGCTGCAGATGACCATTGCCATGCTGGAACTCGATCGACTGAATGACGTCCTGGAGGACTACCCGGATGTCGCCTCGGACTATCTGGAGCATTTCTTCAACGGGCGAACACCCAATTACTACAGGCTTCGTCTGGCCTATCTACGTGCCGTCAGAAGAGCGGGCAGGCAGGACCTCGTCGAAGAGGAAATCCAAAGCCTGCGAGCAGACATTGAAAGCAACCTCAACGTCGAATCCGATTACACCATTAATCTCCTCGAACAGATCAAGGTGGTCGAGGCCAGTCCTCCTGGCTGATTCATCAGCTCAGGCCGTCAAAATTTGTGCGGGATTCCGCCTGAACTGATTAGGAAAGACAGGCCCCCATACCCGTGCTCCCAGGCCCTTCAGGTGTGGATGCCGACCGAAACAGCCATGGTTCCCTGCCCCCCGGAAGGCCCCGCCAGGCATCATTTTGCACAAATTTTGCCTATTGACCGTCCCTTCGACGTCTACCAGCACGCGAACCTCTGGACGACCCGACGGACCGCGTATCGGTCCCTGAAGGTCATGGGATGAGTGCGAGAGGAGACCATCACTCGACAGGAACCAAATCGTGTTTACTAGATCGTCTCTCTCCATCGTGGCCATATTGGCCTTCTCTTCTTCATTTCAAACTACATACGCTGACCTTGGGGGTGGCCAAGATGGCACGGGTGCCTGTTGCATCGATGCTGCCATCTGTGAAAACATCTCCCCGGAGTTGTGTGTTGAATTCGGCGGCCTGTACTTGGGTGACGGCACCGATTGCCTCACCACGGTCTGCCCGGAAACCAACACCGGTGCCTGTTGCCATGGGAATTTGTGTACCCAGGAAACACTTGAGAACTGTGAATTGTCCGGCGGTGATTTCCTGACCTACAGCCTCTCATGCGATCCCAATCCCTGCGTTCCATTCGTGGAAGGCGCCTGTTGCATTGGCGATGCTTGCCTCAAGCTCTCCGAGGAGACTTGTTCCGAACTCGGTGCTGTCTTCTTAGGCGAACTCAACTGCGCTGATGCCAGTTGTGAAATAGACATCGGGATCTGTTGCCTTGATAACAGCGTCTGCCTGGCCATCTCCCTGGAGGACTGTGAGGCATCCCAGGGGGCCTTCATTCAAGATACGACCGGTGAGGGTTGTGCTCGCGATGACATCCCCTGTGCGGATGGATTCCAGTGCCCTGACGGCTATCTGCCTGACTGCAATGGCAACTGCTTCCCGGTGGAGTGGCTCGGTGACGGTGTCTGCGACAACAACGAGCTCGTGTTTGGCAAGGCGATCCACCTGGGTTGCGCCGAATTCGAATTCGATCTTGGCGACTGCGTTAACCCGGACACATCGGGAGCCTGCTGCTTGCACGTAGGCTGCCTCACACTCTCGCACGAGGATTGCCTGGCTTCCGGCGGCCAGTTCCTCGGCACGACCTATCTGTGCGCTGACTCACCCTGTGGTCCGGCGCTTCAGGGGGATTTCAACAACAATCGTGAAATCGACATCGAAGACCTCCTGGCCACCATTGCTGGATACGGCCAGTGCGATCCCGACTCCCCGCTTCCCTGTAACGGCGACGCCAATCTTGATGGTGAGGTCAATATTGAGGACATCCTGCAAGCGATCAGCAAGTGGGGCTTCGTGCTTCCTTTCTACGTCACCCCGGAGGTTGTCATCCAGCTTGATTCCGAAGGAAAGGCCGAAGTTCCTGACTTGAGCAATCTGACATTGGGCTACGTTCAGGTCAACCCTGGCGAACCGGTCGAGATCGTGCAGGATCCGCCTGCAAACACGCAGTACTACAACTGTGGTGACGTGTCCGGTTCCGTCATCATCAACCAAGGAGGAGAATCGCACCATCGCGACGTGAACTTCAGAATTGTGGATCTTGAACCTGCCTTTATTCAGTCCGATTTCGAATATACGGACCCTGGTGCTCTTTGCCATGACTACGTGCATGGCCTCAATGACATCGACAGCGAACAACCCGTCATCCGAGTATGCAGCGGCGTCCGTATCAATCCCACGGCCCAGGACAATGTCGATCCCAATCCCTTATTGCGTGTGTACGTTGATGGCACGGAGGTCTTCCCCGGCCACGAGATCAACGACCCTGGTCACTACATCATTCAATTCAGTAGCGAGGACAATAGTGGTAACACT
>JAYZAT010000010.1:0-9860 GCA_036339555.1 Planctomycetota bacterium
CTCTCGGATCATCCACGTGGTTGCGGATGTATCAAGGTAGAGGTTGTCATGTCGCTCCAGAAGGCCATTGAGCATGTCCAGGTTTTCCGGCCAGCCTCCCATGTGGGCTGCGATCCAGGGTTGCTCGTAGATCTCCAGTAATCGTTCCAGCGGTTCGTATTGGGCTGGTTTGGTGCCGTAGCGATCTGAATCTGAATAGCGTGATTGAAACCACGTGTCTGGATCAGCGACATGTGTCATGAACATCATGCCGAGTTCTGCAGCTTGGTCCATCGCGAGGCGTCGATGGGGGGTATCGAGATTCAGCAAACTTCGATCGCCAGCTTCTTCGCCGTAATCACGACCACGAGGGGCCGCCCAGAATTTCACAATTCGAGAACCCTGTTCATGGAAGGCCTGGATCCGTTCCTGGAAGCCCTTGCCATGGGCATGAATTGGATCTGGATCAGCGTAGTCGGGTGTCGCAATGAACTGGACGCGATCTCCCAGTACATCCCGCACGTCCTCGACGAGAGGTAAGGGAGTCATGGAGAAGGTCAGCGTGATACCGTACGCCTCAGCGGCGTCCCGGTAGCATCGCACGGCATCCGTACCGCGTAGGTGCGTGTGGACATCCACGATTGGAACGGGGGATGGCCATTGACTCGCTAAGGCGAGGTAATCCAGCCCAAGCAGGTTGGCTGCATGAGGAGTTGAATCGGACATGGACGTGCGATGATAGGGCAGCCCGTAGGACCGGACATCGTCCTGGTTCATGATTGGCTGGTTGGTGTCCGAGGGGCCGAACGGGTCCTGGACCGATTTGCACGTCGGTGGGGGCCGACTGACCTCTACAGCCTCGTGCACGACGGCCGTTCGCTGACGCCTGCCATCGACGCCTGCCGATTTCACCTCTCTCCACTTCAGCGGTTGCCAGGTGCTGCCGGATCACTCCGTCGTTGGTATCTGCCCGTTCTGCCCCAGATGATTGAACGGCTTCGGATTCGACAGTGTGACCTGGTGCTCTCGGATAGTTCATCAGTGGCCAAGTCGGTGCGACCACCCGAAGGCGTGCCGCACCTCTGTTATTGCCATTCACCGGCACGCTACATTTGGGAGCAGACCAACGATTACGCCACGGGGTCGATGGGCCGCCTTCGAGTCGCTGGACTTCGAGCGGTTCGAGGCAGGTTCCAGCGGTGGGATCGAAGAACAACTCAACGGGTCGACCGCCTGCTAGCCAACAGCAAGCATATTGCTGAGCGCATTGAACGTTGCTGGGGGCGAGAGGCGAAGGTCGTGTACCCGCCTGTTCGAACCGAGGAGTTCACCCCGGCATTGGATGTTCCACGTGAGGACTGGTTCCTCGTGGTGGGTGCTTTGGAACCCTACAAGCGCACGGATCTGGCGATTCAGGCCGCCGTCCATGGTGGACATCGATTGCGTGTTGTTGGTGGAGGAAGCCAATTGGAATCGCTTCGGCGAGCGGCACCTTCGGGCATCGAATTCCTGGGTCGTGTTCCCGATGAGGAACTGATAGCGCTCTATCGCCGAGCTCGTGCCCTGCTCTTTCCCCAGGAAGAGGATTTCGGCATCGTGGCCGTGGAGGCCCAGGCGTGTGGTTGCCCAGTCATTGCCTTGGCTCGAGGTGGTGCCATGGAGATCATCCGTGACAATACCGGGCTATTCGTCGACGCGCAGTCTACGGAAGCTTTTTCAGCGGCCATGGACGAATCGACAGGGTGGTCGATCACAGCGGAAGCGTGTCGAGCCAATGCAGAACGGTTTTCATGTGAGATTTTTGACCACGCGATTGAACAGGAGATTGCAGACCTGTTGGAGCAACCCGCAGGTCAGTGAATCAGATCAATCGTGTGCACCATTGTGTGAGCCATTGCCGTTGACATGTCCATTGCCGTTGACATGTCCATTGCCATTGGTGTGTCCATTGCCATTGGTGTGTCCGTTGCCATTGGCATGAACGTTGGCGACCTCCAGGGACTCCAGGAGTCGGCCACTAAGAACTTGTCCGATGTAAATTCGACAGTCTGATTCCATCGCGAGGTGGCCCACCAACTCGCAGTCCAGGTAGAAACAGCTACGTTGAAGAATCGGTGAACCCGTCACATCTGTGATACATCGGAGTCCGACAAAGGGATCTTCAAGTCGATTGGGTGCCTGGGAAAACCGCCGTTGGATGACTCGGTCGTCTGGTCGAATCGAGCAAATGGCAAAGTGGCGACTGTCACGCAGAATGGGTTCGATGGACGTCCCACGTGGAATGGCGACACTCACAAGCAGAGGGACCTGGCTGCATTGCTGGACCCACCGGGTGATGAAACCGGAGCAGATGTCATCAGCTCGTGAGGTCATCAGGAACTGGCCCTGCGGTAGGGCAAGGGCGATTGCAGGATCAATATGACCGACTTCCGTGGTATCCATGGCGTTGGGTCTCGGATCTTGTTTCGCGGTTCCTGGCTTCACTCGCACATCGAGCGTTCGTGTACGACAGTTCAGTTTGCGCCAGAATTTGGCCAATGCGTTGGTTGATTTGCCGGTCTGGAGCAACTCTTCATAAGTCGGTTGCCAGAGGCCGATAAAGAAGCCTTCTTAAGCCCTGAAAGGCTCGAAACTGTCCAAATTTAAAACCAATGACAAGGACCTTGGGGTGAGTTTCACGTTCAAAAAGGAATCTTCATCCAAGGGGCGATAACGAGGTGGTTCCCATAGGGCTCCGGGGCATTTGGTGTCACAAGTGGGGTGATGGAGGGGGGGTAGGGCTGAAATGTGTTGCAAAGTGGGGTATCGTGGGGTACTCTCCCAACCAGTTGGGTAACTGGTGCCGGGATCGCTCTTCCGGCCTCGCGAGAACTGACTCGCGTGATTGTGCTGGGTCCTGAGAGCGGCGAACACGCCGTGGACCAAGCTGGGGGGCCACCAGTTACCGGCCAGGGTGAGGACTTGATGCGTGTTGTTCACAGGCGAGTACGAGCACACGATCGACGCGAAGCATCGCGTAGCCATTCCTTCCGAGATCAGATCTCGGTTGGATCCCAAGCTACATGGTGTGGCGTTTTACCTGGCACCTGGTACAGATGGCTCCCTCTGGCTTTGGCCGGAGAAGACCTTCGAGATGCTGGCGTCTACCTCAGAGCAGTCACTGCTGCCCGACGAGGACCTCGCCGAATTCGAAGAGCTTCTCTACAGCCAGTCTTCATGGGTGGAGCTGGACAAGACAGGCCGCATCAGGATTCCAGAACGACTTCTCAAGCTGGCCGGATTGAAAACTTCGGTCGTCATTCTCGGCGTCAAGGATCACTTGGAGTTGCGGGATCCCGCAGCATGGGCGAGCCGACGGGACGAGAAGCTGGCCAAGCAGGCCGAAATCGTCATGCGGGCCCGACGCGCCCAGGCACGTCAACGGGGACACGGAGGTGAGTGAACCGTCGATACGGCGGCATGATCATCGCAATATTTGATTCGGGTGTGTTCCTGGCGGAACAGCTTCGGCAAGGAGGCCAGGGCACGATTACCGCACCACCGGGCCACGGACGGCTCGAGGAATCGTTCAACAGGCCGGGTCGCTTGTCCCACCAGCGACCTACCGAGCCGCCAGGGCACTTCCCGAATCACGAGTATGCAGGCCATGGACGGCCTGTCGAAACCGGCAGGAATTCCCCCTCAACGACACGGACGTCGTTGTGGCCCTGCCACCCTCCCGGAACGCCGGGACTCGCGTGTCCGGATCCTGAAGGATACGGCCATGCTTCCTCAACGAGGCCGCTGGACCTCAGGTCCCGGCCACCCCTTCCCGGTTCGTGGCGTGTCCCACCACACGTCACGAACTTTTTTTGGAGTCGGTTGAACCAGGTCAGCTGCCAGCGGGTCGAATCTTGCCAAGTACCGTGGGGTTTTCCGATGCGATCTGATCCGCCACCTCACGGCGATGCACTTCCACGTCCCGTGGAAAATTGAGTGCCAACCTGACACGATCGCCTTTGACCGATGCGACCCGTACGACCCCAATGGGGTTCGCTGGGTCTCCGATCACGACCTCTTCACCTTCTCTTCGCGTTATTACCAGCATCGATAGGACCTCCTGCCCTGATCAGCGGATGCTGCAATCCGGGGCAGCATGCCCCGGTCCACCAACGTGCAGCCTACACGAGAAATGGCCATCTCCCAACCCCTTAGCCTTCCAGCAGCCTGGAAGAGGCCAGATAGCCAAATGGCTGTCCGATAAGAGCTTGAGGGAGGTTGCCTGGCGAGTCTTCAGGCGTCGGCAGCGAAGACCGAGGAGAAGCCTGGGACATACTCGCGAAGATTCCGCTCGATGAGTGATTGCAGTGTCATAGCCCTGGAAGGGCAACCGATGCAGGCACCCAGGAAGCGGATTTGGACATTGCCCTCGTCATCCACGGAGACCAATTCAATATCGCCGCCATCCTCCTGGATGATCGGCCGCATGGCATCCAATACACGCTCAACCTGCGATTTCATGGAGCCTTCTGTCACGGTCTGCTCACGATTCATGGGGAGTGAAACTGCTACTGGTTGATGGAAGGAGTGCTGGGGGGACCTCGCCTGTTTCAAGGGTACCATAGCCCACATGGACAGACTTCATCCGCGGTTCCTGATTCTGTGCCTGGTTGCTGTGTTGGTTGGGTGCGGGAAACCTGTGACAGATCCCGTGGCCACGCTGGCCGATTCCAAGGCCCACAGCAGCCGTCACCGCAAGAGCATCGAGCTTCTTCGGAACAATCCTGAACGGAGTCATTCCGCCGCAACGGATGCTCTGCAAGGGTTGGTGTACCGACCTGGATATGCAGACGATGTCAGACTGGATGGTCTCGATATCTTGCTGGAGTCAGATCGCGAACGGTTGGTTCGTACAACTCGTCAACGACTTTCCCGTATCGATGACCCCCTCTGGCTTGAAACCTATTGTGAATGGCTCGGCGATCAGGATTGGTCAGATCCCGGTGAGAAGCAATCAATCAACGAGGCGCTTGTCAGTAGTTGGGGAGTCTGGTGGTCCGTTTGGACGCGGGAAGAGGACCGTCCCGAACGCGCCGCCTTGGTGAAAATCAATGGAGAAAAAGAGGTTATCCCATTGGTTTTCGAGATCTTCAAGTACAGCAACAAGGCGTCTCAGCAGGGGCTCCGCAATAGGTGTTGGGAACTTCTTCATCGATTGGGACATCGAGGTGAATTGATCGATTTGGTCGAGGAGACCCCGCCTGAATCAGGCAATTCAATGATGGTCGATCTCAAGGCAGCGGTGAACGACTTTGGAACCGTGCCTTACAACCGTGAAGAGATTCTCTGGCTTCGGAAGCTTCGCCAACCAGAGCGGAGCGAATTCTGGGAAGAGGCGCGAATTGCGGTCCAGGATGTTCCTGAGTCTCGTCGGCGCAATATGGAAATCCGCGATCTGGCGATTGTCGTCGCGGCGTATAAGCACCGACCTGAGTTGCTCATGATCTCGAAGGACGCGCTGTATCAACAGGTCGATTCCGCTACCCGAAACCTCAAGCATCACTATGAATCCGAACCAGGCATGCCCAGTGATGGCAGTCGTCGTGAACGTCTCAGGACACACATCGACAAACTCACTTGGGGGGATCTGGCTGCGATCAGCATCGCCATGGAAGCCTTGTCCCATTCGGCCATTCGTTCGCACCTCTTCGATTACGCAGAACGTGATCGAAAAGACGAGGGAACCGAGTATGGCGGGATCATCCAACTCGACGAGCAAGGTCGATTTGAACTTCGTGAGTTTCCACCCAAGATTCGTCACCATGATCGAAGATTCAATGCATCACAACATATGTTCGATGCCGGCTATACCTCGCTGTACCACATGCACTTCCATGCACAGCGTCATGGAAACTCGCGACATGCAGGGCCCGGCTTGGGTGATCTGAACTACGCAGACAACACCCGTACCAACAACCTCGTTTTTACCTTCGTGGATGAAGACACGATGAATGTTGACTTCTACCGTCACGACAAGGTGATCGTAGATCTTGGGACGATCAACCGTCCCGGCAGCGGGTAGCCTCAACATGTCACCACTTCCGTTGGTGCTCGTGGCTGCTGTCCTGGCAGCCGATGCCGGTTTCGGCTTGGCCACTGCATGGCTTCCGGAACAACCGATACTCGTTGCGCTGGTTGCGATCGGGCCCACGATCGTCTTGGTCACGCTGTGCTGGTGGCGTTGTGTTGTGGTGTCACGCTTGGTGCGGGCAGGCCGTTTCGATCTCCTTCCAGGGGCCTCCCTGTTGATACGAATGGCTCAAGCACTGATCCTGTTCAATGCGATCTTGGTCATCCTCGTCATGGACTGGTTGGCGATCATTCGAGGACAGGTCAGCAACCTGATCCTGCTTGACGAAGTCATCACCATGGCACCCGCGCTCGCGGGCCTGTTCTTGATGAGTTTGGCTTGGTATCCCCTGGAACGAACATTGGCGCAGCGACATGGCGCCACGCTGCGGGGACCCCTGGGATTTGCCTGGTCGCAATTTTCCATCCAGGTGCTCTTGGGATTGGTACCCGCCTTGATCATCCTGGCGGCTTTCGAGGTGGCCGACGAGATCCAGGCCGAGGGCCTTACTGGAGTCGTGATGCCGCTGCTCCTCTTGTTGGCCGTTGTCTTCGTGTTTGTCGGAACGCCCTGGTTGGTTCGTATTGTCCTATCCGTTCGTCCTATGGATCCGGGGCCACTGCGGGATCGCCTTCAACAGGTTTGCCAGGTCCACCACGTTCGTATCCGTGAGATTTTCCTGTGGCGAACTGGTGGTCTCATGCTGAACGCCGCTGTTGTTGGGTTTGTTGCGCCCTTACGCTACGTACTTCTCACGGACATGCTTGTCCGTATGTTGCCCGAGCAGCAGGCGGAAGCGGTCATGGCTCATGAGGTTGGCCATGTTCGCTGTCGACACATGCCGTGGCTATTCCTGGTCATTCTCTCGCTTGTTCTCCTTGTCGAGGCAGCCCTGCTTCCATTCCAGGAATTGTCCAAGCAATGGGGCTTGCTGCACCTGGGGATCCTGCTGGTAGTTGTCTGGATTGGCTTGGGTTGGGTGTCCCGTCGCTTCGAACGACAGGCGGATACCTTTGCAGCTATTCACCTGAGTGGAAAGACGGGCACTTCCGGGTCGACCGTGACCTTGGAAGCCGTGACCATGATGATCGGGGCATTGCAATCCATCGCATGCTTGAATGGCGACTCGGCTCGACGTCCGAGTTGGCGACACGGTTCGATCGCCTGGCGGTGCGACAACCTCGGGAAACTTGTTGGATGTCCCCCGGATGGGGTGCCGATCGATAGAGTTGTGGTATGGATCAAGGTTGCAACCATCATGGTTGGCGGGGTGGCCCTCGCGATCCTACTTACGATGTCGCCGATGGAAATTGCCTGATGCCTGAACACATGCCAAGGATGACCTGGATGCAGGGAACGGGTAACCGTTTCGTCCTCGTGGATCAGTCGGATCTTGGGGATTGGGATCCTGCGGCGCTTGCCATCCAACTCGCACGCAGTTCTGGACAGAGCGATGGACTGCTGCTGCTGAATCAAGTGCCCGGTGGGGCGGATGTCGAGATGGCCATCATCAACGCAGATGGTTCATCTGCTGAGATGTGTGGGAATGGTCTTCGCTGCGTTGCGTACGACATGACTCGCCGTGGCCATTTCACTGGAAAGACGATCCGAGTTCGGATCGGTAGTCACACCTTGGCCGCTCGAGTCATACCGACCAAGAATGGTGAGGCCATGGTTTGCACGCGGATGCCGATCGCCCAAGTGATGCCTGGTTCTGACCTCATGCGTGTTGAACTGGGCAATTCCCATGGCGTGTTGTTGTATGACAGTCTTCCGACGTCATCTGCTTGGAGCGAACAGGTGCATGCGTTGCACCAGGATGGCCTGCATGATTTGAATCTTCATGCCGTACACATCCTGGACAATGCGACTCTTGAGATGCAATCTTGGGAACGTGGTGTCGGGCCAACACAGGCCTGTGCGTCCGGGGCGACGGCCGCAGTTTCAGCCCTGGCTTCCAAGGGCCTGATTCGAAACATCGCCCTCGTGCATCAACCAGGCGGCGTGTTGAGAGTGCATTGGCGAGGTCCGGAACGAGAACCAACGAACATTGGGACTGTGGGCGACGTCTCATTGCCCACGGATACTTCAGATCCAGCGACGATCTCAATGGGACATAAGGCATCATCACAGTGAGTGCACTCCAACTCCAATGCGTGACCGTGAATGGAACGCCATCTGAGATGGGAGAGGCGATCGGGGAATCACTGCGTGAGCAGGCCCATGGCTTAGTTGCGACGCGTTTTCACAATGCGATCGACTATCTCGCAGAACGTCGTATCGAGGGTGGCCTGGATCTGTATCGCGCGGCGGGGGAAGCCTGCTTGAAGCATCTGGAATCATGGGATGCGAGCGGTTTCCAAGAACTTTCCGGAACGGCACGCGGCGCAGGCATTCCATTGTTGGATTTATATGCCGCGGTCAACATGACGGACATTCGAGATGTGTCTGCGATTGGATCAGTCGATGCCTCGATGGATGAAGGGTGCACGGCCTTTATGGCACCTCCCCAAGCGAAGGCACCACTGGTGATTGGACAGACCTGGGATTTGAATGCTGGGGATGTCGACTACGTCGTGGGGATCCACCGATTGCCTCGGGATGAACCAGAGACCTGGAGCGTGACCGTGGCCGGTGCCCCAACGCTCATTGGCATGAACGAATACGGCTTGTGGGTTGGCACGACCAATATCAAGGTCAGTGGTGCGCGTGCCGGTGTTGGGTACCTGGACATACAGCATCGGGCTATCCGAGAACGTGATCATGCTTCCGCTGTTGGAATTGCACTGAATGCGCCCCGTGCTGCAGCACACACCTATTGGTATGCCGATTCTGCTGGTGGTATGGAACTGGAATGTTCTGCAGATCGGGTTGTGCAACGCCCTCTCGAATCGATCCCAATCGTTCAGACCAATCACTGTCTGGACGCGGAACACATCGCCTTGGAAGGCGAGGCGCCACAACCGAGCAGTTGCGCACGCCTTGACCGTGCAACCCAGATCTTGGGCCAAGGGGTGGTCACCCCAGCCACGGTTCGGGAGATGATGTCCGATCGTTCCGAGGGCATCCTGTCCATCAATCGAATTCCAGAAGATGGCCAACCAACCACGACGAATGCCTGCACGATCGGTGTTCCGGAGTCCAGGACCTTCCAAGCCTGCCGAGGTGGGGCTGATCGAGGGGCCTGGGTCACCCTGGCCTTCGAACGCGGGACCTGAGGACACGGGACTCGTTGGATTCGTCCAGCGAATACAATCGTGTCTCCATGACAACAAGATCGTCCATCCAGGGTCTCCATCCAGATGTCGCGACGCCAGAGGTCGAGGCGGCCATCGACTGTGTGCTGGAGGGAATCCGGCAGGCACAATCCACCCTCACCGGTGTGCGTGCCCCGGATCCTGCCAAGCAACCTGCAGCCGAGGCCATGATCAAGGCCTATGGCGAAGCCCGGGGTCGGGGACTGGTCTTTCCCCTGATGGGAAGTGGCCTGGGGCGTGGCGCGTTGGTCGAATTAACGGATGGCTCTGTGAAGTACGACTTCATCACGGGTATCGGTGTCCACGCGTTCGGCCATGGAGATCTCGACATCATCCGAACCGCACTGGTAGCTGCTACCGGTGATCTCGTCATGCAGGGCAATCTTCAATGCAACCAAGACGCTGCTGAATTTGCTGAGACGCTGCTGGCAGGGGCGGCTCATACAGGTGAACGTCGCCTCGCGCACTGTTTCTTGACGAACTCAGGGGCCTTGGCCAATGAGAACGCCTTGAAG
>JAYZAT010000011.1:0-5139 GCA_036339555.1 Planctomycetota bacterium
ATCACCTGGAGGTGGGTCACTACGACCAAGCCAGGAGATATCTGAATACCGCTGAGACAACGCAAAAAGAGTCCCTTGGCCAAGACGATCGAGATTGTCTTCGGACCAGCGCAGCCTTAGCACGCTTGGACCATGAAGTTGGCTACTTCAAGAAATCGGAACAAAGATTCACGGAAACAATCGGCAAGCAGAAAGCATTTGTTGATTCACAGGAACTGGATAACGCTGTCAGTAAGCAAATTGAACTTGATTTGTGGGAGGCTCGGTACAGACGTGGCCTGTTGTACCTCGACATGAGCCGCTTTGATGACGCCAAAGATGACTTTGACACAGTTAAGTTTAAGCCGAAATCCCAAGGTCATTACGGCTTAGCCTTGCTTGCGATCGCTCAATCTGATCCCACAAAAGCCAAAGATCATCTCGAGAATGCTCGTCTGAAGCAGAACAATCCCCAGCAGAAACTACGCATGTATTGTGTCGAAGGCATCCTGGCGATGCATGAAATGGAATACCGACTGGCCGAACGTATCCTCAAAGAGGGTCTTTATCAACAAAGAGATAACCCAAACATCGGCCTCGAGCATCCAGACACCATGCGGACAACGTGCCTGCTCATTGAGTTGATTCTTCAAGAGCACAGCGTCGCAGATTTACGAAGTGAAGATACTCCCTATATGAAGAATGCTAGGGATTTCTTGATGGACATCACTCGAACTCATGGCCAGAGCCCTGTTGAAAGGCATCGTGAGATTCTTCGATCCGAGCTTGATCTTATCGAAGGCTATAACGAAAAAGCTCGGAACAATCTCGAGGTGTTGATTGAGAAGGCAGATGAAGCAAAGGCGACCAACAGCCTCCTCATCTATCGTGTTCAATGTAACTATGGTGTAGCTCTGGCCCGACTTGGAAATGCGGGACTGGCCGAAGCAAATCTCAGAACAGCATTAATTGCGCAACGTAAAGTTCTAAATCCAACACACCCAGACATCTTCCGGACACGAATCGGCCTAGCTGAAGTGCTCTTCCATGCTGGAGCGCATGAAGAGGCACACGAGGAACTCGAAAGGGTGACTGCTGACCTCAGCGATCATCAGCTCACATACCTCTATGATCCGCGAGTTGATGATATGGCTGCGGTGTACGAACGAATCAATAACAAGCTGAGATCGTCAGACGAAGTTGAGTTTCAGAAACAGCGACTCGCTTGCCTGGAAGCCTGGGACAAAATTGATGACAGGAATAATGACATCCAGTCCCAAATCCGGGCCCTGAAAGCACAACTTGGAGGCGGATCAGGTCAATCCCCCGGTGCACCATGAACGACGAACGCGCCAATAAGATCTCCAGCGAGGCCATCAAACTGGCCCCGGAGGATTGTGATGCGTATCTCGACGAACAATGTGGTGATGATGCTGATCTCCGGGCCGAGGTGGATCAGTTAGTGTTGAACCATTCTCTGACCGTGAAGGATCAAGCCCCACAACGCATTGCCGGCGAATACCAAAGCGGTGATACTGTGGGCCACTTCACCATCCGCGATCGACTCGGGGCCGGTGGCATGGGCGACGTCTACCTCGCCGAACAATCCGTGCCCGTCAAGCGGCAAGTCGCCTTCAAGGTCATCAAGCCCGGCTTTGATACCCGCAGTACCCTCGCTCGCTTCCAGGCGGAACGCCAAGCCCTGGCTCGCATGGATCATCCGTATATCGCCAAGGTACTTGAAGCCGGCGCCACCGAAACCGGCAGGCCCTGGTTCGCCATGGAGTACATCAAGGGTCAGGAACTCTTGGAATATTGCGATGAGAACAAGCTCAACACCAGGCAGCGGCTGAAGCTCTTCATCAAGATCTGCGAGGCCATTCAGCATGCCCATCAAAAGGGGATCATGCATCGCGATCTCAAGCCCGGGAACATTCTGGTCAGCCGAGGAGAGAACGATGAACCGCAACCCAAGGTCATTGACTTCGGGATCGCCAAGGCCATCTCCAGTGACCTGACTGACATGACCCTGCACACGGTGATCGGTCAATTGGTGGGAACGCTGACCTACATGAGCCCGGAGCAGGTCAGGGGTTCCGATGACATCGATACCCGAACCGATGTCTATTCCCTTGGCGTGATCCTCTACAAAATGATCAGTGGTCAGGTCCCCTTCTCGGGCGAAACCATTAGCGCATCTGGCCAGGAGGCGATGAAGAAATCCATCCGTGAGTTGGATCCGCCCAAGCCAAGCACGCAGTTGTCATCGATTGATGTCGACCAAGCATCCGCCATTGCCCAGTTACGTCGAACGGACACTGGCAGCCTGCGAAGTACGCTCCGTCGAGAGTTGGAATGGATCCCATTGAAGGCGCTTCGCAAGGATCGTGGTGAACGCTACGCGTCGGCGGACGACTTGGCCCAAGACGTCCAGCGATACCTGGATGGCGAAGCCCTGAAAGCTGGGCCGGTCACGCGGCTTTATCGACTCAGGAAGTTCGTGAAGCGAAACAAGGTGTCAGTTATCACGGCCGCTTCGTTCGTGCTGGTTCTCATTGCAGCAATGGTGGTTGCGTTGGTGCTCCTGGCGGAAGCAGAACGGCAACGCTTCATTGCGGATCCGGCTCGCGATGAAGCAGAGCAGGAAACGGCCCGGGCCGAGGCGGTCAAGGACTTCGTGACCACCATGCTTTCATCGGTTAATCCGAAAAAAGCAGGTTCCATGGACAAGGAGTTGATGAAGCTGGTGCTCTCGGAGGCCGCCAAGGGCGTGGGGGCCAAGTTCGAAGACCAGCCGCTGGTCGAACCGGAGATTCGTGGTGTCATCGGAAGTACGTACATGGCACTTGGCCAATACAACGAGGCCAAGCCGCACTTGGTTGAAGCGTTGACAATTTATCGAAAATTCCTGGGCGATGAGCATCCCGATACGCTCCGCTCGATCTACGCCATGGGCGTCCTGCTTAGGAACCAAGGCAAGTACGAGGAGGCGACGCCCTACAACGTCGAAGCCCTGGAAACAAGACGCCGCGTCCTTGGTGATGAGCATCCCGACACGCTCTGGTCGCTCAACGCCATGGGCAGCCTGCTCAAACGCCAAGGCAAGTACGAGGAGGCGATGCCCTACTTCACCGAGGCCCTGGAAGCACAACGCCGCGTCCAGGGCGATGAGCATCCCGACACGCTCGGCTCGATCGGCAATATGGGCCACCTGCTCTCAGAACAAGGTAAGTACGAGGAGGCGATGCCCTACTGCGTTGAGGCCATGGAAGGCTACCGCCGCGTCCGGGGCAATGAGCATCCCGACACGCTCATCTCGATCGGCAAATTGGGGACCCTGCTCTCACAACAAGGTAAGTACGAAGAGGCGATGCCCTACAACGTCGAAGCCCTGGAAACAAGACGCCGCGTTCTGGGTGATGAGCATCCCGCCACGCTTGTCTCAATCAACAGCATGGGTTGGCTACTCTTGAAGAAAGAAAAGTACGAGAAAGCGATGTCCTACTTCACCGAGGCCCTGGAAACAAGCCGTCGAGTCCTGGGCGATGAGCATCCCGACACGCTCTACGCGATTCGCGCCGTGGGCTACGTGCTCTCAAAACAAGGTAAGTACGAGGAGGCGATGCCCTACTACACCGAGGCCCTTGAAATACAACGCCGCGTCCGGGGCGATGAGCATCCACGCACGCTCTGGTCGATCACCGCCCTTGCCGAACTCCACGACGCTTGGCACGAAGCCGAACCCGAAGCCGGCCATGACGCCAAAGCCGCGGAGTACCGCCAGATGCTGGAAGAGATCCAGGGGGCAAACGCCACCGCGGAATCCGCCACGCCATGAACTACGACCGCGCTAAGCAGATCTTCACCGAGGCCCTCAAGTTGGCCCCGGAAGATCGTGGCGCGAATCTCGATGAACAGTGTGGTGAGGACAGGGAACTTCGCGTGCAGGTGGAGGCACTTCTTGATCATCATTCCACTGTGAAGGACCCACCTGAAAAACCGACTGAACAACCCATTCCAGGCGAATATCAACGCGGTGACACAGTGGGGCCCTTCACCATCCGGGAACGTGTCGGTGGAGGTGGCATGGGTACCGTCTATCTCGCGTCGCAGACCAGCCCGGTGCGACGCCAGGTTGCCCTGAAGGTAATCAAACCTGGCTTTGATACCCGCAATACCCTCGCTCGCTTCCAGGCAGAACAACAGGCCCTGGCCATGATGGATCATCCGGGCATCGCCAAGGTCCTTGAAGCCGGTGCCACTGAATCAGGTCGCCCCTGGTTCGCGATGGAATACATCAGAGGCGAACAACTCAATACCTACTGTGATAACAACAAGCTTGACACCAGGCAGCGGCTGGAGCTCTTTATCAAGATCTGCGAAGCCGTTCAGCATGCCCATCAAAAGGGGATCATGCACCGCGATCTCAAGCCAAGCAACATCCTTGTAATGCGTGATGAACATGATGATCACCATCCCAAGGTGATCGACTTTGGAATCGCCAAGGCCGTCTCAAGCACGCTCAGCGACATGAGTCTGCACACGAACATAGGTCAGCCCGTGGGAACCCTTCCCTACATGAGTCCGGAACAGGTCAGGGGCTTACAGGACATCGATACGCGAACCGATGTCTACACCCTGGGCGTGATCCTGTATGAACTCATAGTCGGCAAGCCCCCATTTGCGGAAGACACAACGAGCCATACGGGCCAGGAAGCGTTAAAACACGCAATTCGAGAAGTCGATCCTCCCAAACCCAGCACGCAGTTGTCATCGATTGAAGTAGACAAGGCTACCGCTATTGCTACTGCTCGTCGGACCGATACGGATGCACTCCGCCATACGCTTCGCCGAGAACTGGAGTGGATTCCGCTCAAGGCACTCCACAAGGACCGCCGGGACCGTTATTCCTCTCCGGAAGCATTGGCCAGGGACGTCCAGAGGTACCTGGACGGTGACGCCCTGGAAGCGGGACCAATCACGAGAACCTATCGGTTCAAGAAATTCCTGAAGCGCAACAAGGGCTCGGTTGCAACATCCGCTTCCTTCTTAGTGGTCTTGATATCTGCAATGGTCGTGAGCCTGGTGTTCTGGGTTCAGGCAGTTCGAAATGCTGCAGATCTTGTAATTGCAAATGAAGAATTGAAACGCACCAAAGAT
>JAYZAT010000012.1:0-49930 GCA_036339555.1 Planctomycetota bacterium
GGACTGCGAAGTCGCACCACCGGCTGCGTCTTGGTACGCACCACCGACAGCATTAATCGCTAATGTGCCTTGGGAATTACCGTAGACAGCATCAATTCGAGCACCTGAATCGAGATCAGCGTAAATCCGGTAGGAGTTACCTTGATCACCACTATTGTGGAGCTCGATTGTCATCCCCTGCAAGGGGGATCCCAACGCAGCGGTTGATGCCAACAGGAGCCCACTTACGGCTCCAGCAAAGACGATTGTCTTGCTCATTTGACTTTCTCCTCATCTGGCCTGAATCCTTGGCCAGATTCGTTGATTCTGTGGTGCGAAACTACAACTTCCGATGACTTCCCAAATCGGGGGGACAGGCCGAGCACGCACCACGTTGCACGGCAGATCACACCCCTTCTCCAAAGGTCAAGGTATTCCGACCTGGGATTGGGTCAAGAAATCTGAACGGCGAAGTTGGATTTAATTTCAAATCCCCTCGGAATGAGCCTGGGGGCTCCTGGAGGAAGCCTGCATGCCTTGGCAGGGCTACCCAACCACAGCAGCGGGGACCCATAAAAGACACCTCCGCGAGTCGGACTCGCGGAGGTGCTTCGTGTGTGTTGGTGGGTTTCATGCCGGGTTAACGGACATGTAACCGGGAAATAGTCGCTCAGGCGCGACGACGACGTCGACCGGCAAGGCCGGCGAGGCCGAGCAGTGCCAGGGCACCCGGTGCGGGGACCCATGTAGCACCAATTTCATTCCAGGTGTTGCCATCGGCATCTTTACCCTGGAGGTTGACCTGACCAAGCAGATCAAGTGGGCTGCCAGTGCCGCCATCAACAGTGAACTGACCAATGAAGACTCGGCCGCCCTGTTCCTCACCCTGAGCATCGTCAGGAGTCACGAACCAAGAACCGTTGTCTGTCCAAAGGTCTCCGCCACCTTCCCAAATACCCCAGTCAATACCGATGTCATTCAGGTTGTTTGCACCGAACGGGCTACCGTCGGAGTAAAGCGCGCCGATACTGACATAGGAGTCCCATTCCATCGATGGAACGAACTGGAAGAAGGCTGAGTTGATGGCTTGCGAAGTCGCGCCACCAGCAGCATCGTGATACATCGAACCTGCAGCTGCATAGATGCTCAATGCACCCTGTGCATTGCCATATACAGCGTCGATTCGTGCACCTGCATCAAGGTCTGCGTAGAGACGATATGAATCTCCCTGCGCGCCACTGTTAGTGAGCTCCATTGTCATTCCCTGGTAGGGGGAACCCAACGCAGTGGTTGATGCCAACAGGAGCCCACCAAGAGCTCCAGCAAAGACGATTGTCTTGCTCATTTGACTTTCTCCTCATCTGGCCGTGATCCTTGGCCAGATTCGTTGATTACGTGGTGCGGAACTAAAACTTCCGATGACTTCCCAAATCGGGGGGACAGGCCGAACACGCACCACGTTGCCCGGCAGATCACACCCCTTCTCCAATGGACAAGGTATTCCGACCTGTCATTTGGTCAAGCCATCCAGATGCTAAGTTTGGGTTTTTTCCCCACTTCACTTTTCATTCAAATTTCAAATGACAACTCGTACTAAGGCGACATGATGACGCACGTTAATGAACAACATGCGCACAACCTGATCTATAGAACATTTTGTTCTGAGAGCGCCAAGCCTGTGCGAATGAAGAATCCAAAGTAGTGACGCACTGAGCGTGTCAATAACTCAAGCAGGCCTGCAAAAAGAACCGCCGCAGCCTTTCGGCTGCGGCGGTGAATCAATCATTCGGGTCGGTTTGACCTCTGGGAGGTCAATCAACCAGATCGTTGCATTCAGGCGCGACGACGACGTCGGCCAGCGATGCCTGCGAGGCCGAGAAGGGCCAGGGCACCAGGGGCAGGAATGCCATATGCGAAGTCATTGACATTGGCCTGCCAAGTTACGCCATTTTCATCCTTACCTTGGACGAGGCCAGAGAAATACCCGCCATCGCCGTTAGTGGTGACCTGAGCAATCAGTGTGCCGTAGCCATCACCGATATATCCGTTTTCACCCTGCAAGTTGCTGTGAACCAAGCCACCGCCCTGCTCTTGGTCAGGGGTGACGAACCAGGTGCCGTTGTCTGTCATCAGCTCGTTGCCAGCTTCAAAGTCGGTCCAATCGATACCAACATCGGTGAGGGCATTGTTGCCGTATGGAAAGCCGTCCGCGTGGAGGGCACCAATGGTGACATAAGAGTCCCATTCAAGTTCGGGAACGAACTGGAAAAAGCCACTGTTGATGGACAAGGAGGTTGGGCCACCCTGCGCTATTTGAACGAAACCGCCGTTGCCTGAAAGGCTCAGGTTCTGGCTACTGTTACCAGCGATTGCGTCAAGACGATTGTCAGCGTCCATTAACGCATAGATGCGATAGGTGTTACCACCCTGGGGGCCGCTGCTGTTATCAACTTGATGCCAAGCCATTTCTTGGAATCCTGCGGTCGCATAGCTACCCAGCACGAGTGCGCCTACGGTGCCTGCGAATACTGAAGCACGCTTCACATTCATTGTTCGGAACCTTTCTCTTCTCTGCAATTCTGTGGAACGAGATCTAGATCTGCCCCCACCTCACGTGAGACTACGAGTTTGGGCCGGTTTCCGATCGGGGTGGTCCGTGCTCGCATTGGGAGACATTAATTAAACTTGGTTGCTTTTAAGGGCTAGTCAAGCCCGTTTATCTTCCTCTTTCGATAACGCTTGGTCTCGCCGTTCTTTACGCAGCGAACTGGTAAGCGTATCCAATTTCTTACTTGAAGAAAGCCTGAAACTTTCATTGGGGGGCAATATGCCCACCACATACTCATTACAGGGCCTTCAAGAGCCCTTCCCTTCCTTGATGGCACAGAGCCCCTCAACAGGCCTATACCACCATGCCGACCATACAGGCAGCCCTCAAGGAGTCAAGCATTCTAGTGATCCAAATGCAGGAAACTACATGACTTCTGAGGCGCATAACTGAATCAATACACCTGCCTGTGACCATCCAATCAAACCGTCCAAATCCCTGAATCGGCCCTCAAGGTGCTCTCAGCCAAGTTAATGTCCTATTGGGGAACATCTTAGATGGCTTCAAGAAGCGTTTAGGAGCGATTCAACTAGCTTTCCTCTCAAGAGGCGAGGGCCTGCCGATTCGACCCTCACGGGCAGAATCTGGCCCAGGAAATCCGTTGCCTGAAGGCCCCTGGGTAGGTCGAAAACGGTGATGAGATCACCCGGGGTTCGTCCGGAGAGTTGGGTTGATGCCCGCTCCCATCCCAGTTCAATATTGCCTTGGCTTCGGGCTGATCCCTGGCCTTCCTTCTCGACAAAGACATCCACAATCCTGCCCACCCAATCCTGGTGGACTTCATGGCTGATACGGCCCTGGATTTCGAGGAGTTCGTTCAATCTGCGTCGCTTTATATCCTCAGGAACGTCATCAGGAAGCCGCTCTATGGCAGTCGTACCGGGCCTGGGCGAATAGCGAAAGATGAAGTTGTTCTTAAATGGCACCCGTTCCAGCAATTGGCAGGTCTGAAGGAAATCCTCCTCCGTTTCAGTCGGGAACCCAACGATTAGGTCACCCGCAATAGAAACGTCCGGAAGGAACTCAATGGCCCTCTGGATAAAGGCCTCATACTCCCCGACCGTATAGCCGCGATTCATCAACTTCAGGATGCGATCGGAGCCGGATTGGACTGGCACGTGCAGGTAACGACAGATCCTTGGGCAGTCCCGGATCACCGCCAGCACGTCATCCCCAAAATCCCTTGGATAGCTGGTCACAAACCTCAGCCTGCGAATGGCTGGTACCGACTCATGAATCGCCTCAAGGAGGTCCGCAAAGGTCGTAACACGCTGGCCGGGGGCCCCGCGATCCGGTCGCCTGAACGCTGCCAGACCAGGTCCTACCTGGGGCCGCTCGACACCATCCGCCCCGACAGCAGTCCCATGAACATAGACGTAGTGATTGACTGTCTGCCCCAGGAGGGTGATCTCCACAACGCCCTGGTCGGCGAGACGTTGGCACTCCTCAATGATGTCCGCTGGTGGCCGATGCACCTCTGCTCCACGCGTATGTGGGACAACGCAGTAGGTGCAGAACTTGTTACATCCGCGGGTAATCCGGACATGGGCTGTTCGACCGCCAGATTCGGCCAGATCCGGGTCGAACGACCGAGTCATGTCCAGTTGTTCAAGGCCATCCTCGGCAGCTGAAAGCGTGCTTGAACGACGCGACCGATTGCCTTGGAGCGCGACTCTGGTCGCATGATCAACCACCTCATCTCGCATGGCATTGTCGATGAGCATAGGCAGCCGATCCAGCTCACCTGGACCGCACATGAGATCCACCTGGGGCATCCGTTTCATCAAGCCAACGCCCTCACGCTCTGCCATGCAGCCCAGGACGCCGATAACGACCTGCCGGCCTTCCTGCTTTTCAATCCCAAGTTCGCCCAAGCGGCTCCAGACCTTATTTTCCGCCTGCTCCCTGACGGAGCATGTGTTGAACAGCACCACTTGGGCATCTGCCCGGGAATCGGTGAATCGATAGCCCAAGGCCTGCAGATGCCCTCGAACCAGTTCGCTGTCCAGTTCATTCATCTGGCAACCAAAGGTGCGCAAGTAGACCGCAGGTCCATTTGCATCACGATTCACGGTTAGTTCGATCATTGGACCGTGCATGGTATCGCCCCCTGCCACGTTGTTATCGGGAGCTGTGAAATGTGATCACCTCAAAGGGAATTCGAACCCCGAAGAAGGCCCAAACGTATGCGATGAGGCCCCTCAAATGAATACCAGGCCAACTGCAAGGCACATTCCATCCAGCGTCCCCAGGAATGTGGAAGACCTTCAATGAAGTCTCAAACCAAGCACCCAGAAGGCGCCGATAGAAGGCGGTCATGATCAAACGTCTCCTCCTCATCATCCCGTTAATCGCACTACCCCTGCTGGCAAGCTGTGCACCTTGTCGGTCTCTGGAGACCGCCCAGAAGGCCCCCGCATTGCAGCCGCTGTCAAAGGATGTGTCCATCAGGATGCAGGAATCCACCATGAGAGGTTCAACGATTCCAATCGTCGAATCCGGGACGCACCTGGCCCGAGATCACTACTGAGTTGAACGGCTGAGGCAAGCCTTTTCCAGCCGGTCCTGAGACCGGACCGATGTTGCTGGCATGATCCGGCCAGGGCAGGCATTGCTGTTGATCGTCACGGGCCTGCTCGTCCTTGGCGTGATTGCCGTTCACTCTGCCGGCCTCTCGGTCGGCCGAGAACAGGCGGCAACACTGCCTGGATTACTCCTCAACCGAACCACTGTGCTGGCCCTCCTGGCGCTCATCGCCTTGCTGTGTGGGATGCGAGCTCCCATTGACAAGCTCCAGCCACCGAGCCTGCTTTGGATACCCACGGCTTTGCTCGCCATCTCGGTCCTGTTGCTATTGCTGGTACAGATCCCGGGCGTGGGCCGTGAAGTCCATGGCGCTCGACGCTGGATTGATATTGGCCCAATCGGCTTCCAACCAAGTGAAGTCGCCAAGTGGAGCCTGGTGCTATTCCTCGCATGGCACGTGGTGGCCCGTGCTGATCGTATCGGTGAATTTCGCAAGGGCTTTCTGCCTGGTGCCATGATCGTCCTCGTCATTGGCATGCTGATTGGAATCGAGGATCTTGGTACTGCCTTAGTGATCGTTGTTGTGGGCATGGCGATGCTCGTGGCAGGTGGATGTCGCGTTTCCCACGCCCTGATGCCATTGCCTGTAGCCGGCGCAGCCATCGTCGCTGCATTGTTTGCCAGTCCATACCGACTTGATCGCCTCCGCGCCTTCCTGGATCCCTATGCCGATCCCGAGGGCATCGGATATCACGTGCTCCAATCAATGTCTGCCATCTCGGGTGGTGGGCTGGCTGGCCGTGGCCTTGGCAACGGTGTACAGAAATTTGGGTACCTGCCCGAGGATACGACTGACTTTCTCTTCGCAGTCATCTGCGAAGAACTGGGACTTGCCGGTTGCCTGCTGGTGGTGGCCTTGTACATGGGACTGTTGCTTGCAGGTTTGCGGATCCTTCTCAACACAACACAGCCTTTCCAGCGGCTCCTGGCCTTCGGCATCTTGTTGATGATCACTGTTCAGGCCCTGGTCAACCTGGTAGTCGTCACCGGGATGGCGCCCACCAAGGGCATTGCGCTCCCCTTGCTGTCTTCCGGTGGAACGGGGTGGTTGCTTATGGGCTTTGCCATCGGTCTCTTGGTAGCCATTGATCGATGTGCTCAACACAAGCGAACGGAACCGGATTGGCCCAGACAACCGGTGACCGCATGAACCCTGCAGCCGAGGCACCAGAGGAACATCGTGTCCTGATCGTTGGTGGTGGTTCCGGCGGTCATATCAGCCCTGGGCTGGCAGTTGCTGAAGCCTTAGCCTCCCTGGGCAGCCAATGCCATGTGATCTGTTCCGAACGGGCCATTGATTCCTCCATGCTGTCGCAAGAAGCGGTCTCCTTTGAAACAGTTCCCGCAAGGCCGTTCAGTACTCGTCCCAGTGGCTTGCTGCGTTGCCTGCGAGGCATGCAACGCTCCAGCCGACACGTTCGGCAGTTGCTGGAAGGAACCAAGTTCGATTGCGTCCTGGCACTGGGTGGGTTTGTCGCGGCTGCTGTTATGCCAGGCATTTCTAAAGCGCGATCCCAAAACACCAACATGTTCAACGGCCCAGTGGTTCTGCTGAACCTGGACAGCGTTCCAGGAAAGGCCAATCGACACATTGCTCGACAAGCCGATTTGATCCTCAGCACGGTGGATACGGTGCAACCTCGATTCGCTTCCTCGATCACGGGCCTGCCCATCCGCTCTGCTGCCTTGGCACCCGGTGATCCAGAACATTGTCGAAAAGAACTCGGCCTGGAACCTGAAAGACCGGTGTTACTCGTGACCGGTGCCTCCCAGGGTGCCGGGAGTGTCAATCGCCTCATGCAGCGGTTGCTGGATGTGAGTCATGCAGGTCTTGCTGATTGCCAGGTGATTCACCTCATTGGAGACGGTGGGGATCATGCGATTGCGTCCACTTACGCGCAGGCTGGCATTCGAGCCATTGTCCTGCCCTTCCTAGACCAAATGGGATTGGCCTGGGGGGCCGCATCCATCACGATCTCCCGTGCTGGTGCCAACTCGGTGGGTGAGATCCAGGCCAATTCTGTGCCTGCCATCTTCTTGCCCTACCCCCACCACCGGGATCAACACCAGGTGTATAACGCTCGCCCACTGGTGGATGCCGGGGGTGCACATATCGTCGAGGATCAAGATGATCAGGCTACTGCTGACACAGTCGGTCGACTGCTGGCGGATTTGTTCAACAATCCATTGAAACGCCGAAGCATGTCGGATGCATTAGCCGCCCAAGCCCGCCCCGAAGCTGCCGAAGCCATTGCTTCTGTCCTCCTGGCCGCCAGCAATATCACTCGGTCAAAATGAGGAATCCCGCTCTTCCTGACCCCCAGGGGGCCAATTCAGAAGACGTTGAATTTGAGGGCACCTGTTGGTGGCCTCATCCCAGTGCTGGGATACACTTCAGGTGCCCTCCGAATTGGAACGGAATGGCCCTTCCAGCGGCCCGGATTAGGGTTCGAGGTGATATTGAATTGAGAGAGAGATGAGCGAGGCCCTCTCCGACATGCTGACCTGCGTCGTACTGGCGCCATTGGATCGCCCTGTTGATCCTCAGGTCTACGCAGCCCTATCCGAGCGAGGTTGGTCTCCGCGTGTGGAGCACGACCCTCGCATGGCCATGGCTGAAGCCTGTCTTGTTCGACGAGAACTGCAATTGCGGGCTGCATGGCAATCAAACTCTGGGTTAATCCCCGGGCTTGTTCTCGCACCACATCCGGAGCCGGATGATGTCGATGCCATGCGTACGTCCATGGCCCGACACGTTCCGGATATCCCGATTTGGACCACCCACGACCATCAGTTGGAACCACTCAATGAATCAGCGAGGATCTCCTCGAGGATCCAGGAAACCATGGCGCACATCGAGACACCCTCGGCAGAAACACCCGCGCTTGTGTTCCATCCTGGAGACGAAGATCTCGCCCCGGAACCCTTGTCCCGCGAAGAGGTGGCCATGCTGCTCCATGATCAGACAGATCCACCACAACCGGATGATCCGGAGCAACCATGACCGGCGCATCCTCCAGTCGCTCGACACGCCGACGTATCCTGACGGTCGGCGAGGTCCCTATGGCGGAGTCCGGACCCGACGGACCCCAGCCCGTGGCCAACATTTTTGAAGCCTTGGGAGAAGTCGCCGTCGCCCCTGCCTCGAGTCCGATCGACGCAGTAGTACTTGCCCTCCAAACGGATTCCGATGGAGCCGACCTCGTTCGAGCCGCCGAATCCATCCGTCGCCTGGATCCCACGGTGCAGATCGTTGCCATCGTAGATGAGCCCCCCGTTCCCGAGATCCAACCGCACGTTGACTTCCAAATCGGAAGGCCAGTGACACCCGCGACTTTGTCCGATCTTCTTGAAGGTCGGGTCCCGCCTGGACAATCCTCACCAGCAGCCCCAGAAAGCGATATACCGGTTCCGATGGCACATGATGTTGCCCCAACACCGGAAATGGATTTGGAATCGAATAAGGGCGAAGGCGGCTTTGGCGATACCGACTTGGTGGAGGCCCTGCTGTATTCACCTGGAAACCTGCGGGAACGTGCCGTCCACATCATCGAACAACAAACGGGACTGTCAGAGATTCGCTTGCAGGACAGAGAGACGCCCAACAGCACACCGGTGCGATTTGCAGGACGAACCTACGGTCACCTGGTAGTGAGTAGCGGTCAGGCTGTCGACATGCGGCCCTGGGCCAACTGGCTCGCCCGATGGGTGGCCCTGGAAGACGCCCAGGCGACCCTTCGCCAGATGGCATACCGCGATGAGTTGACCGGCGCATGGAATCGTCGCTATCTCAACCATTTCCTGTCAGAGAGCATCGAGGAATCACGTCGTTTACGGCGACAATTGACCGTGATGGTCTTCGACATTGATGACTTCAAATCCTTCAATGACCAGTATGGACATGATGCAGGGGACATCATCCTGAGGGAAACCATTCGCCTCCTGGGCTCAGTCATCAGAACAGGTGATCGCGTCTGCCGAGTTGGTGGTGATGAGTTTGCAGTCGTCTTCGCCGATCTCGAAGCCCCACGGACAGCCGGATCGACCCACCCAGATTCGGTCGAGAAGATTGCACGCCGTTTCCAGGCTCAGATTGCCCGCATGCGGTTCCCACGTCTTGGACTGCAGGCCCCGGGTACCCTCAGTATCTCGGGAGGACTTGCTTCTTACCCATGGGATGCCGCTGAACCTGCCGGCCTGCTGCGTATCGCCGATCAACGTGCGCTTGAGTCAAAGCGACGAGGAAAGAACTTCCTGACCATTGGCCCCGGTGCGTCCTTCACCAATGAAGATGACACACCACCATCACCAACTGGTCCGCCTCGCTGACACAACACGGTCAACTCAGAAACATCAAGCGTCTACTCATCATCCTTGTGGTGAGCACGGTCGGTCAGTGAACGACCCAGGACCGTCTCGATGCCGACAGCAGCCTCATGGAGGGCTGCTTGGTCCACACCTGTTTCGATTCCTTGCGCCTCGCATAAGTCCAGAAGATCACCTGTGGCGAGATTGCCCGATGCACCTGGTGCATAGGGACATCCCCCGAGGCCCCCACAAGAGGTGTCGAACCGACGAGCGCCCAATTGCATCGCCCGAAGACAGCAGTCCAATGCCTGACCGCTGGTGTCATGCAGGTGGAAGACCAACGCGCCCACGGGAACCCGTTCTCCGATGACATTGATCAGGGCATCCATATCCTCGGGCGTCGCCTGTCCAATCGTGTCACCAAGATCAATTTGGTCAACTCCAATGGCCAGCAGTCCATCGACGACTGACATGACCTGGGCAGGCCTTATGCGACCCTCGTATGGACAGGCAACAACACAACTCACGTACGCACGCACCGGACACGATGCACTGTGTGCTGCGGCTATGACGGGTTCAAAACGCTTGAGTGTCTCGGCAATACTGGCATTCGTATTGTGTTGGCTGAATTGCTCACTGGCAGCCGTAAACACAGCAATCTTGTCCACTCCACCATCAGAGGCACGCTGCCAGCCTTCCAGGTTAGGAACCAGAACGGAGTACGCCACATCCGGGTGTCGTTGAATGCGATTCAGAACTTCACTGGCATCCGCAAGTTGGGGAACCCACTTGGGGCTCACACACGCGGTGACCTCGATCTCCTTGAGGCCACTCACCGACAGGCAATCAATGAACGCTACCTTGTCGTCTACCGGGATTGTTTCAGGCTCATTTTGCAGTCCATCTCTCGGACCGACCTCGGTGATCAGGATGCTGCTGGGGAGCTTCATGACCGCGATCCTACCGGAGGAGGCGACGCACACCACGCGACCCGGCTGAAGTGATTGTTGACTACTGGTTCCGAACCTGTTTTCGAGCGATGGTCATGATCAGGACGATGGCCACGGCGATCGTCAGGATCCCACCCATGACCAACAACAGAATCTCAGAAGAGGTCACCGTCCCCAGCCCGGGATCATCAGGGATGTTGCCCATGGGAGTTGGTGCTGTGGACGGTGGTTTCACGATGCTGACTCCGATGAACCAAGAACATCCAGGCCACCGACACGGGCCTGGCAAACCTCACCTTCCGCATGCAAACGAACGATCGTTCCCTCGGCCACGACACGCTTGTTGAGCATGGCGAAGGCAAGAGGTGTCGCGCCTGCCAACGGGCTGATCGTACTAGACGTCACCACCCCCGTCGGTTCAGCCAGTTCGGCGTCTTCAGTTGCAAAGACCTGGGTTCCGGCCACTGGCAACCCATCCGACATGATCCGAAGGCCACGAAGTTGCTGCTTGGGTTGCCCGAGGTGCTGCATCCGGGCCACGACTTCTTGTCCGGGATAACACCCCTTCGTAAAACTCACGCATGTGTCAATCAGTCCCGTTTCATGGGGCAGATTCGTGGTGCCGAAGTCGATGTTAAAGAGAGGTGTCCCTCCCTCGACCCGAGCCGTGTTGAAGGCATACCACCCAACAGTCCGGGCTCTGACTGCACGAATACCCGCTTGCTTCTGCAAGGCCTGCCAGGCGTCGACCACCTTGTCACGGGGCACGAAGAGATCGCAACCCGAAGTCGCTGCAAGATCACGGCGCACAACAGGCATGGTCGAGTTGACCAGGTCTAACATCGAAACTTCAAGCTCGGATCCAGGAAACGAACCGAAGCCATCGAGGACGGTCGCTGTTTCCGGGCCATGCAGACCGATCCTATACCAACGTTCAGTGGCATCTTCGATGCTGACATCTTCAGTGAACACGTGATCTTTCAAAACCTCACAGACCACGTGCCTTTGGTGGACATCGACATCCAACAAAATTTCATCTGGCAAGGATAGGATCAGCAGGTCGGAAATCAGTCGCCCCTTGCGATCCGTGAGGAAACTCCGGCAGGCACGCGTGCTCTCCAGCCCACCAAGATCCTGGGTGACCATTCGATCGACCAAATCGGTTCGATCTTCGCCTCGCAGCGAAATCGTGGCCCGGTTGGGCTGATCCAACAAGCCGCATCCGCGACGCATGGCCGCGTACTCGAGTTCGACCCATCCACACGTGGCCAGGATCCAGCAACTTGGACTGTCTTCGGATCCCTCACCAGCACCCCATGGCAGGTATTCGAGTTCCAGCCGCCCTTCGGGTTGCCCGGTTGCTGCCCCGGGTCGATCGGCCTCATTCAGCGCCGCAATTTCCACAGGATCGCGAACCGATTCAGCTTCATGCTGTTCGCGAAGCGGTGATTCGATCACAGAGAGTGGCCGTTCGTCAGGCGTCATGGTGCGCTCGACATGCTGCAACTAACCGACGGAAAAGTCCGGGACCAAGCACGTCGTCTTCCGTCCGCTCCGGATGCCACTGAACGCCCAGGTAGAAATGCCGATCTGGATCCGAGATGCCCTCCACCACCCCGTCATGGGCACGAGCAATCACCTCCAAGCGTCCCGCATCCAACAAGGCTTGGTGATGATGACTCGTGACCTTTCCATTGAGCGCGTCACCCTCGATGAGATGGACCGAATCATGTCGATGTTCCTCAGCGGTCTCAAGCATGTCTGGTAAGTGCTGTGCAAAGCTGGCGCCCTGCTCGATACCCATCAATTGCATGCCAAGGCAGATGCCCAGCACAGGCAACTGGGGTACGTCGTCCAAGGCAGCGATCATGGCCCGTTCAAAATCCTGGCGGTGCCGATCAACAGGGACAGCAGCCTCATGAGTGGACTGTCCCCAATCTTCCATGATGACATCGTCCCCACCCGACAGGATGACCGCGTCACAGATCTCCACGAACATCGGAGCCAATTCAGGCCTCGGTGGCAGAATGAGTGGGACGCCGCCGGCCTGGACCACGGCATTGACATAGTTGACCGCCAGGGTGACCCGGCCCTCGACAATGTCTGGGGTGATACCGATCCGAGGACTGTTCACAGCCCTCTGACCACTCGAAAATCGCCGTTTATTTGCTTCAAAGGCTGTTTCACGTTCCAAACACTCCATCCAAACCTGACCCACGGGTTGAGAATCACCCGCTGGAGACTACACTACATGGCTCGTCGCCCTCATAGGCCAACTGTGAGGGCTACTGCAATCCAGTATCCGCGACGAATAGGAAGCATGCGATGAATGGGCGAAGATCACGCCGTGGCAACTATCTCCAGAAAGACCCCAAGGGTCGAAGCTGGGTTGACTACAAGAATGTTGAAGAACTCCGACGTCTCATGACGCCTAATGGGAAGATTTACTCCCGCAAGCGTCTGGGTACGACGTCCAATGACCAGCGTAAGGTTGCCCAGGCAATCAAGCGTGCTCGGTTCATGGCGATCCTGCCCTACACCGACGGCACGCTCTAGATCCCCCAAGATCTTGATCCGTCTCGTCCCTTGAGACAACGAGTAGCCCAGGCCAGCGGCTGTCCCCCCATCCGCATCAACCAGATCCGGACTCGGATACGACGCAAGCCCTCGTCACCAGGATTCTCACGAAGACCGCGACGAACCCAGCTTGCAGCGATGTCATGATGTCCACGCTGCAACGCCCCCAAGGCCAAATTGTGGATGGACACCATGCAGGTCTGGTCCAGGCGGACCACCTGTCGGCTCATTGACATACCTCCACGAACATCGCCTGAGCGGAATCTCGCCAGAGCAAGAAGTCGAAGCGTGTCAAGATCATCCGGTGACGTCTCACGTGCGGCCTCCATGAGCACAACCGCTTCAGCAGGCAGATCAACTTGAAGCAACATGGTCGCCAGTCGACTGAGTTCTGCCGGATCCGGTGACAATTGAACCAGTTGGTCACAACAGTATTCATGGGCCCGAAGCAGGGACAAACGAGCATCCGCTGCTCGACCCAACAGCATCTGGATTTCTCCCAGCGCCAAGTCGACACCAGGGAGCCCTGGGGCCAACTTACGAACCATCTGCCATTCAACCAGGGCCCGCTCGTACTGACCTGAATTGGCCAGCAACCTGGCCAGCCCTTCCCGTGTCTGGACATCACTGGGATCAAAGTCGAGAACGCGGCGATGAGTTTCTGCCGCTTCAGTTCGTCGCCCTGCCGCCTCCAATAAGTTGGCATAGAGCGAAAGCGCTTCGAGGTTGGCAGGATCCTCACGAACCTCGCGGCCACACAATTGAATGGCGCGATCGAGGCGGCCCGTGGACGCATGCACCTCGGCAAGACGGAGTCGAATTCGAGGCAGCCCAGGATCTCGCTTCATCGCTTCACGCAAACACCACCCAGCTCGACGGAACTGGCCGCGTGCAATCAGACTCACAGCGATTTCCAGCAAGCACATTGGGCTTGGGCCATCCAATGTCATTTCGGCCAGGTAGAAGGCCGTCTCTGCTTCATCATGCCGACCTTGGGCAACCAACATCTCGATGCGACGAGCCAAGGCGTCCTCATTGGCAGGGTCGAGAACCAAGACACGCTCGAGCCAATGAAGGGCCCGTTCCCGATCCCCCAAGCGAGCACACACCATGGCGGCAGATCCAACAACCTCGACCTGGTCGGGCACAAGTTCAGCTGCCCGCTCGAACAACGCTCGAGCTTGGCGATCCCGTCCACTGGATTCAAGCACGATCCCGAGGTGATAGAGCCACTCGGGCTGGTCCGGGTGGATCGACAGGGCTTTCCGAAGCTCCAATTCAGCTTCTGCCCATCGGCCACGCTCCAGCATGTCCAGGGCGCGGCAAGCGTGATCTTCAGCGTCAAACCAGTCGGTCATAGGGGTATCCGTATCAAGGCTTCGTGCGACCAGTGTAGGCCAGGAAACGCCAAGCGGGTTCTTGACGCTGCTCCCAAGCCCGGCATCGGAGTGGCTCGTACAATACACCCAGGCATGGCGACTCATCATCAACTCGGATGCCGTCCCCCCAGGCAGGCTGCCTGGGCGGCAATGCTGTCCATTCTGCTCTCGGGTTGTGGGCCGACCTCCTCCGGGCCGGACCCCGCTGCGGTTGAAAGAGCCCAGCAAGATTCTCTCCGCGAGGCCCACCGCCGCCAGAGTGATCAGCACACGCTCCAGAGCACATCTCAAGATCTGGATCCTGCCACCCGCCAGGCAGCAGCAGCCGAATTGCTCGCGCAACATTCTCCGGAAGCAATGAATATTCTCGCGGAGGCATTGACCTCAGGACGTGAGCCACAAGTCACGGCTGTGCTCACAGCGATTGAGAGTGAAATTCGGCCCGCACCAGCCCTTCGCCAAGCTGCGCTGGATGCACTGGCCACGGTTCCACCAGTGAACCGGGCATCACTCGGTGGCCTCCTTGTGAGGTATGCCGAAACATCCCCGGACATCCTGGATTCGATCATGAACAGGTCACTCGATCCCGAGGTGCCCATCGCTGAACGTGAATCAGCGGTGGCTTGTCTCGGCGAATTGCACTCCCAGCCCGCGGAAGCAACTGGCGTTCTCATTGAATTGTTACAGCAATCACCGCCCAGGCCCTTGGCGGATGCCGCCATGAACAGCTTGGCCAGGCTGACTGGTCTTCCTGACAAGTGGGATACGAAGCGATGGCTTGCTTGGTGGAATGCCAACCAGGATCGTCCCTCGACACTTTGGTTGCGAGATGCCATCCAAGCACAAGGGCGTCGCATCACGGATCTTGAAACACAGTTGCGGCAGGCACGGGAACGGGATCGACTTGTCGTCACCAGGCTGGTGGATGTCTATCGAGACCTCTGGCCGCTGCTGCAAATTGAGCAGCAACTCGAACGCATACCTGACATGCTGGAAGATGACCGGGCCGGCATCCGTGCCTTCGGCGTCGATCGCGTGGCCGTACTGCTTCGAGATGGTGAAGCCAACGAGACGATCGAAGAAACCGTGCTTGAACGGCTCGAGGATTCCGATGTCGAGATCCGACGCAAGGTGGCATCCCTGCTTGGGGAGCTCTCCAATCCAGACATCATGAACCACGTGACAGAGCGACTTGAGATCGAATCCGATCCTGAGGTTCTCAACCACGCCCTTCGGTTCCTCCAGATTCGGGGGGATCGAACCGACCTGGGCAAGGTGCTCCCCCTGCTCCAGGATGAGGAGACACGTGATATTGCATCTGCAACCACATGGTCTTTCCTTCGTAGCAATGCACCAACCGAGGAAGAACGTCTCGAGGTCCTGAAGATGCTCGGTGATAGCAGTGACGAATCCTCGACTCCCTCGGAACTTGCACTACGCGTGCTCGTGGGACCTGACTCTGAACTGGTTGAGGCAGATCTCCTGCTGCGGGACCCCGACTCAGCAACACGATCCGCAGTGGCCGAAGCCCTTCTTCGGCGCAAGCGGTACGAAAGCGTGCTCGCCAACGGTAGTGACTCAGCGATCTACCCAATCGCAATCCAAGCAGCTCTGGAGATGCCTACGGATCGTTCCCTGGACAGGATCAACCGTGTGCTTGAGTTATCTGCACCGGGTGAATCACAACAAACACTCTGGTTAGAAGCCATCTCCAAGGCAAGTGAATCCGTTCCACCTGTGGATCAGCCTCTGCTTGATGACCGTCTGGCAGCACATCCAGCTGTAGACGAAACCTTACGCATCACCATCCTGGACAAAGCGCTTGAGCAAGAGAACCTGGACAAGGCTGAGCAGATTGTGATTCTCAAGAGACTCGTGCCATTGCTCATTCAGGAGAATAAGGCCAAGACCGCAGTGATCCTGCTTGAGAAACTCCATACCGAAGATCCAGAACTCTCAGACATGCGTTTCCAAGCCGCCCTACTCAGCAGGGATTTTGCCATTGCCGCAAACATGCACGATGACATGCCACAATGGATCGAGGCCTACGAAATCATCCAGGAATCCCACCCGGAATCAGCGGGTGCCGTCAAGGATGAAATCACGCAGCGTTTCAACGAGCAGCTTGATGATGCCCTGAAAACACGCTTGGGCATTGCCGTGGACCCCCTCATGAACGATCCAGGCACCACTGATGATGCCCCGGATGAAGCGGATGATGGACCCGGGAAGTGATCAGATCACGCAAGCAGTTGAGGTGCTCAGGAACAGCCAGTCTGTCACCTGTTTTTCCGGCGCTGGATTGAGCGCCCCTTCTGGCGTCGGCACATTCCGCGATCCGGGTGATGGCTGGTGGAGCCGTTATGACCCAATGCGTCTCGCATCACCAGAAGGATTCAAGGAAGATCCTGAACTCGTGATGAAGTGGTACGCCGCCAGGCGACGCCAGATGGCCGAGGCATCACCCAATGCGGCCCATGGTGCACTGGCTGCCCGAAACGACATCGTGCAGATCACTCAGAACACGGACAATCTTCTGGATCGGGCCGGATGCCGAGACATCATTCGGTTGCATGGCGATATCACAGCCGATCGATGCCATGGTCACTGTGGGTATTCGGAACCTGTAGACATGCACGACCCCCCCTTTCATCGGTCTTGTCCCAAGTGTGGCCAGTCTGGACTGCGACCGACCGTCACCTGGTTCGGTGAATCACTGCCAACAGATGCGTGGGAACGTGCCGAAGCCGCTGCCATCGCGTGCGATGCGCTCATCGTGGTCGGCACCAGTGCCGTCGTGTACCCCGCAGCTGGACTCATCAGCCTGGCAGCCCAAACGGGTGCCCGGATCATCATCGTCAACCAGGAGGCCAGTGGCGCCAGTGAGATTGCCGATCTGGAATTACTCGGGTCGGCAGATGAGGTCCTGCCGCTCATACTCGATACGGCCTGAGGCACGCCACAGTGGCGACTGTATGAAGCGGGTGGTAGTGTCCACCTCCTCTGGACGAACTGATGAGGGCATTGGCGTGCCCAGGAGACTTCAACGTGAGCAAGAAGAAGACCACGAAGAAGAACGCGAAGAAGACCACAAAGAAGAGCGCAACTCGTATCGAAAAGGACTCGATGGGATCCATGGAGGTTCCCATCGACATGCTCTACGGCGCCACCACCCAACGGGCTGTCCGGAACTTCCCAGTTGCGCACCGTGGCATGGGATGGGAGGTCATCCATGCTTTCGTGAATCTCAAGAGTGCGGCAGCGACCGCTAATGAAAAACTTGGAAAACTGGATGCCAAGCGGGTTCGCCTCATTCGAAAGGCCTGCAAAGAAATCAATTCGGCCCTTGAGGACCCAGCCCAGCGACAGGGCATGATGCGTCATTTTCCGGTCGACATGTACCAGACCGGTTCAGGCACTTCGACGAATATGAACGTCAATGAAGTGATCTCGAACCTGGCCTGTCAGGCTGCTGGCAAGAAGATTGGGGCACAAGATCCGGTCCACCCGAATGACCATGTCAACATGGGTCAGTCATCCAATGACACGATGCCCTCGGCCATGCAGATCGCAGCAGCCTCTCACATCAAGCACGCGCTCCTCCCTTCGCTGAAGAAACTCGAACGATCACTTGCCCGGAAAGCGAAACAGTTTGATTCGATCGTGAAGATCGGAAGAACGCATCTTCAGGATGCCACTCCGATTCGCCTTGGGCAGGAATTCTCAGGCTATGAAGCCCAACTGACCCATTCCATCACCCGCGCCACGCTCGCTATGCAGGACCTCGCCGAGAACATGCCCATTGGCGGTACTGCGGTGGGGACGGGTATTAACACCCACCCGCGATTTTCAAAGCTCGTCTGCTCAGAACTGTCCCGAACTCTCGGACTCAAGTTCACTGAGGCAGCAAATCACTTTGAGGCGCAAGCAACACGAGCTTGTGTTGTGGGTGCGCACGGGCGGTTGAACACGATCGCAGTCAGTCTCTCAACCATTGCAAGCAACATCCGCATCATGGGGTGCGGGCCACGATGTGGCATCGGGGAACTTGAATTGCCCGCCATCCAGCCCGGTTCGTCCATCATGCCGGGAAAGATCAATCCGGTCATCGTCGAATCAGTCATGCAAGTCTCCATGCGAGTCGCTGGCAATCACGTCACGGTGTCCATCGGCGGGATGGGCGGCACGGGTTCCCTCATGGAACTAAACCTTGCCATGCCCCTGATGGCTGTGCTTCTGCTGGAAAGCATTACGCTCCTGAGCAACGTTGCTGATGTCTTCAAGAGCAAGTGTGTAGATGGGATCAAGCCCAATCGAAAGGCTATCAAGGAATCCGTGGAACGCAGCCTGATGCTGGGAACTGCCCTCGCTCCCATCATTGGTTACAACGAAGCCGCCCACATTGCTCATGAGTGCTACGACCAGGGGCTCACCATCCGAGAGTATTGCCTTCAGAACAACATCCTCCCAGCGGATGAGTTGGACAAGGCGCTGGATGTCACATCGATGACGTATCCGCATCAATGAAGCAGACATCATCTCGACCGATGCGATCCAGCAGGCCGTTAGTAGTCGCTCCGGGATCGCTCTGGAGATGAATCGTAGGTCCGGCTGGTATTGAACCTGTCAATAAGCTGTCCATGCCGACAAACTTGATTCCGTAATCGAACACAAGCTTCGGAGGTCGGATTTGAAAACCGGTATCACACAGCCGATCAAACAACGCTTGGGGTTCTGGTGTCCAGGGCTTAATTGCAAAGACCTCGGAGACAGCCTCAGGTATGGTCGCTGTCACCCCCAACGCCAGGGTCCCGCCAAATCCACAACCCACGATTCGAATAGCACTGGTGCCAAGGGATTGAATCAGACCGACAAGATCATCAATTTCGTTGCGACCAAACGTGCAGAAACCCTTCGCATCACCGTGACCACGAAGATCAGGAATCACCACCGAAGGTGATTGAGCACGCCACGCCTCGACGAACGGCAGCCAATCCACGCGTGAGTGCCCCCACTCATGAATGAGCACCGTCACGGGACCAACGCCATCCCCCTGAACGGTCCACACCGGAAGCTCCGTACCATCGGCTGCATGAAAGGACCAGGTCTCCGTCGTCCAAGTCGTGTCCTCTGGGCTGAGCGGTGCACCAGAAGCCAGGGCCCTGGCCATGGCATGCCGTGGTGGACGGCGCAATCCACGAACCGTGACGACCGTGGCTAAAACCAGCCAGATGGTCGTCGCAACGAATCCAAGCACCAGAAGTCCGAAGACAATCTCCACGTAGGCAGTCTACGGGGAGCGTCCCTGATCTGTAACGCCAGCCATGGACCAGCGACTCCAGCGGCATCGCTACACTGCCAGCTTCGTGAAGTCCACCCTCCAGGTCGGCCAGGTTGCTGATGTGACGATTACCGTCACGGAGGACATGTGCCCCGCCTTCGATAACATCGTGGTGCATCGCGTGTACTCCACCTGGTCGATGGCTCATCACATGGAACTCGCTGCCAGGAAAGTCCTCGCCCCACATCTCGAAGACAACGAAGAAGGCATTGGATCACATTTGAGTATTGATCACCTATCACCGGCCCCCGTTGGCCAACTCGTCCGTGTACAAGCAGAAGCCATCCAGGTTGATGACGATGGTGTTGTCTGCGAGGTAACGGCCTGGGCAGGAGACCGACTATTGGGTCGGGGTCGCCAAATACAACGGGTGCTTCCGAAGACAGTTCTACAACGCATCGTCGACCGTGCATCGAAGCCAACGTCCTCTGCGGAGACGCCCAAGCAATGAGTGATGAATCACATATCAAGACCGAGTCCCATGGTGCCGTTGCCGTGATCCGGATCAATCGACCCAAGGTACTTAACGCGCTGAATCTCGCGCTCATGACCGAGATGGCCACTCTGATGGAAGCCTATGACGAGGACGATGCCGTCAGCGTCATCCTGCTGGCTGGCTCGGAACGTGCATGGGCTGCTGGCGCTGATATCGGTGACATGAGTACTGCCTCAGTCAGCGAGATGGCCAGTCGTGACCAATTCGCCCAATGGGAACGCATCAAGCGAATCAAGAAACCCATCGTTGCCGCAGTCAGTGGTTTCGCCCTGGGTGGCGGATGCGAACTGATGATGCACTGCGATGTAGTCATCTGTTCCGAAACAGCTCGAATCGGACAGCCCGAGATCAATATCGGAGTCATGCCCGGTGCGGGAGGCACACAGCGGTTGACGCGTGCCGTCGGCAAGGCTCTGGCCATGGATGTCGTGCTCACGGGCCGCTTTTTGTCTGCCAGAGAGGCCTTGGCACATGGACTTGTCAGCCGTGTCGTTCCACGGGAACATTGGTTCGACGAGGCGATGAAGGTCGCCAAGACGATGGCATCCAAGCCCGCAACGGCACTCCGCTATGCCAAGGAAGCTGTCCTCAAAGCCCATGAACTCTCACTGAGCCAAGGGCTGGAGTATGAACGCAAGCTCTTCTACATGCTCTTCGACACGGAAGATCAGAAGGAGGGCATGGCCGCCTTTGTAGAGAAGCGCAAGCCGTCCTTTACAGGACGATGAAGCAAGGAGAGTCAACCGTGGCCACTACAGCAACTGAATACACAACGATTGCGGTCACAACGACCGACCACGTTGCGACGATCACGATCAACAGACCAGATGTCCTGAACGCATTTAATGACGCCTTCAGCGAAGAGATGATTGCTGGATTGAAACAAGCTGATCGAGATCCAGACGTGCGCGTGATCATCATCACGGGTGCCGGTCGTGCCTTTAGCAGCGGACAAGATCTTGATGATCTCAAGGACAAGTATGTGCCTGGGCATGTCCCTGAACTCGGTGAGGATCTTCGACGTCGATACGATCCGATGATCACCCGAATCCGCCTGATGGAAAAACCCGTGATCGCATCGGTGAATGGTGTCGCTGCCGGCGCTGGATGTAGCTTGGCCTTGGCTTGTGATCTGCGTATCGCCTCTGAGCATGCATCCTTCATCGAGGTATTCGTGAATGTGGGACTCATCCCGGATTCGGGCAGTACCTGGACGCTCCCACGGTTGGTGGGCTTGGGACGTGCCATGGAGATGTGCCTGACCGGACGAAAGGTCAAGGCTGATGAAGCCTTGCAGATCGGCCTGGTGAACGAGGTTGTCGCAGCAGACGAACTCGAGACCAGGACCCAGGCCATTGCCACGCACTTAGCTGGACTTCCAGGACGTGCACTCGCCCTGACCAAGCGATTATTGAACGATTCGTTAGAGCGGTCTCTTGGCGAACAACTGGAAGCCGAAGCCTTTGCACAAGACACCGCAGGTCGGACAAAGGATCACTTTGAAGGTGTCAGCGCCTTCCTAGAGAAGAGAGCGCCGAAGTTCGTCGGCGAATAGACCATGACCTCACGAGATACTCTCGGTCTCTTGGGTACCGGCGCCATGGGCGCTGGAATTGCCCAAGTAGCAGCGAGCCATGGATGGCATGTGAAGCTGCTGGACACGACGCCTGCCATCGTCGATAAGGCGATCGGGGGCATCGAGAAACGGCTGCAGAGATCCGTCGAGAAAGGGCGAATGACAGCCGATGACGCTCAAGGAGCTTTGAACCGGTTGCACGCGGTTCATGACCCAGCTGAGCTTGATGATTGCACCGTGCTCCTTGAGGCCATCGTGGAAGATCTTGATGCCAAGGTCGATGCCATGACACCTTTACTGGACAAGGTGCCGACAGACGCGATCATTGCAACCAACACTTCTTCATTGTCCGTCACCGACTTGGGCGAACGACTTGGTACAGCCAATCGAACCTGTGGAATGCATTTCTTTAACCCAGCGCCTGTGATGCGTTTGGTAGAGGTCATACGAGGAAAGGCCACTGATCAAGAGGTGATTGACCGAGCTGTTGCCATCGCGACGGATTGGGGTAAACAGGTTGCTTGCGCTGCTGACACACCGGGGTTCATCGTCAATCGTGTCGCACGTCCCTACTACCTGGAAGCCTTCCGGTGCCTGGAAGATGGACTGGCCGGTCCCGACCTCATTGATTCGACCATGAAAGAACTCGGTGGCTTTCGGATGGGGCCTCTGGAACTGACTGATTTCATCGGCCACGACGTCAACACGGCGACTACCCGAACCGTGTGGAATTGCTGGAATCAGCCTTCACGCCTCATGCCAAGCCTCGTGCAAGAACAACTCGTGGCCGAAGGTCACCTGGGACGCAAGACTGGTGCCGGTGTCTATGACTGGTCTGGTGAGACGCCCCTTCCACTCGTTCGACCAGGGCATGATGCGGCGACGGTGGATGGCAGTCTCATGGAACCGATCCGGAAATTTACGATGAATGCCTGCTCAGGCACGGATGAGCCCGTGCGACAAGTCATTTTCACACGCATACTTTGCGGACTCTTGAATGAGGCCATGTGGGCAAAGCAGGATGGGGTGGGTGATACACGAGATATTGATGTAGCCATGCGTTACGGGGTCAATTATCCCCGTGGACCATTTGAATGGTTATCAGATATCGGCGAGCCAGTCGCACAGGAGGCGATGTCGGCACTGGAGCACATGACCGGTACGGGCCGTTTCATACCCCCAGTTGATCCGGCAGACCAGATTCATAGTCCGGGGTGATATGCCGACTGGTATCCTTGGCATGTGGCATATGAGGATGATCCATTTCGGCCCGATACGAACACGCCTACCATCCGATTGGGGACCAGTGAAGACGAAGTCATTGATCTACCTCCGCACCTGAGGCTCGAGCCAGGTGATCAGGTCGGTCACTACCGAATACTCTCACTGGTCGCAGAAGGTGGCTTCGGTATCGTCTACCTTGCTGAGCAACACACTCCAGTTCGTCGGCGTGTGGCTTTAAAGATTATCAAGCCAGGGATGGATACGGTTGGTGTCATCACCCGCTTCGAAGCGGAACGCCAAGCCTTGGCCATCCTCGATCATCCTGGAATCGCAACGGTGTACGACGCCGGTGCTACAGATGATGGGCGTCCTTTCTTCGTCATGGAATATGTCGAGGGAGAGCCGATCACGGAATACTGTGACGATCATCGCCTTGAGACAACTGAACGATTGCAACTGATGATCGAAGTGTGCGCTGCAGTCCAGCATGCCCACACCAAGGGCATCATTCATCGAGATTTGAAGCCATCCAACATCCTGGTATCCACCGATCCTGACGGTCAACCTCGGCCCAAGGTGATTGATTTCGGCGTGGCCAAAGCCACCAGCATGGAACTGACGGAACGATCCTTCTGTACAGAAACAGGACAGTTGATCGGAACACCGGAATACATGAGTCCGGAACAGGCCGACCTGGGTTCCGTTGACGTGGATACGCGCAGCGATGTGTATTCCCTCGGCATGATCATTTACGAGCTGGTGACCGGTGCCTTGCCGTTCGAATCCATCCAGATGCGGCAAGCTGGATTCAGTGAACTGTGTCGGATCATCCAAGAGGAACAACCTCCCAAGCCCAGCACGAGACTCATCTCACTTGGAGGTGAGGCTTCCAAGGTGGCCACACGGCGACGTACCCGTCCTGCCGACTTGGCCAACATGCTGCGCAGAGAATTGGATTGGATCCCCCTCAAGGCGCTTCGGAAGGATCGTGAGGAGCGATACGAATCAGCTGTCTCGCTGGCGGACGATATTCGAAGGTACATCGAGGGCGATGTGCTACTCGCTGGACCGGAAACCTCCGCCTATCGACTACGGAAATTTCTTCGTCGTAATCGAGGTGGCGTGCTGGCAGCAGCCTTTGTGTTCATCACTCTGCTGGCAGGCCTGAACGTGTCACTCGTGCTCCTGGCTGAAACCAGAAGTGCCCAACGGACCAGTCTGGAGCAACAGAGCCAGTTGGAAGATGTCAACAAGGAACTCCAGCAGGCACAGCTCACGTACATGGAAGCCCTCGTAAAGCTCGAAGACGCTAAGTCAGATGCTAGTACGCGCGCTCAAAAAATGGAACAGGACCTGCTGTATCTCCAGCAGGCGACCTACACATCAAACCTGCACAACGCCCGGGATGCCCTGGTTGCAGGCGAAACACCTAGTGCCAGAACGCACCTGCGCATGGCGGAAGAAGGGCACGCCCATGAGCGTCCCTTTGAATGGCAATACCTCTGGGCCCAAGCCGAGGGCAGCCTGGCATTGCTTGCTCAACCAGACGAGCGACTCATTCGAGCGGTCGTCAGCCCCAAGAGCGATTTTGTGTTCACCATGTCTACAGAGCGATTTGCGAGCTGGGAAGCGGGAGCCGATTACGACACCGCTCGAGCGGTTGCCATGGCTTCTATGACAACCAGCAACCAGGACCCTGCTGTCGTGCTCCTTGCACCGGATGGCAAGACAGCCCTACTTGGTCATCCCAACCAAGAACGAACCCTGATTGACACGGTTCAAGCAAATCCAATTGGCACCTTTCCGGCTGTACCGAAAGATCTACCGACCTTCGTCTTTAGTGGCGATGGACGCCGCATCGCCCACGGCGGAGATGATTCCAAGCTGAATGTCCACGACAGCCGAACGGCACGCTTGATTGCAGAAGTTCCCATTCCCGAAAACGTGACCGAGGTGGTCCTGGATTCCACAGGTTCACGTGTAGCTGCCTTGAACGGAGACCGTGTTCACCTACTCAATGTCGCCGTTGGAGAATCGACAACACCACCACTTGTTCACGATTTACCTGTCACAGCAGCAGCCTTTGATTCTTCCGCCATTCGTTTGGCCACAGCAACAATGTCGGGGCAGATTCACGTCTGGGACGTATTGACTGGTCGAGAAATCGCGTCGTGGCCGAATCCTGTGAACTCGATCGAGACCCTGACTTTCAGCCCAAACGGCAATGTGTTGCACATCCAGAGCAAGAATGATTCGCATGCCCTGCTCGATCTACAAACTGGATTCGTGATTGCAGAACCCACTGGCGCGTGGTCACTAAACGATGACTGGTCGACACTGGTGACCGCTCAAGATTCATTCACGCTCACGATTAAATCTCTGACAAACACGTCTTCACCAAGAAGCATTCTCGTGAACTCCCCCACGGCAACTGCCTTTTCAAGCCAAGGAGATCGCCTGGTAACTGCGGATTCCTCGGGCAATATTCATGTCTGGGATCTCTCTGAAACTGAGTTGAAGGGACTGAGAGTTGGTCACCACCAGACATCTGTCACCCACGTGTCCTTCGCAGACGATGACAACAGGATCCTCGCCGTCTCAAGAACTGGCCCCAGGCTCTGGTCAGCAAGCGGACATGATCGCGTTGAAGAACTTGATCTCCAGGACAACACGCCCGCACACTTGGCCTTCACGCCCGGACTTCCATGGCTTGTGAATGGAACCCGAGATGGTGACATCCTGATCATTGATATGGATACAGGGGATACGATCAGCCGCCTGTCCGGCCATGAAGGAGAAATCGTGCATCTCCTCCATGTGGCAGATGGCACTCGCTTGGTCTCGACATCACGAGATAACACCATTCGTCTCTGGAACCTCCAAACAGGCCAACAGATGTACTCGGCGGATTACTCCTGGTGGACTGAAACCCCCATCGCACTGGATTCAACAACCAATCTGCTTGTCATACCTGACCGCAAACAAAACCTCCAACTGGTTGATGTCAATAACGGTGAGATCCGAAGTGTCCTGAAGGGGCATCGTGAACGAGTGACTCAATTGGAATTCGACTCAACAGGGACACGATTGGCAACCGCTGATGCCGAGGGAGGCATTCGACTCTGGGGGTTGGAAAACGACAGGCTTTTGGCTCTGCTGCAATCCCATGATCAATCCGTAACGGGGCTCGCGTTCAGTAGCGACGGTTCTCGACTCCTATCAGGTTCCGAGGATGGCAGCATCAAAATCTGGGATCCCCGTGTTGGCCGAGAGTTCACCGATCTCCAGATCTTTGCCCAGATGCCGATCCGTGTGATAGCGCTCTCACCGGATAATCAACAGATTGCAGCCGGTCTTGAAGATGGATCGATTCGAATCTGGTCCACAGCCACCGGAGATCAACTGAACACGCTCCCAACGGGCCTCTCAGAAATCCAATCCATCGAGTGGTCGCCAAATGGTGATGTTCTGGTCGCCGTTGGCGAAGATGATTCATTGCGGACATGGGAAACGAGTAACTGGCAACCCGGCGCGACTCTGGCAGGATCGATCGCTGATCTTTACACCTGGCACATTGATGCCGATGTTGATCGCATTGCAACGGTTGCGGAACGCAATATCCTCCTCTATGACACGCATACTGGCGATTTCATATTCACGCTCAGAGATCATGATGACGAGGTCACCCAGGTGGCCTTCTCACCAGATGGAAGCCGACTCATCTCAACCGATGTCGGAGGCCGACTCAAAATCTGGAGTACCAAGACCCGGTCCCAAGGGGGTGCCAGGCGACTCGCCCGAAACTTGGCTGAGAAGAAGTTGCAACCCGTAATTGATGGTTGGTTCAAAAGCGGCACTTTGGATTCCGGGCAACTTGAAGACAAAATCGCGCAACTCTCGGTTGCTCGTTCCCCCGAGGAAGTGCATACCATCAGAGCCCTTGTGCTCAAGCAACAAGAGGCCATTGGAAATGCCGCCGTGAACTAAAGGTTGGCCGAAGCTTCAGCTACCTGTTTTTTCGGCCTTGTCGTCTGCGGCATTGAGTTTTGCCATATAGGGCCGTGGGTTCCGATTGAACTTCTTCTCGCACTGGGCACAACACAGGCGTACCAAGTGACTGCCAATGACAACGTTCACGGCCTTGTCACCTAACGGTTCTCCACTCACCACGCAGGTGCTTAGTGGATAGGTCGCCAACTGTTGAGCGGTATAGGCCGCATCCAGGGTCGCCATGGCCTTCTTGAGACGAACAGGGTCTTCTTGAACATAGGCTGCGCATCCACCACAGCAGAAGCGCATCAACTGATTGCCATACACGGAGTTTGTCGGGGTTCCCTTGACATCAATCGGCCGACCGCTCGCCAAGCAATTCTGAAGCGGATAAGCAGGCAATTGTTGTTTGATGATCTGCTCATTGACCTTGGCGTTGTACTTTGGGAGATCTGCCTCGAACTTCTTGATGCAAGGTGCACAGCAGAACGTGATCTCACGGTCATCAATGACCTTGGTCACAGCTTCCTTCATGCTGTTCACAGGCTTGTTGGTAACGGGGCAATTGGGGAGAATGTAGGCCCGGCTGAGAATCAGCTCTTCCATGAATGAAGCTTGTTCACCTTCTGCAGGCTTCTTGTCCTCGGCAGATTCCTTTGCCATCGCATCAAGCTTGGCATGTTGTTCTGAATGACTGAGCTTCTGAAAATTGGCTCGACAACCGCCACAACAAAAGGCGATCTTTGACCCATGCATATCCATGGTGATATTTGGCTTGACATCATTACCTGTCATCGGGCACTTGGTGTTTTCGGCGGCCAAGCCTACCGAGGCGCATAAGGCAAACAAGGTGATAACAATAAGGCTGTGACGAATAGACATGGGTATTCCTTCTCTGCTCGGGGTGAGAAGGCATCGTAGCAAGCTTGGCGTCAGGGATTCTCGCGAAGCCATTCCTGCAACTGAATTGTGACCTTGTGATCGGAGCCCAGCGTCTCTTCGGCTTCAGAAACCGTGCTCAACGCAATCTCACGGGCCTCGTCAATCCGACCAAGTCGCCCGAGGACCAGCACGTGCCCGCGGGCCATCTTGAGGGCGTAACCGGAGTCCGCAAGGTCCGTCTCTTGCAACTTGGCCCGCAACGCCATAATCAACGGCTCAAGTGCCTCGTCATCACCCGGCCCCGCAGCCAAGAAGTCCAGGCCCCTCCCGGTGACCAGGAGCCACGCGTTTGAAGGGCCAGGGTTCTGCATCGCAACGGCGTGCTGAAGGCGGACAATATCCATGAGACCATCTCGATGATGTCCATCAACTGCGTCTGTGATTCCACCGGCTAGGACACGCACTGTGAACGTGTGCTCAGGTCCCATCGATTTGGAGGCGATCTCGTGTACCTCCTTCAACATGGCCAGCCCCTCGATGCCATCACTTGGCTCACCTGTCTTCATCAGGCCCGTTGCATAGATGAAAAGCATGTTCAGGTGCCGTTGATCACCCTCGCCGAGAACCTCCTTCAAATGCTGAACGGTCTCCTCCATCAAGGGCCGATCCTCGTTGATGCGACCTGCCAGTGCCAAACCCGCTGTATAGACGGCACGTGCCTGCATGACCTGGAAATGTTGTTCGCCCAGGATCCGCTCCAGCTCCCTCATGGCGTAGCCAGCGAGCTCGATCGCTTGGTCATATTCAGCCATGCTCAGGTAGACATTGGCAAGGGCTGAAGCAGCAGCTTGGGCAGATGCAGTTGCAAGACCCGTTGTCCTTTCGTAACCCGCGAGAGATTCCTCCAGGTAGGCCTTCGCTTGGTCCGCCCCGCCCATCATGATGTTGATCTGGCCGATGGCGGCCAGTGCTTCCAAGAACTTGGGATGGTCGGACCCCAGGACGAGACGCGAGTCCTCGAGCACGCCTTCCAGGGTATCCCGTGCGGACTCAAGGTCTTGCAAAATAAACTCAAGGAAACCAACCGTGAGGATCACCTGGAGTGTCACCGGATGGCGGGTTCCAAGGACAGTTTCTGCCCCACTGCGAAGCTCGATGGTGTCCAGCTTCAACTGCTCCAGGTTGTCGTTCTCGGGCGGATTCGCGGGGTTGGTGACGAGCCGGATTAGCCTGGTACCCAGGACCGACAAGCGGGCACGGTAGGTTCGTTCATTCTCGATTCCGAGGATTCGCTCGTAGCCAGTTGCAACCTGCGTGGCCAGGGGCGCTGCCTCGTCGTATCTCGAGAGTTTCTCAAGCAGCTGCATACGAAGTTCAATGGCATACAGGCTGACCAGGTGTTCCTCGCCAAGAGTCTCATTCGCATTTGAAAGCAAGGTCTCGGACATGCGATCCGCCTCCTTAAGGCGATCCGACATGATGAGGACTTCCAGAAGGAACAACTTTGATTGAAGCAATCGGGCTTCGCTCGATTCCTGGTGCGATTCCCGAAGCGTGATCGCCTCGCGGAGATTCTGCTCGGCCTCCGGAAGTCGTCCCTGGAGAAGGTAGATCTCGCCAAAGGTGGTTCGAACCTGTGCCTCCACCAGGGGGAACTCGCCGAATTGCTCATCGATGTCAGCAACCGTGCGATCCAGGATTTCATTCATGGACAGCGTCTCACCCTGAGCCACCTTCGGACTGGCCATGGAGACAACATGTTTCAGGAAACCAGCGACCTTCTCTGCCCTGGCCGCTTCCAGTTCAGCATCTTCCCGAGCAGATTCTGCATCGACCAAAGCCGTCGCGGTCAGCGCCTCGGCGTCGATTGCACGTGATCGCTCCATCCAACTCCAAATGGTGGCGACGATCATCACCAGGATGATGATGATGATGGTGGCAACCAAGCCACGATTGCGGCGAGCCAATAACTGCAGTTGATAGGCGATGCTGGGCGGGCGGGCCTCGATGGGATCACCACGAAGAAATCGCTCGATATCGTGTTTGAGTTCAAGCGCTGACTGGTAACGGCGATCACGATCCTTCTCGATAGCCTTGGCAACAATCGTTTCCAGATCCCCCCGAAGACCACGGTCGATCGTGCTCAGCTTCGACGGAGTGCCCTCGCGAATGATGCTGGCGGCCTCGAAGAGTGGCACAGTCTTGAGGTTATACGGGAGTTGCCCCGTCAAGAGCTCGTACAGAATAATCCCCAGGGCATAGACATCACTACGTGTATCCAAGATGTCCGGATCGGCTTCACATTGTTCAGGTGACATGTACTGGACTGTTCCCAACAACTGTCCCACGTCCGTCTGAAGCGTGGTTACTGCCATATCCGAATCGGTTGCTCGGGCAACACCAAAATCGATGATGCGAGAATGGCCCTCGCGATCCACCAAGATGTTTCCTGGCTTCAGATCTCGGTGAATGATTCCCTTGGTATGCCCGTGGTGGACCGCATCACACACATCACAAAACAGCTCAAGAATTTCTCGACGAGCACAGTCTCGTTCATGCACGAATTCCAGGATTGTCTTGGCACCCGGGATGTACTCCATCGCGAAGTATGGAACGCCACCGCTACCATCGTCGTAGGTACCTGCCTCATAGACCTGCGCGATCCCGGTATGGGACAAACGACCGAGAATTTGGGATTCATACTCGAATCGCCGAGCTGCCTTGGAAGACGTCACACCTGAACGCATGACCTTGACCGCAACCTTGCGGCGTGGCTTGTCCTGCAACGCCTCGTAAACAGTCCCCATACCCCCACTACCCAGGAGTCTTCGAATTCGGTACCGGCCGATCTGCCTTGGGATGGGAGCCGTGATCTTGGAATCATCATCAACCCGTGTCTGATCAGTTGCTTCACCCTCGAGAAGCCGGAGAACCTCTGAACGGAGTTCGTGGTCGTCACCACAGGCATCTGAAACGTACATTTCCCGCCGAGACTCTTCTTCTTGAAGGGCCTCCTGGGAAATTCGTCGAATCTGCTCTGCGCGTGTGTCGGCCATGAGTACTCCCAGGACGGTTCGCTGCATAAGACTACCACTGACACCCTGGATTCTGCCGGAAGCCGAGCCATCTCGTAGAATCCGATGTCCATGGCACGGCATGCTGCGATCATCTCGGCGATTCGGACACCCTTTGGCCGATACGGCGGCGGGCTCTCCTCCGTGAGACCTGACGACTTGGCCGCCTTGGCTGTCCGGGAAGCCGTCACCAAAGCAGGTGTCGATCCGGCCTCTATCGACGATATCTACTTGGGGGCGGCGAACCAGGCCGGTGAAGACAATCGCAATGTCGCCAGGATGGCAGCCTTACTTGCCGGCCTGCCTGAGTCCGTGCCAGGCGTCACGGTCAACCGACTGTGCGCCTCTGGATTGGAAGCCGTCAACATTGCTGCCCGCATGATCGAATCCGGTCATGGCGACGTCATGGTCGCGGGTGGTGTTGAAAGCATGAGCCGAGCCCCCTTCGTGCTTGCCAAGAGCGCCGCTGCCTTTGCACGAACACCAGAGATATACGACACAACCATCGGTTGGCGTTTTACAAACCCAGCCCTCTCTGCCCTCCATCACCCCTACTCAATGGGAGAGACGGCAGAAAATGTGGCTCGGAAGTTTAAAATCACACGGGAAGAACAAGATCGATTTGCAGTACTCAGCCAGCAACGATGGGCACTTGCCGATGAGTTAGACACCCTTACGGATGAACTGGTTCCCGTGGAAGTCCCCCAGCGTCGTGGCGACCCAATCGTCGTGACGACCGATGAGCACCCCAGACCCGATACAACCCTTGAGAAGCTCACCAAATTGCGACCTGCATTTGCAACCGACGACCAAGGCACGGTCACTGCTGGCAACAGTTCGGGCGTAAACGATGGCGCCTCTGCTCTGGTTCTCATGGACCTGGACCGAGCACGAAGCGAGGGACTGGAACCACTGGCCATCGTCGGAGCATCTGCAGCCGCAGGTGTCGATCCGGCCACCATGGGGCTGGGCCCGGTTCCCGCGACCCGGAAGGCCCTTGATCGCGCAGGTCTTGAAATCAGCAATATCGACCTGTTTGAACTCAACGAGGCCTTTGCTGCCCAATCAATTGCCTGTGTGCGCGAACTTGGACTGGACCTTGAACGTGTCAATGTCAATGGTGGCGCTATCGCCATTGGCCACCCCCTGGGAGCCTCCGGCGCCAGGCTGGCAACGACGCTTATTCATGAAATGCGTCGTCGAAAGGTGGCCAGGGGCGTGGCTACACTATGTGTGGGCGTGGGCCAGGGGCTCGCAACGGTATTTGAACACCCTGACGCCTGATTACCTGTCCAGGAAGGAATGACATGAGCGGTGCCGCCAACCCAGTCAAACCCCTCGAGAACACCGGGCATGAAGACCCGGAGAAGCTCGCGGAGTTCGAACAGCGAATCGCCGAGGGCGTGTTGATCGAACCTGGTGACTGGATGCCTGATGCCTATCGCATGGGCATGCTGGGTATGGCCGAGCATCATGCCAACAGCGAAATCATCGGAGCCCTCCCCGAGGGCGAGTGGATCACCCGAGCGCCCAGCATGCGACGCAAACTCGCCTTGACTGCCAAAGTTCAGGACGAGGTTGGCCATGGCCAGATGCTGTATCGCGTGTCACAGGAATTGGGCAAGAGTCGTGACGACATGCTTCGTGATTTGGTGATGGGCAAGACCAAGTACCACAACTGCTTCAACTATCCCGCACCGACCTGGGGCGACATTGCGATGATCCAGTGGCTCATCGATGGAGCCGCCATCATGAACCAGAAGACCCTCGCCGACGGTGCCTACGGTCCCTATGTCCGCACGATGAATCGCATCAATATGGAAGAGGCCTTCCACTTCAAGAGTGGCGAGGACATGGTGCTCACGCTCATGAGTGGTACGCCCGCCCAGAAGCGACTCACCCAGGATGCCTTCGACCGTTGGTGGCCCGTGTCACTGATGTTCTTCGGTCCAGCCGACAAGCCTGATGCTGAGCAACGACCCGCCATGAGATGGCGAATGAAGGTTGAACGCAATGACTCGCTTCGACAGCGATTCGTCAATCGATTTGCACCGGCCGCTATGGACTTGGGCCTCGTCATCAACATCGTGACCAAGAATGAACAGGGCCTGGTGACCTCGACGACCCCAGATGAAAGTCTTGTATTGGATGAAACCACCGGCAACTGGTCATTTACCCAACCGGACTGGGACGAATTCTGGCGTGTCATTCGTGGCAATGGACCGTGCAACGCGCATCGACTCTCCCTCCGCCGATTCTCATATGAACAGGGCGCTTGGGTTCGTCGTGCTATCGGAACTGGTTCCAACTCCTTGCCACCGGCAGCGTGATGATCTATGTCGAAGATTCGTGAACGACAATTCGATCACGATGGCGACCTCGTGCCACCCACTCCGGATACCGAGCACTGGATTGTCTACACCCAGAAGAAGCCGGAAACTCCCTTCAAGTGGGCGGGATCACTCAACGCTCCGGATCTCGACTTGGCGATGCAGTTCGCCGGTGAGCACTACGGACTTGATGAGGTCTGCGTGGCCTTCCTTGTCCATCACGCCAAGTATGCGATAGATGGCCCTTGTGGACTGGAACCACTATCCCCTGGAGACGCCACTGGTGAGAATGGTTCGCCGTGGTCTGTCTTTGCCTTGCCCCGCCGAGGCGGCAACCTTCAGCAAGCCGGTACCGTGAACGCTCCGGATGCCGTCACAGCAATCGCCCGGGCGACCACACGCTTTGCTGATGGCAAGATCTTCCAAATTCGAGTGGTACCAACCGATCAACTTTTTCTATCCGCCGGGGAGTCCTCCTTGATCTGGCGCCTCCACGACATGGACTACAAGTTTGCTCGCGGCTACAGCAAGGGCGTACGCACCAAGTGGACCAGAATCCGTGACGAGCAAACGTATGAGGACTATCGCAAGGAGGACATCCACACGCACTTCTGAGGTGCGAAGTGAATTCCGATCATGGACGTCATGCTCTCCGATCCCCTCGCTGCCCTCATCCTCGCCCATGCGGACGACAAGTTATTGCTTGGCCATGTGCAGAGCGACTGGACAGGCCTTGGTCCCCTGCTCGAAGAGGACATCGCTGCCTCCGCCATGGCCCAAGATGACCTCAGTCACGCGTTGATGCTCTATCAGTACTTAGGCGCCAAGTATGGACATGATGCTGACGTGATCGCCTTCGAACGTGATCCGGCGGATTACATGTGCTGCGATCTCGTAACGGTCCCTGATGAATTCAACTGGGCTGATGCTGTCGTCAAACGTTGGCTCGTGGCAGTATTTGCCGAAATGGGTATCGAGCGTTTGGCCTCTATACCAGACAAGGAACTCACCACACGTTGCAATCGGATCATGCCGGAACAGCAACTGCAAGTGGCGCATTTGGAGGGCTGGATTCACCGACTGGGAACTGGCGGTGATGAGTCACACACTCGAATGCAGGCTGCCTTGGATCGACTCTCAGAGCAAGCAGGCATGCTCTTTGAAGTCCCGGGACATCGGCTGACTCCTGATGATGATTTCTGCTGCGGTCGTGACGAAATCTTCGAAGCGTGGACTGCACGTCTCCAGGAAACCCTTCAAGTCGCAGGCCTTACTGCTCACTTCACACTTCCCGCACGAACGGTCATAGGTGGACGACGTGGTACCCATGCCGAACACTTCCTGACGCAACTCGATGAAATGACCGAGGTCCGGCGGGTCTCGCCCGGCGCATCGTGGTAACCGAACACGACATCCGCGAAGTGTTGTCGGGCATTCCTGACCCTGAGCTTCCCGTGAGCATCGTCGACCTGGGACTCGTCAAGAACGTTGAGGTCACAGACGCCCGGGTTCGTGTCGATCTTCTTCCAACCTGGACCGGTTGCCCCGCACTGGAAATGATTGCCCGTGATGTCGTCGACCAAGTCAGTGCGTTGGATGGGGTGGACCTATGCACCGTCGAATGGTGCTTTGAACCAACGTGGACTCCTGATCGAATTTCCTCGGAAGGTCAGGCCACCCTCAAGGCCCATGGCATTACCTCGCCAGGCTGCTGCCAGGAGGGGTCTTCAACTGTCCCACTGGGGACCTCGGTCATTCCTTGCCCTTACTGCGGTTCTGACAACACTCGCCTGGATAGTCCCTATGGGCCAACGCGATGCCGTTCAATCCACTTCTGTGAAGCGTGTAGAAACCAGTTTGAGCACATGAAACGCACGACAGACGACGGCTGAGGTCTGTGCGGGCTGCCTGCTCGCCAACGAGTCAACAATCTGCATCAGTGGTCACATCAGCAGCCACAGGCCGCCTAGTTGGTTGATGGGGATCTCCAAGCGCGCCAGGGGGTATCGCATCCCTTTGCAAGGAGTGACCATCATGCGATTGCATTCCCGGTCAATCGTCTCAACCCTCACACTCTTCCTATCTGCATCTGCCGTTGCGTCGTTGCCACAGACCCTGTGGATGCGGTCGCTCTCCAGTGGGATCTCGGATTACATGGGATCCTCACTGGCCTCCGGCAAGTTGTTCTTGGCTGCAGGTGCCCCCTGGGACAGTGAGTTCGGACCCAACAATGGATCTGTCTTGATCTACCGTGGCCAGTATTCGCTCCAGTATCAACAGGTTATCTGGGGCCGATGGCAGGTCGGCCTTGGTGGGGACGAACAATTACAGTTCGGTTACTCAATGGCGGGCCAGGATCACCTGCTTTATGTCGGTGCGCCTGGTGATGATGATGGCTCCGGCTCAGTCATCATGATCGACACATCCACCTCACCTGAACCGACCTATGTCGATTCCATCGAGAACCCGGCTTCCGCCTACCTGGCTATCAATGACCAGTTTGGATACTCCATTGATATCGATGGTGATTGGATGGTGATCGGAGCACCGGGATGCATGAACGATTCGGGTGCTGCCTGGGTTTTTCGCAACACACATGGGTCACAGGGCTGGATGCTCCACACCGAACTGGTCTCGCCATGGCCTCAAGAGAATGCACGATTTGGCCATGATGTTGCCATACATGATGGGCGTATCGCTGTTGGTGCGCCCTACCGAGACGAATTGAATTGGTGGGATGACAGTATGTCCGCCATTGGTGCCGTCACCATCTTTGAATTGGACTCTCAGACATGGGGCTACGCTTGGAATCAGGTTGAGTGGTTCCAAGCATCGGACATTCGTACGGACAATATGCATTACGGATGGAGCGTCGAGGTCCTGGATCATCAAGTCTTCGCTGGTGCGCCGAACGCATCACATACAAATGGAACCGCCAACGCAGGACGTGTGCACGTCCTGACCTATGACTCAAGAGTTGATCTGTGGTACCAGTCTCCGTCCCTTATCCTGGAATCAGATACACCTCACTCTGGCATGGGATGGGGTAGCTCGATCTCTACCAAGGACACGACGTTGTTGATCGGTGCACCATTTGCAGATCACCTGAATGATTCCAGTGGACTGGTCACCGTGTGGTGCCGTGGTGAAATGATGTGGACATGGCATGAAACCCTGGAGTGCAACGTCCATACTTGGAAGGCAGCACTTGGGCAGGCCGTCCACATCGACGATGAACGCGCTCTGGCTGGTGCTCCACAAGCAGCTGACGGGCAAAATGACTGGGCTGGAATCATCGCGTGGTGGGATCGAGGCCTGTTCGAATGTCCTTCCTTTGACCTGGATGACGCCCGAGACATCAAGACAATCGATTTCAAGCGATCCCTGGAGAACCTGCAGACCAAAAAGTCAATGAACCAGTAGAATGCTGGCCATCGGTTTGCGAGCAACACAAGACAAGGGATGTACGAGTGAGTGAATACTGGGTAGCAAGAGAAGGTGAGCGTTACGGACCCTATACCCAGGATCAACTTGTAGAGTACTACAAGTCTGGGCAGATCCAACCAACCGACCAAGTCTGTCGACCTGGAACCCAGGAGTGGGTTGTTGCATCATCAATGTCTGAACTATCCGACAGCACATCGCCTTCACCACCGCCTGCCGCGGGAACAAGCAAGCCCTCAGGCCCTGCCGTGGTGAGCAGCGACCTGGTCGGTCCGATCCTCGTCACCCTGTTCTGCTGCCTTCCTTTCGGAATCATATCGATCGTCTATGCCAGTCAGGTACCAGCCAAGGTGAGCGCCAATGATATTGAAGGCGCGCAACTGTCCGCCAATTTGTCGAAGACCTGGATGACATGGGGGCTCATCGCCGGCGTGGTTTCGTACGTCCTCTTCCTGGCTTTCTGGTTTTTCGTAGGCTTTGCGGGCGCCGTGTCGAACTCCAATTGAGAAGGTGATGGTTGCCCGTGTCCCTACGCGTCGACGTTTGATGGCCGGCGTATTTGTCATCGGAGTCCTGTTTCTCTTTGTGTTTCTTGGGATACGCCATCCGGATACGGTTTCCGTGGCCCCCATCTGCCCCATCAATGCCACGACGGGTCTGTACTGTCCCGGTTGTGGCAGCGGTCGTGCGATGCACCACATTGCCAACGGCCGCTTGGAAGCAGCCTGGAACCTCAATCCAATGCTATTGATCATCGGGCTGCCATTGCTCGCTGTAGCACTGTTCTCAGAAGCACCGCTTGCCGCCAGCGGCCAAGTGAGATCCGCACCCGCATGGTTGGTGCGAGTCGCCCTGGTGGGCGCCCTGGTGCTCTTGGCCTGGGGGGTGGTGCGGAACCTGCCAATCGACAGCCCAATCCCATTGGTGCCCAGTGAGTTCGCCGAATCGGCAACCAATGGCTAATACTGCCATGTGAACGCCGCCCAGCAGGGGCCTTGGATGGCCCTGCTACAATCATCCTCCTATGACTACGACTGCCGGGCCGCGTGATCTTGCGGCCGATTCTCCGTCTCGGACGACCCCCTGCCCACACAGCCGCATGGATACGAACCCGATCGATCTCGGCTGCATTGAGGTCCTGCAGGTCCTTGACGAGCAGGGCAATGTCAACGCGTCCAGGGATCCGAAACTCAGTGATGAGGAACTGCTGGCTGTGCACCGTGCCATGGTGCTCACCCGCGCCTTCGACGCACGCATGTTAACCATGCAACGACAGGGAGAGATGGGAACCTTTGCTCCCAATCTCGGCCAAGAAGCCTGCATGATCGGACAGGTCTGGGAACTCACCAAACAAGACTGGTTCAGTCCGAGCTATCGTTCCTTTGGAGCCCAGATTCATCGGGGCTGGCCGATGGAGCGCCTTCTGCTGCTTTGGGCTGGCTATCACGAGGGCTTTCCCCCACCTGAGGGCGTGAACGACATGCCCTTCTCAATCGTCATCGGTTCCCATGTCCTGCCATCCGTTGGTATCGCGATGGGTATACGACGACGAGGGAACAAGGATTGTGTTGTCGTCAACTTCGGTGATGGCGCCATGTCCCAAGGGTCCGTCAGCGAAGCATTGAACTTCGCAACGGTCGATCGGGCACCAGTCGTGTTCGTCTGTGAGAACAATGGCTGTGCAATCTCGACACCAACTACGCTCCAATATGCCACAAACCATTTGGCAGGACGAGGGGTCGCTTTCGGCCTCCCATCGATCCGAGTTGATGGTAACGACATCCTGGGCATGATCGCTGCCATGCGGGAGGCGACCGAACGGGCACGCAACGGCGAAGGCCCAACGTTCATCGAGGCCATCACTTATCGACTCAGTCTCCATACCACCGCGGACGACCCCAAGGTCTATCGCGAGGAGTCGGATACCGAACCTTGGCAACAGCGATGCCCAATCACACGCCTGGAAAGATTGCTGGAACAACGAGGTCTGTTGACCAAGGAAGCCGCTGAGGCCTTGAAGAATGAATGCGATGCCCAGGTGCTCGAAGCCCGCGAGCGATTCCGAAAGATCGCCAAGGCTCGACCCCGTGCCGTCTTCGATCATCTCTACAACACGAACCCTACTGAACTTGAGAACCAGCGAGCAGAATATCTCCGTCGACTCGATCGAAAGGGTGTGGACTGATGCCCCAACGAACGATGGTCGAAGCGCTGAACTTGGCGTTGGATGAAGCGATGGCTGCCGATGAGAGCGTGCTGGTAATGGGCCAGGATGTTGGCATCAACGGTGGCGTGTTCCGTGTGACCAAGGGACTCCATGAACGCTACGGACATGACCGCGTGATGGATACACCGCTCGCGGAATGCGGCATCATTGGAACTGCAGTCGGCATGTCCGTCTATGGCCTGAAGCCCGTGGTTGAAATCCAATTCTCAGGATTCACCATGCAGGCCTTTGATCAAATCGAACAGAACATGGCCAGGCTTCACAACCGAACCATGGGCAGGTTCCCCATGAGAATGGTGCTTCGGACACCTTTCGGTGGTGGCATCCGAGCTGTCGAACATCACAGCGAGTCTCGAGAGGCCTACTGGGCCCATACACCTGGGCTCAAGGTGGTTATTCCATCCGGTCCACGAAATGCCAGGGCCCTCTTGGCTGCCGCCATCGATGATCCCGATCCCGTGATCTTCTATGAACCCAAGGCGGTCTACCGTGCTTTTCGCGAAGACGTTCCCGACGAACGTGAAACCATGAGCATTGGTGTCGCCGAGATTGTTCGGCCAGGGACAGATCTCACGCTGGTGAGCTACGGAGCCATGATGCGGCCTGCCCGTGAAGCCGTAGAGGATCTTGTCGACGAACACGGTATCGACGTGGAGCTCATTGATCTGCTGACTGTCTCCCCCATGGACACGGCCACCCTGTGCGAATCGGTAGCAAAAACGGGCCGGTGTCTCATCGTGCACGAGGGGCATCGAACCTGTGGTATTGCGTCTGAGATCATCGCTCGGATCAATGAAAACGCCTTTGAATATCTCGAAGCACCCATTCGTCGGATCACCGGATACGACATTCCATACCCATACTTCCAGACTGAGCAGCACTTCCTACCTGATGCCGATGACATTGTTGAAGCAGCCTGTGAAACGGTGGCTTGGGAGTGACCGTGGCAGAGATGACTGAATTCCGGCTGCCCGATCTTGGTGAAGGCGTTCACGAAGGCCAAGTGATGCGCCTCATGGTCTCCGAGGGAGAGTCGGTCAACGAAGATCAGCACATCATGGAAGTCGAAACGGATAAGGCCGCGGTCGAGATTCCATCTCCCGTGACAGGTCGAGTCCATAAGGTCCATGTCGAAGAACGCCAACTCGTCCACGTCGGTGACGTGATGTTCACCTTCGAAACCACCGGAGAGGCATCTTCACCAGCAACCCCGGCCGCCAGTGATGCCACATCGGCAACTCCGGTGACGGCACCAGCTGCCCCAACTCGAATCAAGGGCCGACGCAAACCTGCTTCGCCCTCTGTCCGTCGCATGGCCCGCCAGATGGGAATCGATCTGGCAAACGTTGATGGTTCTGGGCCGGGAGGTCGCGTGACTCGTCGCGATCTTGAACAACATGCCGCACCATCGGTATCAACCAGTACACCCCCACCAACCGCGGTACCAGCCCCTGCTCAACCAGTCCCCGCCACACCAGTGACCACCATGCCTCCTCGACAGGCGGCGGCTGCTCCGTTGGCCCTTGATATCGATGGCCGTGTAGACAGTGATCGCTACGGTGAAATTGTCCGCGCACCCTTGACGCAAGCTCGCAAATCCATCGCCCAGGTGATGAGCACATCATGGACAACTATCCCGCACGTGACGGACTGCAACGATGCGGACATTACCGAGTTGGAGACCTTGCGCAAGGGATTCCACGATCCGTCTGCATCGGAGCGTCGCATTACGACACTCGCCTTCGTCATCCGGGCGGTCTGCCGTGCCCTGTCGGCCTTTCCGATCCTCAATGCAGCCCTGGAAGAGTCCAGCGGTGAAATCATCTTCCACCGTTACGTGAACATCGGCATTGGTGTCGATACGCCGCGTGGGCTGGTCGCTCCGGTCATTCACAACGCTGACAACATGGGCGTCGGTGAACTAGCGGATCACCTCCAGGTCATCACGGACAATGCACGCAATGCCAGCTTTGCAATCGAAGACACCCGCGGGGGCACGTACACCATCTCGAATGCCGGCGCCATGGGGCGAACTCGATATTCCACCCCAATCATCACGCCCGGGCAGGTCGCTTGCCTGGCAGTCGGCCGGGCCCGGAAAATGCCCTGGGTCGTTGAAGATGAAATCGTAGCGCGAATGATCCTGCCATTGAGCCACTCGATGGATCATCGGCTTGTCGATGGCGGCCGAGAAGTGCCCTTCATTGGTCATGTCATCGACGATCTCGAAAATCCCATGCGATTCATGCTGTAGCACGGTATCGTCCACGATCCGGACTTGATCTTTCAAAGTACAAAGAGGATGGAGAACCCCATGTTCAAGACACTGACTACGCTCTTTGCCGGCCTGGCGATTTCTACCAGCTTTGCCCTGGCCCAAGAAGTCATCATCCAAAATAACGAAGACACAAAGCCCCTGAAGACTCTCTCCATCGGTGACAAGGCCCCCTCCATCAAGGATGTCAAATGGCTCAAGGGACAAGGCGTCGAAGCGTTCAAGCCTGGTGATTCCTATGTCATCGAATGCTGGGCCACTTGGTGCGGTCCATGCATCCAAGGCATCCCCCACCTCACCAAGTTGCAGAAGGAATACAAGGGCAAAATCCAGATCATGGGTATCGCCATCTGGGAAAGAGGTGATGACGTATTGAACAAGGTCGAATCCTTTGTGACTGATCAAGGTGACAAGATGGATTACACCGTTGGCCTTGAGCAAAATGACTCGATCGCCAAGAACTGGATGAAACCCGCCCAACGGAACGGGATCCCTTGCGCCTACCTCGTTGATAAGACTGGTCGAATCGCCTGGATTGGACACCCTGGAAGCATCGATCCTGTGCTTGAGGAGTACACAGCAGGCACCTGGGATATTGATGCCTTTGCTGTGGAGTATCGCAAGCAACAGGAATTCGAGAAGGCCATGCAGGCCATGTACATGAAAATGCAGGCTGCCATGGCTGAGGGTGATACGAATAAGGCCCTCGAACTCATCGATGACATGATGGCCAAGCATCCTGACATGGCTGCTGACCTCAAGAGCACCAAGTTCATGATCATGTTGTCTTCCAAGGAACACGCCACCCGGGCCTATAGCCTCGGTGAAGAAGTGATCCGTGAGAATTGGGACAACGCCTCAATGCTCAACAGTATTAGTTGGGACGTGCTTACGGGTGAAGAAGTGCAGTACCGAGATGTCGACTTTGCCCTCAAGGCCGCAGAACGGGCCAACAACTTGACCGATGGTGAGGATCCCATGATTCTCGACACCCTGGCTCGAGCCTGGTTCGATAAGGGTGACCATCAGCGTGCCATTACCCTCCAGGAGAAGGCCGTAGCCCTCTCACCGGATGGCCAGATGAAGGAAGAACTCAAGCAGACGCTTGAGCGGTACGTGGCTGCCCAGCCCAAGGTCGGCTGATACGGATCCTGGTGTCTTGATCGTTTCCCGGCGGGGACGTCTCTACGGCGTCCCCGCCGTTGTGCGCGCCTCTGCTGGAGTACAGTGCACACCCTTCAGGAGCACGTTTCTTGGTCGTCGGCGAATTCACCCAAGATGTTGAGATTCTCGTGATCGGTGCTGGGCCTGCCGGCATCGAAGCGGCTCGGCGTGCTTCGGAACTCGGCAAACAGACGGCACTCGTGGATCCCGAGCCGATCGTACCGATTCCTGGCGTTGAATATCTGCAGGGTGCTGTTCGATTCGCTGACAAACGTTCAGCTCAGATCACCGGTGAGCAGGTCTCACGGATCCGCTTCAAACGCGCCATCACCTGCACGGGATGTCGGATGGGCCCAACCGTTCTCCAGGGTCTTGAAGCGACGCGTTCATGGCGAGAACCAGGTTCGGGACGAGTGCTAATCGCAGGAGCAGGCACGCTTGCTGTCACGGCAGCCATGAGAAATGCCCATGCGGGAGCCGAGGTTGTTCTCGCATGCCCAGGCACTGGACTACTACCTGGCTTCGATCCGATCATCGCCAGTGTCGTGGTCGAACACCTCACAACCAATCAGGTAGACCTTCTTCCCGATGTCGATTTCGCCGGCGTCACTCAGGACAGTGATGCCGCCCTGATCGTGCTGGACGAGGGAACCGTCCTCGGTGAATTCGAGATGATTATCCCAGCCCAACCGTTGGGTGGTCAGGTCGAGGGCCTGGATCTTCAGAACACTGCTGTGAGCCTTGATGCAGAAGGTTGGATCACGATCAACGATGCTGCTGCCACTGGGGAAAATCGAATACTGGCCGCTGGTAGCGTGACCGGACGGATGTTCGAACCAGCAGCAGCAGCCCATCATGGGCGAGTTGCCGCCGAAGCGGCATGTGGTCTTGATGTCACGTGGGATCCGATCGCTATTCCCGCCTTCCTGGAAACGCCTGTTCCCGTGAGTTGGTGCGGCTTGAACGAAGCTCTGGCAGCGGAACAAGGTCATCAGGTCTCTACGATCGGAGTGGGTGACGAGAAGGTGGTTGTTCGACTTGTTCACGATCGGGAAAGCGGTCTGCTCCTGGGCGCCGGCGCCGCCGGCCCTGCAGCAAGGCGCGTTGGAGAAGCCACCGTCGTGGCCCTGGAGATGGGGGCTACCGTGGAAGATCTCGCTGCCATGACTCCGGTTGCCGTCGACCAACCCGGGCTCGCGGAGGCCGCCCGAGCTGCATGGAAACTGCCCTCATGAAAATGGCACTGGTCATGCTCGTGATCGTAGTTTTTACGGCTGCGTTCGTGGTGTCGCTGATTTGGACCATCAATTCACCCGGTAATTCACTTGCCGGCATCACCCTCACTGTCGTTTGCATCGCAGAAACTCCCATCATCATCTTGGCGGTCTTCCATGGTCTCTGGCGACCTGTCGCTCGGAACTACCCAGAACAGGAACATGGTGAAGATGCCATCACTCGAAAATTCCAATCATTCGGATTGGGCATCGTCAACATGGGATTCAGTATTCATGCCACGGTTGACGCGTCCTACCTGCATATTCGCCCGGTCACGTGGCTGCGTGTCTTGGGCGCCTCACCCATGAGCATCCCCTGGGATGCCATGAAACCCAAGGGAGCCACCGGTCGCGTCGTCAGCCTCACTGATGGCCCAAGGCTGGAAGGGCCCAAGTGGTGTTTTACGTTGTTGCAGTCTGGTGACCAGGATGATTCCAACGCCTGATAACGCTTGGTCAATCAGCGACCGGATGTCTTCTTGGTTTCGTACATCACATCCGGGACCCGTGGACGATCGGCTTCCACTTCGCGCAACGGTTCAACTTCCTGCTCCGTAGCTGCATGCTGCCTGGCTAAGTGCTGGTAGACCTCTGTTCCCCTCGTCTTCCAACCGATCTCCTTCTCAGACAGTTCGCGAATGAGCTTGGCCGGAGAACCGGCAAAAAGCGTTCCCGGTGGGATCTCCGTGCCCTCTTTCACGAACGACAAGGCTCCGATGATCGAATTCTCACCAACCTGGACATCATCCATCAGGACCGCATTGATTCCGATCAGTGCATTGCGACCAACTCGACAGCCATGCAGGACTGCACCATGGCCAACGTGACCATTCTCCTCGATCACGACGTCCTTCCCTGGAAAGCAATGCACAACACAGGTGTCCTGCACGTTGCTTCCTGCTTTCATCTCCAGGCGACCGATGTCTCCACGCAGGACCGCGTTGGGCCCGACCAGACATCCCTCACCGATGATCACGTCCCCGATGAGGACTGCTGTCGGATGCACGAATGCGGTTGGGTGCACGACTGGCCGAACCCCTTCGTAGTCATAGCAGGGCATTAACTCACCGCCTCCTCAACAGGGGCTGGGACTGGCACACGACACGCGACAGTTCGGAAGCGGTTGGCCACGAAAGCAGCGTCACAGAGCGTAGCATTGCCGGCAGGATTGGCACCCGAGACATGGAAGTCACTGAAGGCCGCCGATTGATTCACCCAGATGTGACCGGTGAGATTGCACGAAATGGCCACCCCAGCATCGGTCATGGTCTCGATTCCCTGCTCGATCACGGCATCATCACGACTGTAAAGCGCACACGTCAACGCACCGCATTGCCGAGCACCCGTTGATGCCAATAACAGGGACTCGTTGGTATCCGAAGTTTTCACGATGTAGACGATGGGGCCAAACATCTCCTGCTGGAATGTTGCTGTGTCGGCAGCATCCACCTGGACGACCAGCGGAGTAGCTGTACGGGCTTCCTGGAAACGTTCATTCTCGATCGAGTTTGAGGCACGAAGGATGGTGCCCCCACCAGCGGCTGCTTCCGTTACACGAGCCGCTGTCGTCTCTGATTGAATAGCACCGCAGACTTCAGCAGCACGGGCGGGATCCGAGAGGAACCAATCCAGTGCCTTGACGAGTGCCCCCGCCGTATCCTCGAAGGACACGCGACCATCGGGTGTCTCGATCCCGTCCGCAGGGATGTAGATGTTCTGTGGGGTCGTGCACATCTGGCCCGAATAGAGGCTCAATGAAAAGGCGAGGTTGCCCGTCATGGCCTTCAAATCATCACAGCCATCGATGATGACCGTATTGATGCCGGCCTTCTCGGTGTACACCTGGGCATGGCGGATGTTGTCCTCGATCCAGTCTCCGAAGGCATTGCCGCCGGTGTAATCAACGATGCCAACCTCGGGGCGTTTCACGAGCGATTCGGTACAGGGTGAATCGGGCGTGTCACAAGCCAAAGTGACAAGGTTGGGATCGAAGCCAGCTTCGTCCAATACCTCGCGAGCGATTTCGACCGTGATCGCCAAGGGAAGCACAGCACCGGGATGGGGTTTGATGATCACGGCATTACCGGTAGCCAAACTCGCGAAGAGCCCGGGGTATCCGTTCCAGGTCGGGAACGTGGAACAGCCGATGTTCACGGCAACGCCCCGGGGAATGATGCGGAAGGTCTTGTCCAAGGTGACCGTATCTGTCTTGGAAACGCGCTTCGTCCAGGTGGCATGCTCGGGACATCGGGTCATCTCCCGCCATGCATACGCGACAGCTTCCAGCCCCCGATCCTGGGCATGTGGACCACCGGCTTGGAAGGCCATCATGAAACCTTGGCCCGTCGAGTGCATGACGGCAAAGCCCAGCTCGAAGGAACGCCTGTTCAATCGGTGGAGGATCTCCAGGCACACGCCCACTCTCGTATCGATATCTGCACGTTTCCAGGCTGACATGGCACCGACGGCAGCAGGAACCAGGACATCCAGGTCGGCCCGTGGATACGTCGTCCCAATGTCGATCCCATAGGGAGATCGTTCGGAGCCGATCCAGTCAGTCGTGCCGGGCTGGTCAATCTCGAACTTCTGCCCGAGTCGTGCCTTCCAGGCAGCCAGGCCATCGTCTCGAGCTGTCTCACCATAGATCTTCCCACTGGGTACTTCCGGATAGGCCGACCAGGATCCGCGGCTGTCAATCGCAGCAAGGGCCGACTCCAGTGTTTCCTGGTGGCGTTGGAACAGTTCGTGTGACACGGGTTTGCGTCCTCTTTCAGGGGCATGCGGACGTCGCGTCTCATCGCCGCGATCGAAGGCATTGTAGCGCAGCATCGAGGATGGCTGGGCTACAATGGCACCCGCCACCTCCAGGCGATGGCGGCGCTTTGGATTGCACCCCCATGGCTGCCCCTACTGCCACATTACGCAAGGACATCTCTCTCCTGGGGGTCTATACCCTCGCCCTGGGGACCACGATCAGCAGTGGTTTCTTCCTGCTGCCGGGCATGGCCTTTGCCAAAGCCGGACCTGCAGTCCTGGTGTCCTATTTACTCGCCGGACTTGTCTTCATACCGCCCCTGCTCTGTAAATCAGAACTCGCCACGGCGATGCCGAAGGCCGGCGGGGCCTACTTCTATTTGGACCGGGCTTTCGGTCCAATGGTCGGTGCCGTTGCCGGACTCAGTACCTGGATCTCCTTAACCCTGAAGACATCATTTGCCTTGGTGGGTTCGGGCTTTTACATCGGGATTTTTTTAGAGGATCCACCGATCTTGCTCATCGCGATCGGTTTGGCCATTGTCTTTGGCGTGATCAACACCTTTGGAGCAGGTAAGACCAGCAAGATGCAGGCCTGTCTCGTCCTGGCAGTCCTGGGAATGCTGTCTTGGTTCATTGTGCAAGGTGGAACAGAGGTCCATACGAGTCACTTTGAGGGCTTCTTTGGCAAGGATGGTTTCACAATTGTTTCGATGACCGGCGTGGTCCTTGTGTCGTACATGGGCCTCACGAAAGTCTGCAGCGTCGCTGAGGAAGTTCGAGATCCCGAACGAAACATCCCCTTAGGAATCATCCTGGCCCTTATTTCCGCACTGCTGATCTATCTCTGTGGCATCGCCGTAATGATCGGTACCGTCCCCGCGGAAGAGTTGAAAAACACCTACACACCTGCTGCACTAGCAGCAGAAACATTTGCTGGCCGTGGTGGCATGATTGTGATCTCCATTGCAGCCATTGGGTCCTTTCTCTCCGTTGCCAATGCCGGAATTCTGAGCGCCTCTCGATATCCCATGGCCATGAGCCGTGACCACATGATGCCCAGCATCTTCCGTCGCTTAAGTCGCTTTGGTACACCGATTCCCGCCATTGGCCTAACCGTCTCCTTGATCATTCTGCAGATCCTGATCCTTGATCCCCTGGTGATCGCGAAGTACGCAGGCACGACCAAGTTGTTGCTGTTCACGATGTTGTGCATCGCCTTGATCGTCATGCGGGAGAGCAAGCTTGATTCCTATGACCCTGGCTACAAGATCCCCTTGTACCCCTGGCTCCCAATGATTGGCATTGTTGGTTGCGTGCTGGCCATGGTGTTACTCGGCTGGGTTCCGATTCTGTTTGCCATTGGCCTCATCGTGGTCGCGATGACATGGTTCCGCCTCTACGCAGCAAGGCGTGTGAGACGCGAGGGTGCCATCTTCCAATTGTTCTCTCGTCTTGGCCGTCAACCGTATGACCCTCTTGATATAGAGCTCAGAGGCATCATCAAGGAAAAGGGACTTCGACCAACGGATCCCTTCGATGAGATCATTGCTCGAGCACACGTGTTGGAAGCTGATTCATCTGAGCCCTTCCAAGCCCTTGCCCAAAAGGCTTCGGAAGATCTCGCCACAGAGACTGGGGTATCAGCCGATTTATTCCTGGGACAGTTTCTGGAGGGAACTCGCGTGGGCGCGACCCCGGTCATGGGTGGCGTAGCCTTGCCACACCTCCGACTGGACGGTCTCAAGAGACCTTATCTCGTGCTCGTTCGATGCCCCGATGGACTTGATATCGATGTGGGCTACGGAACAGGAGAATCCACCCATCGAGAACATGTTTACGCCATGTTCTTCATGGCCAGTCCAGAAGAGGATCCCACCCAACACCTTCGACTTCTCGCAAGCCTTGCCAGCGCTGTTGAGCAGGATGGGTTCATGGATCGCTGGCTCAATGCGAATTCTCCTGCTGAGATCAAGGCTTCACTGCTTCGCAATGATCGAAGCCTGACCATTGCCATAGATCGCAACGGCCCCTGTCAAGACTGGATCGGAAAGCGGTTATCCACGATCGATTTTCCAGAAGGCGTACTTGTCGCACTCGTCTACACGGATGGTGAACGCCACGTGCCGACTGGCAAGACTGTGCTCTGTGAGGATGATCACATCATCGTGATCGGAGAGACCGCAGGCATTGCAGCCTTACGTCAACAACTCGATCTGGAACCCATCTGACCTCTGAGTGTTGTCAACAATCGAGGCATCGAACCTCGCCGAAGATCCGTTCTTCCTCGGCAGGAGTGTCCCGCGGGAAATTGACCAGGCATCGGATCGCCTTGGATCGATCTGGCAAGGCAAACTTCTCGACCATGCTGTCCAGATAGGCCAGCTGGCCCTCAGATAATTCAACAGTCAGGCTATGCTTGTCACTCATGGTGGCATCCTATCAGGCGGTACTATGCCCATATGACAAATGACTCGACCACATCCAGTCCGTCCACCAAGGACATGGCTTCCTGGATGCTCCTGCTTGACGGGATCCTGCTGGTCCTGCTTGGGGCTATCGTCATCATTGGTGTTGACCCGGCAACGGTAGATACCCTCCTGGTCCGTGTGTTTGGTGCGATCATGTGCATCATTGGCGTGCTTCTGGGAGCCCGACTGTGGATCATGACCCGTGATCGTGATCTGCATCCGATGTTGTGGCTGACATCCATCGTGCCCGTCGTCTTGGGCATCATTCTCCTGATATGGCCGCTCGAATCCCAGGAGGCACTCCGGGCCATCCTGGCCATCATCCTGATCATCCGAGGCGCTTTGGAATCCAGCGTTGCGCTTGGGCGAAGGACCAATCCAGGCTGGCCGTTCCTTCTATCCCATGGCATCGCAGCCATCGTGATCGGGATCCTGTTCTGGATTCCCTCGGTGGCACAGCTGGCGGTCGTACTCTTGATCCTATTCGTCGGCATCGACTTGATCATGCAGGGGGCTCGTAATATCGGGGCAATCCGAAAGCTCAAGAAACAAGCCAGGCGAATGGGCTGATCTCTCGTGGTTGCGATGAATTCAACTGATCAGACCTTTGAAGACGCGATCACCCTGATCACAGGGCATGCGTACGACGATGTCACCCCCATCGAAGAACTGATGCCGAAGTTGGCCTGGAAGGCCTTTGTATTCGGCCTGGATATCGGAATGACCTCACCCGGTTCCAACCTCGGAGATCCCGAGGGTGCCGCGATGTTAGAACTGGACTCCAACCTGGGTTGCTTTCATGAGGCATTCCTGGCCGTGGATTGCCAAGAGGCCCTTGCCCAGGCAGCCCGCGATGGCAATGTCACAAAACTCGCAGCGGCAATCCAACTCCATGTGGCCCGCTACCTGGACGATTGTTCCCTGCGTATCGAACAGGTCGAATCTCATCGCATGGAACATTCTGTAGGCCTGGCAACATTCTGCCTGTGCAGCAGCCTTCGGCTTGTGAAGCTCGATAATG
>JAYZAT010000013.1:0-14727 GCA_036339555.1 Planctomycetota bacterium
AAGCATGTTGCAATCGGAATGGTGTGGTATTGAACGTATGCCCACGAACATGCTTATTCCACGACTACTCACGATTGTCCTGATATCTTGTCTGACTACATCCATCCAAGGTGCCGACGTTGAGTACATCAATAACGGCCGGGGACCGGTGCCCCTGTACCTGCCCGCTGACTACGATGGCTCTACCTCCCTGCCCTTGATCGTTGCCCTCCATGGATATACCGATAATGGCTCGGGCGTGGAGTCCTACTTCAACCTGTCCAACCAGGTTGATTCCAAGCAATTCCTGTACTGCAACCCGGATGGCACCACCGATTTCGGTGGCTCCCCCTTCTGGAATGCCACGGATGCCTGTTGTGACTTCTTTAACACCAATGTGGGTGACTCGGACTATCTTCGAGAGTTAGTTGAATTGATCCAGGCTCAATATGCCGTCGATGAGTTGAGCATTCACTTCACTGGGATATCCAATGGCGGCTTCATGTCCTATCGAATGGCCTGTGAACATTCTGATCTGATCGCATCAATCGCCCCATTGGCTGGCGTCACGTATCTGGATACCAGCGATTGCACGCCCAGCGATCCCGTCCATGTGCTCCACATGCACGGTACAGCGGACTCGACGGTGGAATACGACGGTGGCTGCTTCCTCAGTTGCTACCCAGGTGCTGAGGAATCAATCTCGAATTGGTTGGGCTATAACGGTTGCGATGTCGTGAGCGAAGATGGCGGTCCAGCCTTTAACCTTGACTGGGCCGTCTCAGGCAATGAGACCACCAGCACGATCTACCAACAGAATTGTGACGACGGGGTGACAGTTGAACTCTGGAAGATGGCTGGTTCGGAACATGTTCCAAACTTCCGTCGAAACAGCGACCTCCTCGTAGATAACCTCTTCGCGACGCAGACAGTCGATTGGATGTTGGCTCATCGGAAACCCGGTGACATCACATGCCCAAGCGACGTCAATGGCGACGGCATCGTCAACACCAATGACCTTCTCAACCTGATTGCGGTCTGGGGAAGCAAGGATCCGAACGCCGATGTGGACGACGATGGTGTTGTCAACGTCAACGACCTTCTCATCCTGATCAAAGATTTTGGCCAAGAGTGCGAATGATTAGCAACTGGCCAGCCAGGACAATACATCCAACCAGGGGACGCATGATTCTTTGCGAGAAAGATAAGGATCAGGGCTTAAAGTCACTCTGCCACTTGATGCATCCGTATTGTTCCAGCTCTTCCCGAGTCATCCAATGAATGTCATCTGCGGATGCTGACTCGAGTGTGAACCAGTAAAACGCATCCGGGATGCCCATTGATCGGTAGAACTCGAGATACAGATCATGTTCCTCGTGATCTCTTGGTAACTGGTCGCCATCATCCCCCATCCAGCTCCAGCTATGCACTCCGATCAGTGCTTCATCACCGCAATCTCGGTACGCGCCTGAGAGGAACAGATCAGTGCCACCCGATGCCACCATGCACCCACTGGGAACAATGGTCTTCAAACCTTGATTACGGATGTAACGACAAGCTCGCAGGTTAGCGTCATCATCAAGTGAACCTGAGATGTACTGCAATTCGAGGGTATGTACCTCTGGATGTTCATAGATCAGACGGAGAACATCCGCTGGAGTCTCCGTGGTAATAACACCTTCAACATGAGCCGTACCATCTTCTTGGATATCAAAGCTCATGATCTTGTTGTCTGCATGGAAGACCGCCATCACCTCGTCACGAGTGACATGGCCATCGAGGTTGCGATCTATTTCGCGGATGTGAGAATCCCAATCATCACCTACCTCGATCTTCTTGATGATGCCATCGCGGTTCTTGTCAAGCTCTGCGAAAATGGCATTGACTTCCCATTCGATCTCGTCTTCATCCAGGAACAATGGATCGAGTTCCTCGACGGCCAGGATCTCGTCAGGTGTAATAAAACCATCCCCGTTGGTATCGATGATCTCCTCGTATTCAAGGATGTCATCATCCATCTCATCACGAGAGAGCCGGCCATCGCCATCATCATCCAGTTGCCTGAAGAGCTCCTCGACTTCAAATTCCTCGTCTTCCTGCCACTCAGCTTCGAGTTCCGCCAGGGCCTCAAGCGTCACCGGCTCTCCATCCACCTCTTCCTGGATCATCAGCAAGGCATCCATCGCTTCATAGGGATCGAGGACTCCATCCCCGTTGCTATCGAGAATATCGACCTTCGAAATTTCAAAGGAAGCTTCTTCTTCGTCATTGGCCTGGGCAAGCATGCCCATCAGGACCAGAGCTCCACAGGCAGCGAAGGCCAGAGGGCCAGCCGCATGAAATATGGAACGATGTTGCGTGTTCATCCAGAACCTCCAGGCGACTTCAGCGTCGCTACCGATTCCATGGCAACTGCCATGAGAAAGATCGAATTCAGAAAACAATGTAGGCAGCGGAATCTGGTTCCAGCCTCAATTGACAGGGTAACTGAAGCTCAGGGGCTGGCGTAATTGGTGATAGTTTGAATCGTCCACAGCTGCCTTGAACTCATCACTGAGCCTGGCTTCCAGCTCTGCCCTGTCGCGGGGAAAGCCGATTCCAAGCCATCCAGGCTGCATACCGGCACGCATCACAATCACCTGCTGGTAGAACTCCACGACGTCACAGTTGGGATCGCTGCAGTCGCCCCCCACTTCGGCCGGGCTGCCCGGGCAATCATTTTCCGGATGCTGCCAGAAGTCACACTGGGCCCGCTGTGTTTCACGCGCAATCACCGAGTCCCAGCCCTCTACACCGAAGACCTTGGGGTAGACCTCGCTGAAACCAAACTGCGTCATGAAGTGATGGATCTCTTCCACCATGACCGCACGGGCATGGTCATCGGGTTCTGAACCTCGCACTTCCATCCACCACTCGGGAATGATGATGTCGTAACCCAACACGCGTTCCAGGCGTGGCAACTGTTCCTCTTCCCAAACTCTGTGATCCATGGGCATCGCCAACCAGCACACGTCTCTGCGAGCCAGAACCTCGGCGACCTGTGGATCATCCAGGACGCCATTCATGTCCTGGTCCATCATCTCGGCCAGAATCGCAGCAGCCTGCTCAACATAAGCCGGTGGCATCTCTTCGTCAGCCGCAAGCAACACACCAAATGGCATGGAAACCTGAGTAAAACCAACTTGCTTCAAGGCTGCACGCTCACGTTGCGAGAGCGGCCACCGCGGATCATCTGGTGTTGATACGACGACCCGGGCCGCTGTTGAAGCAGGCCCGGGCTGAGTCGTTTCCGTCTGACAACCTGACAGTGCCAATCCGACTCCAAGGAGCATCACAAGGGAAGCTCGGCCGGCTTGCACTGGGTGTGACATGACTACTTCTTCGGTTCTTGTGGCATGGCAGGCACTTCTGTGAGACCCGCACCAATCAACATGATCCCGGCACCCTCAGGTCCAGATCCCATCATGATTTTGGGCGATTCAGTTTTGTCCATGATCACCAGGCCCCCATCACCTTTGACGTCAGTGCCCATGGCAACTCGTGCCACACCTTTGGTATCGAGCATGGCAATGCCCACGCCACCATCTTTTTCATTGGTGCCCATGGCGATCCGCGCGGTGCCATCCTTGGAGGTTATGACCAGGCTTTCAAGCATCATCTCCTTGGGTCTCGGTTCGGCCATGCCCAGGGCAAGTAACGACACAAGCCCAAGACCCATTGCATAGAGGCCCAAACGCTGGCGACGTACATGTCGCTGTAGGGATTCGAGTTGTTCTTCAATCTGCACCTGGATCACTCCTTTGCTTTCAGTGGTTGCCTGCGAAGATCGGCCGATAGAGTAGCAGCGAATATCTCTGCCTGCGGGATCAAGGAGCCCATCATCATGACTGAACAAAAGCACACAGACAAGGCATCTGCAGCAATTGTCAAGCCCGGAGAAAAATCCGACTTTCTCCGCGAGATGGTTCAGCCAGGACTTGCCGGACTCATGGATGGTTCCGTCTCAACCCTGGCACCGATCTTTGCAGCAGCCTACGCCACCGAAGATACAAACAAGGCTTTTCTCATCGGGCTGGCAGCAGCCGTCGGTGCCGGTATCTCGATGGCCTTTGCCGAAGCCCTTTCCGATGATGGAAAGCTCACGGGCCGAGGGCGACCCCTGGTTCGAGGAATCACCTGTGGCGTGATGACTTTCCTGGGCGGGATCGGCCACACGTTGCCTTTCCTGATCCCAGATTTTCAAACCGCCATGATCGTGGCCATCATCGTGGTCATATTCGAATTGATCACGATCGCATGGATTCGAAAGCGTTACATGGATACACCCTTCCTCCGGGCCAGCATCCAGGTCATCATCGGCGGGGTGATTGTTTTCTTCGCAGGCGTTTTGATCGGGCAAAGCTGACTGGATGATCACAGAGGATTGATTCGAATTTCAGATTCCATCAGATCAATGGGGATCTTGCTCTTGATCATTTCGCGCATGCCATGCTCATCAATGGATACAGGCACCGAGATATGCAGAACCAGGCGTTTCTTATCGTCGAAGGCTGAATTCACAACCCGCAACCGTGACTTACGCAATTCATCAACTACAGCATCTGTATTCTGCCGAAAGTACTGGGTGATCTCTGGCGTCGCGCCAGCAATTCGAATGCGATAAGGCTGGGACTTGTCGATGAACCAGATCAGCAGCCAGCCAATGATGGTGACGAAGACGGCCAGGGCCAGTTCGGACATCCCACACGCCAGCCCGATGATCACGACCAGGATGGCCTTGAAGTTCAATTCCTCGTCAGGAAGCCTGGTTCGGAAACGAATCAAACCTCCGATACCGAAAATCACCAGGGCCATGGCAGGCTGCGCCATCACAATCTCAGCAACGGTGGCACCGATCAGGCCCAACAGCAAAAGTACGCGTTCACGACCCAGCAACCGCTCAGCGGAGGCTGCAGAAAGATTGCGAGGATGCCACGCAATCACGGCCGACAAACCAATCGCAAACACGTAGCCCAGGATCAGGGCCGCCAAAAACCAGGGCATGGTGAACTCGCCCAGCGGCAGCAGAAGCCGACCCGGCCCTTCCTTCGGAAGCCCGGAATCCCCCCCAAGCGAGAGAAGATCTGCGACGGAATCATGTGCCAACAGGATCATCACGCAGCAGCATACAATCCGACACCATGTTTCTGCGACTGGCGTCCCTAGTACTGCTGCTTGTGCTCACCGCCTGTGATGAGGCCTGGTTGGAAAAAATCAGGGGTCAGCCCCAGGACAACCAGTCAACATCCATCCAGTGGTACCTGACCCTCCACGCTGGCCCCACTTATCCCCAGGGCAACACCATCATCGGGCTGGGGGCGGATTCCAGTGCGATCACGACGATTCCACTGGAAAAAACAATTCCCAGCAGTCTCTCGATTGGCAAGCCCCGGAGCATGCTCATCCAGCCTGATGGACGAATGCTGGTCGCGAGCAGCAAACATGATCAATCTGCCATCTTCATCCTGGGTTTACCCAACTGGCAAGGGCAACGTGCCTTCTTAAACGTCTTTGCCCACCGTGGCCAACAAGATTCACTATTGATCCATCCCTACGACATGGTCCAGGCACCTGGTGGTGACATTTTCGTGACGTGTCAAGACTCAGCCACCGTGCTTCGTTTCAGCGGACCAGTTGCCAAACAACCGGGACAACCGCTTGGCAACTATCCCTCGATTGGTCCAGGTTGCTTCGTGCCACCACGCACGTCTGATCCCAAGGGCCTGAAGGATCCCAGAGGGCTTGCCATCGGCCCTGATGGCCTGCTCTATGTCGTGGATCGAGGTGATGCTTCTATTACAGCATGGAACATGAAGGATGGTTCTTTCGTTCGAACGGTTGCCTCTTCAAAGGATGGCCTCATCAAACCAATCCAGATCATCTTCAGCCAGAGTGGGCATATGTTTGTTGGAGATCGTGGGGCACACACCGTGTGGGTTGCGCAACATCCTGATTCCAAACTGAAGCATTTCATTTCGAAAGAAACAGATCGACCACAACTTCCTTCTGCCCTCGCTGTTGATGACAAGTGGCTCTACGTGGGTGATCGTCAAACGAAGACCATCCAGCGCTTCAACCTTGAAGATGGCACACCGGAAGAACCAGCATGGCTCGGCAGACTGCCAGATGAACCGGAGTTTCTGATCCTGAATACTCGACCGGAGGGTGCTCGCCAGGATGCGGACCCAGCTGCCACGAGTAACTAATCTGCTCAGTTCGGCTAGAAGGATGCGATTCAATTCGATGGCGAGACGAACGCCTTCGAGTACAGCGTCTCACCCGACGCGTTACGGAGACTCATCGTCATGGCATGCTTACCATCGATCGTCTCCGCTTCAATCACCAGGAAGCTGTTGATTTCCCCCTGACTGAAGAGAAGTCCGGGATGTGGTGCATCAGCTGCCTTGATCAAGTGCTCGTGAATCGGGCTCGTCACAAACTCGATCAGGTCATAGCCAAGCTGTTCCTGGGTGTCGTGACGTAGAGCACGTGACCAATGCACATCTCCACTGACGAGCACCACCCCATCGCCACCTGCCTGCTTGATCACACCGAGGAGCCTCTCGTACTCCTTGGGATAGCGCCCCCAGCAGTCGGTCTTACCCGATCGCACTGAATCATTGAAGACCATTCCGCCGGCGATCACCTTCCAAGGGGCTGTTGATGCTGAGAGCGAGCGCGTCAACCACGCCCATTGTTGCTCGCCAAGAAGTGCCGGAGAATCCTCATCACCTTCAGTACGAGCAAACCATCGGGGATCGAGCAGGAAGACTTCTACCGGCCCCTGCCGAAAACTCGTGTAGATGCCCAGGTCGTTCTCACCAAAGCTCGGGTTCGGTCGATGCTCCTGGAAAGCACGTCGACTGTTTTCCTTGCCCGGGAGATTGCCATCCGTGTCGTTGCGACCAAAGTCGTGATCGTCCCAGGTGGAATACAACGGCGTGTGGGCGACGAGAGTCTTGAATGCAGGCACCGATGAAAAAGCACGGTATCGCTCACGTTGTCGCTTGAGATCGGTTGTATCGATGTAGGGCGTGTCCCCCAAGAGCACCAGAGCCGTGATGTCATCCGCATCCATCCGTTGCCAAACCTTCGATGATCCCTCGGTCTCCTTGGCACATGATCCAAAGGCAATACGACAAGATAAATCAGGTTCCCGCAGTGTCCGGAACCACCACGCTGCATCATGCTGACCATCGATGGTGTACTCGTAACGTGCGCCAGGCTTCAGTTCAATGATCGAGAGTGTTGAACAGTTGCCATTCTCAGGCAATGTGCTCGTAACTTTTTGATCAACAGTCTCACCATCATCATTCACAATGGTGATGCGAACCTGCTCAGGCTGGTCGGAGTGAATCCAGAGACGAACTGATCTGGCGGTGAGGTCTCCGATCAGCGGACCAGGAGCGCTCAACTCCATCAAACCTGCCAAGATCAGAATGAGGGCTATGCCCATGAGTTAATCGTCGCCCGTTTGCGAGAACCATTCATGAAGCAGAGCACGATGATGGGCCAGGCGAGCTCGAACAAACCTCCACATATGCCACCAAAGGCGCTGCCGATATTCTTGACGGTCCTCTCAACCCTCACCTGTTCCGTCTCGCGAGACGATCGCTCCAACAACTCGGCTTCTTCCTTCGGGGGCAGGGCCTGGCCAGTTTCTGCGCGCTCACTCTGAAGCACATTACGAGACTTCTGGATAGCGATTTCCTCGTCAACATTAAACTGGCTTACCATCATCAATGTCACACTGACGATTGTGAATATGATCGTGAGAATTGCGAAGATATTCAGGATACTGCGCGATGAAACGCGACGACGAAGCAGGAGAATCGATCCCCAGAGCAGCAAGAGATTCAAGAAGATTCCGACCACTGTAAGTGTCACATTCAGGGGCGTCCGGGCGATCTTCATTTCGAAATCTTCCCGCTGCCTCTCAGGCATAAGGCTCGCAATAAGATCCGGACTGATCAAGAAATACAGAATCGCCGAAATTAAACCAATGGCGGCGAGGATGATTCCAATCACACCGATGACCGTAGGCCAGACATGATGCTGCTGCCCTGGTGATGGGATTGTCATCGGAGGCGGAGGTACGGATGCGTTCATGGTTCTCGCCCTTTGTTGCAATAGAAAAGCTCTATACCGGGGTGTAGCATAGTGGATACACCGGATGATCCCCCTTTTGCCGCTTCAGGAACAATCACGGTCATGTCAATATGTGAAGATCTCCGTTTTCTCCTGCTCCAAGCACGCTTGCCAGGCGATGTAGTTCGTGAAGAAGAGCGGGCTGCCTTCGCCCAACAATTAGCCGTTGATCTTGAACAAGTCATACCCTTGGACATCTTCGAGACATCCCCCACTGCTTCTCATCGCGATGATGTGAATGCAATTCTGGTCGGTGGTTCAGGAGACTACGGAGTCGTCAATCCAATCGAACCGATTCAGGCCATGATTCGCTTCGTCGCCGACACTGCCCAATCGGGCTTTCCGATGTTTGCATCCTGCTTCGGTTTCCAAGCAATGGTCGTGGGCCTGGGCGGATCGGTTATCGAAGATCACAAGCACACTGAGGTGGGGACTTGTGAAGTCAGGCGACTGGCCACTGCCGATGGCGATCCCCTGTTCAACACGCTGCCAGAACATTTCACGGCCCAGATGGGACACAAGGATCGAGCCGATCGCTTGCCCGAAGGCGTCGTCAACATGGTCGAATCAGAGCGATGCCCCTACCAGGCCATCAAGATCGAGGGCACACCTGTCTATGCAACACAGTTCCACCCTGAACTCAGCGGGGATGACAATCGCCGACGTTTCAAGCGGTATAGGAAGGAATACGGAACGCTCTTTGGCGAGGAAGAAGCCCAGGCACTCCTTGAAGGATGCCGTCCCAGCCCTCAAGCTAATGCACTGCTATCTCGGTTCGTAGATGAGTTTCTTGCCTGATACTTTGGTCGCTCCTTAAATCCCTATAAACACTAAGTTTGCGACAGTCCTGGCCACAGCCACACACGCCTGTTCCGATTCACGACGGCTTTTTTGCCTAAAAAAAGCGCGTGTGATGTGATGTGGAAAAATTCGACGGATTCTCCAGATTCCGTAACACATATCTCGCAAGCGGAATAGCTGGGAGATGAAACGAGGGATTTGATTCTCTCCCAAATCTCAGACACAGCACCTTCTCCGGCCAAGACGCCGGGCACGCTATCGAACCGCCCCTTGGCGGTCAGACATGACAGAAACGCGCATCTTCTCTGAAACAGGAATACAGGAACATGTCAGTTACATTCACGCTTGCACTCATATGTGCCGGAACTCCCAGTCTTGAAGCCGTACGACTCAATGAGGATGGCGGACCAGGCCATAACCAATTTGACGCAGTAGCCCAACGATCCGAAGAGGGCATCATCACCGCCTGGACAGATGATCGGGATGGGTATGACACGATCCGTGTTCGCCTGATCCCAGACTCTGGTGATCCAGCTCCTGATAGCTTCAAGATCAGCGGATCAATCCCGGGTGAAAAGCCACTGATGGCAACCAGTGCAGATGGCCGATTGCTGATCGCTTGGGATTTGGTGAGTGCTACTGGCTCCTCGCTCCTGGGATGGAAGGGTTGTTGGCTCAACGCCGATGGCTCGCCTGATGGCTCAGTTTTCGCCTTCGAGGTCGATGATGACAACATGGGGAGTTACACGATTCTTCAATCACTCGCAGTAGGCGTCGATGACAGCATCTTGATTGGCTGGCAAGGCCAAGACAGCTTGCTCTACACCACAGCCTTTGATTCTGATGGCGACGTCATTCATGGCCCCACCATGTTTGGAGCCGAAGAATTCGAATTTGGCCCCTTGGCACTCGCCCGGCAGGCCGATGGTTCATTCGTCGTCGCTTGGGTTGGCCGAACTGACTTCTATGAAGCCCGGCCAAAGGCTCGGCACCTCGACGCAACCGGTACTCCAACTGGTGACGAGATCCTGTTGACACCAGATCCACTCCAGGTCTTTGACATCAAGATCAACGCCGGCGACAAAGGCAAGAACCTCATCACATGGATTGCCTGGGAAGGCGTGCGCGAAATCTATGGTTGCGTTGTAGACAACTACGGGAACGTGGAAAACGAATTCTTTTCACTAAGTGAAGACTCACTGGGATCAGGTGCACGGTCAATGAACCTCGTCAAGACAAACAGCCATGGCTGGGTTGTCACGTGGGCCGATGGCGTCGTGTATTCACAGCCAGATAGCATCCATATGCGAGGCGTTGATGCGGATGGCACACCCCGTGACGCAAGTTCTCGAAACTGTTACGACAACGTGGAAGGCGAGACAATCGGGGCTTCCAGCTTGATTGGTGGTCCTGGAGCAACCATCATGTGGACTTCCACCATTGACCAAGACATGAATGTCAAGCACCGATCCATCGATCCCATCGGAACCGAGGACGGATCGATCATGCTCCTCAGCGACGATTCAGATTCTGCCAAGCAATACGACCCAACGTTGACAGCCTTGCCCAGTGGCGGCTTTGTCAGTGCCTGGCGAGTCAACACCACGGGAAGCAACTCGCAGATAGCGATGCGAGCCTTTGATAGTGAAGGCAATCCGCTGACTGATGTTCAATATCCCGTTGAACTTCCCGAGGAAGATGTCATGGCCTACCAACCCGTTCTGGCCTCTTCAGAAGCCGGTGTTGCCCTTGCTTGGATCGATGAACGAGACGGCTTTGGCAAGACTTATATTCAGCGGTTTGATACGGACTTGCAGCCTCTCGGCAGCAATGTCGAGATCTCCACCTGGAGTTGGGCCCCAACCAATACGGACTCGACTGCTCATCATGTAGATGTGGCGATGCAGACTGATGGCTCAGTGTGCTGCGTGTTTTCATGGCCACGCTTCGGTGACACGCTCTATCGGGACTCTTTCATCCGGGTCGTTGGTGGTGATGGCACCCTACACAACATGACCACACTCAATCCCTCTGCCTTCCTAGGCCAGGATTGCTACATGCCTTCCGTCGCCACATTGTCCAACGGTGGCTTTGGTACTACCTATGTCGAAACCTTACCGGATGACAACGAGCTGATTCACTACCGTCGATACAACAAGTTTGGAGTAGCCGCTACTACCAGCACTGTCGAGTGCTATGAAACCACCCAGTACATCACCAGCAATTCACTCAAGATGAACGGCCAGGGCCAAGGGCTCATGGTCTTCGATGTGGCCTGGGGCGCTTCGGGCATCTATTCACAAGCGATGGATGAAGCGGGTCCCGTAGGTTCGGCACAGGCCATTCCACCAGCCCAGGGCACGTGGCAGTACTCGCCTCAAGCCGCCCTATCGGCCAATGGAACCTGCCTGGTCACCTGGCTGGAATACATGCCAACCGAGAGCAATGCCTTCCGCTACGGCGTCGGCGTAGCCAGTTGGTCTGTTGAAGACAGCGGGCCTGGGATTTCTTCATTCTTGCCACGAGCTGATGAAGGTGTCCTCCAGGAAGATCCCGTCGTGACCTGGAATGGTGAGGAACCTGTCGTTGCCTGTGCGACCAATCTCGTCGACGGGCAAGGCCTCGACATCTTTGCCTTTATTGAAACCGAACCAACCTGCCCGGGCGACGTTGACGGCAATGGAACGGTCGATGTGTCTGACGTTCTCCAGGTGATCGCTGCCTGGGCATCGGATGATTCAGATGCGGACCTCAATGGTGACGGCACGGTCAATGTCGACGACATGTTGCTCGTGCTCGGTGGCTTTGGTTGCTGATTGTTCTTAAACAAAATCTCTTCCACGCGATCAGCGGCCTGGATGCATGAGCATCCGGGCCGCTGTAGCACTGGAGTCATGTTCTCTCGCTTTAGTTCCAGTCCTCAAGCAAGCGCAGCAGGTCGTCAACATTCACACTGCCATCACCGTTGAGATCAGCATGGCAGGATTCCGGAAGGTCCGGGCAATCCGACCAGCTTTCCAACATCGCAAGCAGATCACTCACATCAACCAGCCCATTTTCATCAAGATCAGAGAGCCAATCAAATTGCTCGATGTGATCACTGGGTACCAACATGGTGGCGGCTTGGCGAACCGGTATCGCTGAAGTCTCGACAAAGCGGTAGTGGCCACGATGCGGTTCGACCGCCACCCAATTCGTATCCTCATCAAGATGTTCGGATAGATCCACAACCACTTCGGTTCCGGTGCGAGTCCAGAGAACATAGACCTCGCGATCACCCTCAGGCTCCGAAAGATGATGCCATCGCACAGGTCCCTGGGAAGGCATCGCCACCCCCCAGTGGAGATTGTTCATGTAGGTATAGATGGCACGAGACCAGGGATAGGCATCCATGTTCGTGTCATTCTCTGCATAGCTAAATGGAATGACATTTGGATAGTCCATCTCCCACTGCTCATGCAAAGCTGCGGATGCTTTCATGGTGCTGAACTCAACCGCCTGCATTCCTGAAACCGTTTCGGACACGAAATGCAGGGTCATCCACTGGAACATGCCAGCCCACTGATCATGGGTTTCGTTACCGGGAAGAAGATCATGACAGTGGGAAGACCAACCCGTTGTCCAAACGTGCGGCTGATCACCGAGGTACGCCTCATCGAGCCAGTTGAGCAGTTCCATGACGAAGCGGCCTTGGACGGCTCGATCCGACATGTCCTGCATGACACCATGGTGTTCCCCAACCTTGCCGAGAACAGGACCAAAGGGAGAGACAATCATTGGCCCCTCCGGGTCATGCACAAGCAAATTGCTTGTCGAAGGTCGATAGGGATGCCATACAAAATGATCAAAATGCTCGAAGAAGGCTTCATCCGGTCCTTGTTCACGAATTGGAAAGCCATAGGTAACTGCCAGTTCCTGAAACAGTTCCTCATTTGATTCATGGGGAAGATGAGCCCCCCGCACACAATTGATTTCCAGGATCTCGCTGGGGTCCGTTACACCAAGTTGATCCTGGATAACAAGATTCACGTAGTCCTGATGATCGATCCAATGCGCCTCGATCTGGAGATCCGTCGGATTGGGACCGAGTTCCGGCCAGTTGTGCGTATCGACACGATGCTTCTGATGTGAATGGGTGCCCAGGAAGTTGTCGCCACTGGCAGCAAGGCGTGGAATTAAGTTCACCGATTCTGCCGGGTTGGGATTCTCCAGGACCCATTCCATGAACTGTCCCGTTGAAAGGAATGAGATTTTTCCCCCAACCGCCTCGGCTTCAGTTAAGCCCCAATCAACCCACTCCACCCATTCCAAGTACTGAGCGGCCTGGACAGTCTCTGAAGGCGCCATCGGGTCACAGTGGACATCCACGATGCATTGGATGGGGATGGGATCGGCGGCAACCGGAACCACGACGAGCAGGCATATCGAGAGCGGTAAGACATTCATTGATCAGGTTCTCGTCCTCGGAAGGCCCCTTGCTGACTGAACCGTCATACGAGGCCTGAGAAGCTTACATTCCCCGAATTTCAGGAATTGTGCCCTGTTCCAACCCCCGAAATCGCATGTATTGGAACCCCTTGCATGCCTTGAAAGAAACCTCAGGCCCCCGATAGAGACCCCAATATCAGGGTTCGCTTGAGCTATACTCCGTGACTGCTTTAAAGAGAAGGAAACGGTTGCTGGAAGATGGGGCAGCGATACCTCACCTCCACAACCTCACCCGCAAGATCATCGGGAGCAACAACATGATGAAGTCTGTTCTCTGCCCGGCTGCCGTGCTCATCGCAGCCATGTTCCTTCCTGGAACCGCCCTTGGGGCCAAGCCCCGCCTGGCGATCCAGGACATCACCGCCACGCCCGCCGTCATGAATAATGCGGTGGCCCAGGGCCAGTCCAACGTCCTGCAACAGATGCTGCAAGGCGCTGATACCCAATTGATGGACACCATCAACAAGACCAAGCGATTCGACATCGTGGCACGATCCAAGATCAAGGCTGTGATGCGTGAGCAGGAGATTGCCGACTCCGGCGATGTGAATCCTGGCGATCCCCAAACCGCCCGGGCCTTCATGATGGCCGGTGCCAAGTACGTCGCCACCGTGACCGTCGACAACTACCAGGACATCGTCCGCAAAATGGTGGTCGAAGGTGGTTTCGGGGCTTCCGAGGTCGAACGCCGCAGCATCCAACTGCAAGCGACCCTGCAGATCTTCGACACGACTACCGCGGTCATGCTCGAATCGGCCTCCATCACACTCGAGGAAGCCGACACCAACGAGGTCATGGCTGGATCACGCGAATCTGGGACAGCAACCAATGCCCTCATCGGCGCCATGACCAAGACGTTTTCTGCCGAGGCTGCCAATGTGATCATGAACCGATTGGCACCCGCGAAGATCATTGCCTACACCATGGGCAACATCACCTTCAACCGTGCTCAAGGTACCGGTGTTGAAGTCGGCCAATACTGGCAGGTCTTCCACCCGGGTGAGGAAATGATCGATCCTGATACTGGCGAATCATTGGGTTCCGAAGAGATCCCCCTGGGTTGGGCCCGAGTCACCTCCGTACATCCCAAGTTCTCCAAGGCCAAGTGCGTTGAAGACTTCGGTATGGACAAGGGCAACATCATGCGGCTCTCGCCCATCGGGCTTCCCGCCAATGTAGACCCCAACGGCAGTTGCAGTGGATCGGCTTCTGGCGGCGCAGCCCCAGCCCCCCCCGCGCCCCCCGGACCCCCCCCAGCACCCCCCGTATCCC
>JAYZAT010000014.1:0-11170 GCA_036339555.1 Planctomycetota bacterium
GCCCGCCCCGCTTGCCATGGTGCATCAAAAAGACAAAGAGAGCACCGTGATAAAGCCGGGTGTGAGATGTGAACTCGCGTTGTCGCAGGTCAGGGTGGAGAGTTGATGCGGCTCTCCAACGAACCACGTACGCATCCTTAGGAGCCTCCCCATGAACCCCCTCACCTCTTTCCTGCGCCTTGGCTGCATGAGTGCCGTCCTGGCCGTGGCCAGCACTGCCGTGGCCAATCCCGATTTCGAAGACAAGACCCCCGGTACGGTCTACCCGATCGGTCATTCGGATGTCAGCAACGACATCAACTACTACTTCACTGCTTTCGAGGAAGAGCCCGGCGTCTACTGGTACGCGGGGCTCGGAGAAATCCAGTCATTGGGAGTGGCTTGCTTCGCCTATCCCGGTAACGTCCTGAAACTCCGAAACACCTTTGTGACGTTTGATTACGAAGGTTCAGGTGAACCCCCGGCCAGTCGTAAACTCACCTTCGGGTGGTACGGTGGCGCCGTCAACCTGGCAGTCAACGACGACCGATGCTGGGCCGCCAACCCAAGTAGTCTCCCCGCCACGCTTGGTGACTGCAGCATCACCGTCACATCCATCGATTACAGCTGTCATACGATCGAAATCAACGGCGCTGTCAACAAGCTGGGCATTGGTGGCCAGGAATTCTGGGTCGACGACTACGCCGGCTCTGGTGAGGGTGGTTGTGACTACAAATACGACGATATCGCACCGACCGCGTACCTCCCTGCCTACTCTTCGTTCACCACCGACCACCTGCTCTCGACCATGAATCCGCTTGTCCTTGTGGACGGCTCGGTTCTCTATGGAGGCGGCAGCGTGTCACTCAGCAACGCTGCCTGCAACGACGGGCAGGAACTTCGCCTGGACAATGTCTCGGTCACTCATGACTTCCTTGCTTCGGGGTTCACCTACACGGACCTGCACTGGGCCTACGGCTACTACGGCGGGGATGTGAACCTCTCGATCAACGGAGACTTCCGTGCAGAATCTGACATCCTGGATCTGGCAGGTCAGACCATCGGTGGCTGCACGGTCGGCATCCAGGTGGACAGCCCTTCCTGCGGCTGGATACAAGTCGACGGCTACGTTGAAACCATCACCGTAGGCGGACGTGATTTCTTCCACGTCGACTGTCTCGGCGGTTCCAAGAACGAGGCTGGCCCCGACGGTGATATCGACGGTGATGGCGATGTTGATGTCGATGACCTGATGGCCGTCATTGGCGCCTACGGCAGCCACTGCACCGGTTGCTTCGAAGATGTCGACAACAACGGTGCGATTGATGTCGATGATCTGATGATCCTGCTGGGTAACTACGGCAGCTGATCCAACCTCTTGCTCGCCTCAATACAGCGGGCCGGTCCTGATGGATCGGCCCGCTTCTTTGTTGGTACCAGAAGTTCGTTTCAGGCCTTGATGATCCTGGCCTTGGGATCAGCAACGCCAGCCATTGCATTTCGCGTATCAACTACCAACCGGGCGTGCTCACCGATCAACGCATAATCCACGGCTGCATGATCCGTAACGATCAGTACACAGTCGACGGTTTGAAGAATCTCGGCATTCAAATCAACCGAAGCCATGTCCAAGTCATGCTTCTTCATCTCAGGAAAGGTCGGGCAATGAGGATCGTGGTAAGACACTGCAGCGCCCTGATCCTGAAGCATTTCAATAATGGGTGCTGCCGGGGTTTCGCGGATGTCATCGATATCGGGTTTGTAGGCAATTCCGGAGACCAGCACCTTGGCCCCGTTGAGGGCAATACCTTCGTCATTGAGCGATTCGGCTACTCGGTCCACCACCACCCGTGGCATGCCTGAGTTGATTTCACCGGCCAGTTCAATGAATCGAGTCGGATACCCGGCTTCCTTGGCACGCCATGCGAGATAGAAAGGATCGATTGGGATGCAGTGTCCACCCAACCCGGGACCTGGATAGAAAGGCTGAAAACCAAAGGGCTTTGTGGACGCAGCTTCCACGACTTCCCAGACATCAATACCAAGTCGATCGAAGACGACCTTCAATTCATTCACCAGAGCGATATTCACAGCTCGGTAGACGTTCTCCAGAATCTTGGCAGCCTCGGCCACCTCGGCTGAAGACACCTTGTGAATCTGTTCGATGGCGTTGGAATAGAACGCAACAGCCAAGTCGGTGCTGGGTGGATCGATACCGCCCACGAGCTTAGGGATCTGTGCGGTGTCCACGCCTGCTCGACCCGGATCTTCTCGCTCGGGGCTGAAGGCAACAAAGTAATCCTTCCCACAGGTCAGACCTGACTCATCCAGGATCGGAACCATGCGATCGCGGGTTGTTCCTGGATACGTCGTTGATTCCAGCACGATCAACTGCCCGGGCCGAAGACGCTCCGAGACCAGTCGCGTGCTGTCGATCACATAGGAAAGGTCCGGCTCTCGATGGGGTCCCAAAGGTGTCGGGACACATAGGACCACGACATCCGCATCTGCGATCCGATCAGGATCACTGGTTGGTGCAAAGCGTTCGCCCTCTGTCAGCGAACGGAAGAAGTCTTCTCCGAAGTGCCCAAGGTAGGACTCGCCACGTTGCATCATGTCGATTTTGCGCTCATCGATGTCAAATCCGATGATCCGGTAGCCCGCCATGTGTAGCGCGCGAGCCAGTGGGAATCCGACATAGCCCATACCAATCACGGCAACCGTGGCCACCGACCGATCGATACGATCCGCCAAGACGGCTGCTGGAGAACCTGGTTCAAGCTGAAGCGAGGAATTCATCAAGGGGATTGTAGCCCGGTACTGGATCGATCAGCCGTGGGACGTATCCGGGCTGTCACTTGCATTCTTGTCCATGACCGGTCGGAATGGCAGCGTCCCACGTGCTTCGCGATCGACCCGTTCCTGCCAGACAAGGTCCACGATGTCCTTTTCAGGCACATAACCCTCGACGACCTGTCGCAGCCGGTCGCGGATAGATTCCGGAGCAGGTCCTCGACACGCTTCAGCGAGAAACTCAAGATGCGTCTCCAGTTCTTCCCAGGGAATCTCGGCCTCGCTGGCCCGCATGATCATGGGGTGTTCCGTTCCGGAGACGTTGTCGCCGATGAGTAGTTCCTCGTAGAGTTTCTCACCGGGTCTCAAGCCCGTGTACTGAATCTCGATATCACCATGAGGATCCTCGGCCGTGCGCTCCGTCAAGCCCGCCAATCGGATCATCAACCGAGCAAGGTCTGCGATCTTCACGGCCTCGCCCATGTCCAAAACGAAGACATCTCCACCGGTTCCCATCGAGCCTGCCTGCAGTACCAGTTCGGCCGCTTCCGGGATCGTCATGAAGTAGCGAATGACCTCGGGATGCGTCACCGTGATCGGAACGCGTGCAGCGATCTGCTGCTTGAAGCGGGGCACGACGGATCCTGAGGAATCCAAGACGTTCCCGAAACGCACCATGCAAAATCGCGTCGTGTCCTGGCGTCGCTGCATGGCCTGCAGGATCAACTCGGCCAATCGCTTGGAGGCACCCATGACATTCGTCGGCCGCACCGCCTTGTCCGTCGAGATCAGCACAAAGGTCTTCACACCGGTTGCTACAGCGGCCTCTGCAAAGGTCCATGTGGCCAGTGCATTGTTCCCGACACCGGCAGAGATGTTGTATTCCACCAGGGGAACGTGCTTGTAGGCAGCTGCGTGATAAACCGTTTCGACACCAAAGGTACGCAGCACATCTTCGCCTCGGACTCGATCGCGTACGGATCCCAGGATCGGGGCGACCGGAACACTGATGTCTTCGTCGCGACAGATCTCGGCCAGTTCACGGTCGATCTCGTATAGCGCCACCTCGGAACGTTCCAGCAAGATCAGGCGGCGTGGTCCTTGGCGAAGGATTTGTCGACAGAGTTCCGATCCAATCGAGCCACCGGCACCGCTCACCAGAACAACCCGGTCCCGGATGCAACTTTGCAATAGCTCCTCACGTGGCTCCACCACATCACGCCCGAGCAGGTCCTCGATCGCAATCGGTCGAACCTCATCGAGACTGGCCGTTCCGTCGATCAACTCCGCCAAACTGGGAACTGTGCGTACGGTCACCGGCAGCGATTTGAGACGATCGATGATTCGCCGACGCTCGACACGATCAATGGACGGCATGGCGAGGAAAATATCTCGGCACTTGTTGCGCAGAACGAGGGGGCGCAAGCTGTCCGGATCACGCACAGGCACACCATTGATGACTGTCTTCCAGGAACTGCGTTGGTCATCAACGAATGCAATGACTCTGTGCCGTTCGCTCCCAGCCATCGAGGCCTGCAGTTGAACGCCAGCTTCGCCTGCGCCATAAATAATCACCGGTTTCAATCCACCCCGCATGCCGACCCGGAACCAGCCACGACCCAGCATTCGAATGCCGCCCACGCCGACAATCGCCAGCAGCCAGTAGATCACCGCAGCCGACCGGGAAAAGTCCTCGGTTTGCTGAGCCAGCAACACCATCAGGGGCATGCACAAGGCCGAGAAGGTGACACCGTAGACCAAGGCCAGGCCAAACTGAGGGCCCAGATGCCGGACCACAGTTCGATAGAGCCGAGCAAACTTGAAGATCGGAATCGTGACCAGGGGCATGGCGATCAGGAGCCACCAGCGTGATTCCAGCATCACTGGCCATGGGTCAGCGAGCCTGAGAGCAAAAGCCGCCCAGACGGCCAGCACCACGATGCCCCCATCCATGAGCATCGCTACGGCCTGCTTGACCGATCGTGGCAGCATCGTGAGTCGGTCCTGAATCATGCCTCGATTGTATCGGCGACCATGCCAAGCTCCCTATACTCCGCCCATGTCAATGGCTCCCTGGCCCTTTTATGAGCCCGACGAGATCCAGGCCGTCACAAAGGTCCTGAAATCCGGGCGTGTGAACGCCTGGACCGGTGATGACTGTGCGCAATTCGAATCCGCTTTCGCGGAACAATTCGAAGCTTCTCATGGTTTGACACTGGCCAATGGTTCGCTTGCCTTGGAAGCCGCACTGATCGGTCTCGACATCGGCCCAGGTGCGGACGTCTTGGTGACACCACGATCCTTCGTCGCGTCGACCTCCTGCGTCGTCCTTCGAGGCGGCCGGCCAGTGTTCGCAGATATTGATCGTGATTCCCAGAATGTGACAGCCGAAACCCTGGAGGCTGCTCGGACGCCGGCAACACGAGCAGCCATTGTCGTGCACCTGGCGGGCTGGCCCTGTGACATGCCGGCCATCATGAACTGGGCAAAGGAACACGACATCAAAGTCATCGAAGACGGATCGCAAGCACACGGTGCCATGATCAATGGAAAGAGCGTCGGAAGCTTTGGACATGCCGCCGCCTTCTCCTTCTGCCAGGACAAGATCATGACTACCGGTGGTGACGGTGGCATGTTGGTCACGAATGACGAGCACGTATGGAAGCGTGCCTGGTCAGCCCGTGAACATGGCAAGTCACTGGATGCCGTTCAGCGTGGTGATCATCCACCGGGTTTTCGTTGGCTTGTCGAATCCTTTGGAAGCAACTGGCGCATGACCGGTCCACAAGCAGCCATCGGGTTGCGGCAACTCACCAAGCTCAATGATTGGCGTGCACGTCGATCCCGGAACGTATCCGTACTTCGTGAGCGACTGGATGGCATTGCCTGCATTCGATTCCCATGGCCGAATGATCACATGGTGCATGCGTACTATCGCGCCTACTGCTTCGTGGAACCAGATCAACTGGCCCCGGGCTGGTCCCGGGATCGGATCATGAAAGCGATTAATGACGCTGGCTGGCCCTGCCAGGTCGGAGGCTGCCCTGAGATCTATCGCGAGAAGGCGGTCGTTGATGCTGGCCTGTCCCCTGACCAACCACTTCCGGTCGCCCATGAACTCGGAGAAACCGGCCTGTGCTTCCTGGTACACCCGACGATCGAAGGCGCTGACATGACGACCTATGCCAAGGTCGTTGGGGATGTCCTGGAATCAGCCTCGGCCTAAATCAACTGCGTGGTCGAGCGGGAACCCCGATCGCCGTGCATTCATCGTGCAGATCTGAAACAACCGCAGCACCGGCACCAACCATGACATCATTACCAATCGTGATGCCATGACGTACCGAAGCCCCGATCCCAATCCAAGAACGATCACCAATCGCCACATCACCACCCACATTCGCACCCGGCGCAATGTGTACGCAGTCTCCAATCAGACAATCGTGATCAAGGCTCGCCGCAGTATTGATGATGCAACCAGATCCGGTTCGAACGCCGATGTTGACTGCCGCTTGTGGCATGACGACCGATCCTGGACCAAGGGTCGCACGATCACTAACCTCGGCTGACTCGGCCACGATGACTGCCAGGACAAGACCTGACTCCTCCAGGTGTGCAATCCAATGGGCCCTCAACTCGTTATCCCCGAATGCAACGATGCCGTGGGTGAATCCCGAGGTGTAATCGCTCAGGTCTCCACACTTCCCAAGGGTCTCCCAGGGACGATCCTCGTCGGTGGCATATGGCGCATCATCAAGAAACGCGATCCGCGACCACTGGCAGGTGCGATCGGCCAAGTCGGCGATCACGCGTCCATTGCCCCCGGCCCCAATGATAAGAAGACTGTCTGTACTCATTCGTTTCCCGTGAACTTACTCATGGTGGCTTGTCCTGCCTCGTTGACTTCACTGGTTCGGAAGACTTGGCCAATCGTCATCCACATGATCTTCAGGTCGAGTCCCAGTGATTGGTTGTCCACGTACCAAACGTCCAAGTCGAATTTCTCCGGCCAAGTCAGGGTGTTGCGACCCTTGACCTGAGCCCAGCCAGTGATCCCCGGCCGAATCTCGTGTCGCCGAGCTTGGTGCTCGTTATAGAGCGGAAGATACTCCGGCAGCAATGGCCGTGGGCCGACCAGGCTCATCTGCCCCCGAATCACGTTGATCAGCTCGGGTAATTCGTCCAGGCTGCTCCGACGCAGGAAACGTCCCAGGCGTCCGAGGCGTTCCGAATCGGGCAGGAGGTTTCCAGAAGCATCCCTTGTATTGGCCATCGTTCGGAACTTCAGCAGCTCAAAGAGCTTCCCATCCCGACCGGGACGAGATTGTCGAAACAACACAGGACGCCCCATGGTGATCAGAACGCATACGGCCACGATCAGTAGGATCGGTGCCAGGAGTACGAACAGGGCCAGGCTGGCAATTAGGTCAAGAAATCGCTTCATGCGGCATCCAGTGTACGGCGTAGCAGATTGGCACTGCTCACAGAGACAAGGCCTCCATGATCACCCGCGCCACTTCACGAGCATCAAATCGCGATTCGGCCAACTGACGACCGGCCTGCCCCATCGTTGTACGTCGAGTCGAATCATTCGCCATGTACTCCATGGCTTCCGCAAGCGTCGCAGGATCTCGCAGGGGAACCAAGAGACCATTGACGCCATCTTCCACGGTCTCCCGACACCCACGAGCATCGGTCGTGATGATGGCCCGCCCGGTTGACATGGCTTCCAGAACACTCCGTGGTGTTCCTTCGTGCCAGGAAGGCAGCACGTACACGCTGCAGTCGGCTAAAGCGGCCGGAACATCCTGGACATGACCCAGGTACTCGATGTCTCCGGTTGTCACCGCAGCATGGATTTCCTGCATCGGTATTCCACCGCTGCCCGGATCTTCCATGCCTCCGAGTCGAATAACGACATCTGGACAGCGTCGCTTCAGCAATGACGCAGCTGCAAGGTATTCACGGACTCCCTTGGACTCCAACAAGCGAGCAAGCATCAGAAAGACCGGTCGATCGGGAAGTGGCTGAACTGGAAAGGCCTCCAGGTCAACACCAGAACCAGCAGTCATCACGATCTTCGAGGGATCCTCGACGACGCCTGCTTTGACCAGATCATCTCGATCATCCGGGTTCTGAAAGAACACATGATCATGATGTCGACAAGCCCGGCGAAGCATTCGCTTGGCTACCGTGCGCCGCCAACCAGGATTCATGAACATGGTTCCCAGGCCGGTCACCATCGCAGCCGATGGAACGCCTTCCGAGCGTGCTGCCCAGCCACCATAGATATTGGGCTTAATGGTGTAGCACAACAGACGATCTGGCTGAATGTCCCGCAACAGGTGTTGCAGTCGACGAACAAGCCGAAGGTCCTGGACAGGCTGGACTCGATTGCGTTCGAAGTCGATGGGATGCCAAAGTACGCCAAGGTGCGCCATGGCATCTGGTATCCCTGGATCCTCGTCGGGTGCCGACGCGATCACTTCGTGTCCGGCTTCGACCAGGGCCCGCAGCAAAGGTGCCCTGAACAAAACCAGGGAAGGCGCATAACTTCCAAGAAGAAGGACTCGACTCACAAGCAACTCGCTCCACGACTGGGCATCGCTATCCCCCTGGCACCATGGACCAATCGGTTCATGGCTGGCAGTCTATGTCCTGGGCCCAAGTCCGGAGTCAAAGAGACAAGGCGTCCACGATTTGGCGAGCAACCACGCGGGCATCGAAGCGTTCCTCGGCAAGTTGCCTGGACGCCGCACCCATGACAGACCTTCGCTTTGGATCCTCGGCCAGGGCGACCATCGCATCTGCCAGTGCCGTGGAATCACGTGGGGCAACCAACAGGCCGTTGGTTCCGTCCACGACGGTTTCGCGACAGCCTCGGAAGTCCGTGGTAATGATGGCTCGTCCAGTCGCCATGGCCTCCAGGTTGCTGTGGGGAACGCCCTCTCCGTACCAGGACGGCAAAACACCAACACTGCAGTCTGCCAGGGCTTGATGCACATCTTCGACATACCCGAGGTACTCGATTGCACCAGACGATTCGGCGGCCTGGATTTCACCCAAGGGAACACCACCGCTTCCAGGATCTTCCATGCCTCCCAATCGAATAACAGCATCTGGATACCGAGCCTTCACCTGTGCTGCAGCCGCGAGATACTCTCGCACTCCCTTTGCCGCCAACAACCTTGCGAGCATCAAGAACACAGGGCGTTCAGGTAGCGGCTGAACCTGGAATGACTTGAGATCAACACCCGAGCCTGCAGTCATAACGATCTTCGAAGGATCCTCGACAACCCCAGCATTCACCAGGTCGTCGCGATCATCGGGGTTCTGGACAAATACGTGGTCGTGATGACGGCATGCGCTTCTCAACATGCGTTTGGCAATCCATCGACGAGGTCCCGGGTTCAGGAAAACCATTCCAAGACCGGTCACCATCGCAGCCGATGGGATCTGCTCTGCGCGTGCTGCCCATCCTCCGTAGATGTTGGGCTTGATGGTGTAACACAGCAGACGATCTGGTTGCAGTTCGCGGAGCGTCGCTCGCAACCGACGTACCAAGGAGAGGTCCCCCACCGGTTGAATCCGGTTGCGTTCAAAATTGATGGGATGCCAGCCCACACCCAACGCCTGCATGGCTTCAGGGACACGCGGATCTTCGTCTGGGGCGGAAGCAATGACCTCATGCCCTGCTTCGACCATCGCCCGCAGCATGGGCGCCCGGAATAAAAACAGCGTGGGCGCCAAGCCGCCAAAGACCAGCACGCGACTCATGCTGATCAACCTCCAGCCAAGTCGGACCAGAGTGTTTCATAGCGTTGCATGATGTTGCTGAGCGGAAAACGCTCGGCAATACGTTGACGACCTGCGACCCCAATAGCACGCCGCTGTTCCGGGGTCCTCTTGAGAACACCCTCGATCGCAGATGCCAGGGCCGTCACATCGCCAGGCCCAACAACTCGTTCGGAATCGCCCAGGATTTCGGCGGCGTCCCCCACGTCGGTCGTGACACATGGCGTTTCGCAGGCCATCGCCTCAGCCAGGACATTCGGGAAACCTTCTCCCCATCGTGAAGAGACAACCAGGCAATCCAGTCCGGAGAGCACCGCCGCCAAGGGTTGGCGTTCTCCAAGGAGATGCAATCGATCTCCGAGTTCAATCCGAAGCGCCTCGGCCAGGCCACCTGGCTCACAACCACGACCGGCCAGCACACACTGGACATCATGTCCTTGATCAAGAAGCTGCTTCAAGGCGGACGAGAGGCTCCGCTGATCCTTCATGGGATGAAATCGAGCGGCGCAACCTACCAACAGCGTCGAGTCATTGACACACAGCTCACTGCGAAGTTCCTCTGACGCATGCGGCACGGGGCGAATTTCATCGAGATCAAATCCATTGGGAATGATTTGGTTGCGAGGCGATTGGTATCCAAGTTTCTCGTGTTGTGCCATGCTGACCGCTGAGTTAAAGACGATTGCCTGGACACGCTTCGACCGTCGTGCACCAGATCGAACAACCTGTCGAGTCAACCACGGCTCGTGAGCGAGGTCATGCAAAGAGTGGCGGATGTTCCAGGCCAAGGGCGGGCGACCGCGCACAGATCGACGGGCGAAATACGCAGCCAGGTTGGAGTGGTACATCCAGGATTGGATCACATCTGGTTGAAAGGCACGCAGGTGTTTCCGAATACCCAGGAAGGTCTTGGCACTGATCCGGCGCCGGGCCGCGCCGAGGGCCACAACTTCGATACCCAGTTCACGGAGTCTTGGTCCAATCGTGCCCTCTCCGATCATGGCGATGACGCAAGGCTCGAAGCGATCCCTGTCGACGTGTTCCATGAGCCTCAACAGGGTCGTCTCGGCCCCGCCGGTCTGGAGGTTATTGATGAGGTGAGCCAGTCTGATCATGGTCTGATTTCGATCATTGGGTACCAAAGCATTGTGACAGTTCTCAACCGTGTATTCCAGGCTTGATGATTTCTTCCCCACTTGGTCATGTTCAACGGGCATCCAGCCATGACTGGAACATCAAGAGATCCCAGATCCAGGCCCCGCTGTCCGAACCGCCCTGGAGATGCGACTGCCATGCCTTGCGAACAGGGTCTACCTGGAAGAAGCCATCACGGCTGAGGCGATCCACCGACAGAAGATCCTCTGCCCACGCACGCAATGGACCACGAAGCCATGCACCCACTGGAACCGTAAATCCACGTTTGCGGCGAGACCAGATATCGGCAGGAAGATGGCGATCGAGCACTTGCCGCAGCAGCCACTTGCTCTTGCCATCCCGGATCTTCAGAGATGTTGGAAGCGACAAACTCCATTCCACGATCCGGTGATCCAACAAGGGAACTCTCGCCTCAAGTCCTACGTTCATGCTGGTGCGATCGACTTTG
>JAYZAT010000015.1:0-6548 GCA_036339555.1 Planctomycetota bacterium
TCTTCCACACACGGTGCCCGAAAGGGATTGGCAGATACGGCCCTGAAAACAGCCGACTCCGGATACCTCACACGCAAGCTCTACGATGTCGCCCAATCCGTCGTGATCACCGAACGGGACTGCGGAACCAAGCGTGGCCTGGCCAAACGGGCCATCTACAAGGGCGAAGAAGTTGACGTTCCACTGCGAGAGGTCATCCTCGGCAGGACCAGCCGCCAGTCAATCATCAACCCACTGACCGACGAAACGATCGTTGCCGAAAACCAAATGATCACCAGCGAGATTGCTGAGAAGATCGAACGGCTTGGTATCGACTCAGTCCATGTCCGAACCCCGCTTGCCTGTGAGACGTCAACGGGTGTCTGCCAAAACTGCTATGGCATGGACATGTCCACCGGAACACCCGTCGAAGGTGGCCTGGCCGTGGGTACCATTGCGGCCCAATCGATCGGTGAACCTGGCACCCAGTTGACGATGCGGACCTTCCACACCGGTGGTATTGCCTCCCGTGGTCTCGTCGAGACCAGCTACAAGGCTGCCCATGGTGGCACCATCGAGTTGCGTGACTGCAATGAGGTCGAAGTCGACATCGAAGGCAGCAAGCACCTGATTTCCCTCAAACGCAATGGTGAAATCGTGGTCCTCGATGCCAAGAGCCGCGAGCTGCAGAAGGAGAAGGTGCCCTACGGTGCCCTGATCCGAATCAGCAGCGGTGACAAGGTCCGCAAGGGCCAGACACTCGTGGACTGGGACCCCCACCGAACCCCGATCCTGGCCGAACAATCCGGCCGCGTTCGCTTCAAGGACATCGAGATCGGCAAGACCATCCGTGAGGAAACGGTCAAGGGTGGACGGAAGAAGGAACTCATCGTCATCGAGCACACCGGGGAAATGCATCCGCAGATCCTGGTTGAAGATGCAGAAGGCAAGATCCTGGACTTCCACCACCTCCCGGCCAAAGCTCGCATAGAGGTCGAGGAAGGCCAAGAGATCCTGCAGGGCGAAATGCTCGCCCGTCAGCCCAAGGACGTGGCCGGCTCAGCGGACATCGTCGGCGGTCTGCCTCGCGTGACCGAGATCTTCGAGGCTCGAATGCCCAAGGACCCCGCCATCATGGCGACGGTATCCGGTCGCATCGAACTGCACGATGACCTCCGGAAGGGCAAGATGACAGTCCGTGTCATCTCTGACTCCGGCCATGAAACTGATCACCATGTCCCACAGAGCAAGCACCTTCTTGTGCACCGTGGCGACTGGGTTGATGCTGGTGATCCCCTCACCGAGGGCCCGTTGGTCCCACAGGAAATCCTGGATATCCAAGGCGAGGAAGCAGTCTTCACCTACATGCTGGATGAAGTCCAGAATGTCTACCGTGCCCAGGGCGTACCCATCTCGGACAAGCACATCGAAGTCATCCTGGCCTGCATGCTCGGGAAGATGATGGTGAAAAAACCAGGCGATACCTCCCTGTTACCTGAGGAAGTCGTGGATCGCCACCTCTTCAGGCAGTGCAACCTGGACATGGCCAAGAAGGTCCGGATCTCCGATGCAGGCGATACCAAGTTCGTCGAGGGCGATCTGGTCGACCGGGAAGCCGTCAAGGAAGCCAACGCCCTGGCGGAAGCTGAAGGCCGCGCTCCCGCCAAGAGCAAGCGATCGCAACCAGCCAATGGCCAGACCCTACTGCTGGGAATCACGAAGGCCTCGCTGCAGTCCGAATCCTTCCTGTCCGGTGCCTCATTCCAGGAAACCACCAAGGTTCTCACCGAGGCCTCGCTCAAGGGGGCCGTTGATGACCTGAAGGGACTGAAGGAAAACGTGCTCCTGGGTCATCTGATCCCCGCTGGGACCGGGTTCAGGTCTTATACGAACATGCGTGTCCAGAAACTGGGCGAACCCCTGACCTCCGAAGACGACCAAGAAACCCTGACCGCCATCGCCAGCGAAGAAGCCGAGGCCAGAGGTGCCGAACGGCCTCCGATGGTTGAGGTTCCGGTTCAGGAGGACTTGGCAACCGAGGAGTTCGCTGCCGAAGATCTCCCTGCCAAGGAAGTAGCCCAGGAGAGTCTCCTGGGAGGCTCCATGCCAGAGCCACCAAGCCTGGAAGCCCTGGATACCCCCGAGGCAGCGGATAACTTCGATACTAGACCCCTGCCGGACGCCTGATTCCAGGTGTCCCAAGGGCGCATTGGCGGCCCCAGAAGACTGCCCCGCCTGAGGGCTCTGTAATCGAGGATCAGCCTCGTTTTTGACCCTACTGCGGTTGGGCTCCTTGACGACTTCCAGGGGTCTGCCATGCTACTATGAGGTCTGTATGGCAGCGGTAACGTGCCCGTAATACCCCTCATAAGGGGAATCAGGCGGGCGATCGTTGCCATATACCTGTGGTTTGAGTTTGCGATCGGCTAGCGAGGCGTCCGAATCTCATTCACCCCAGTTGGTGAGCGATTCGACATGGCAGCCCCCCCCCGACCTCGCGAGTTGAAACAAGAGTGAGGATGCAACGCACTAGGCGTGCACTTGGGAGTTCCCGATGATTCGATTGAACCTTGTTGCCGTTCTGATCCTGGCTGCCTTTGGTTGGGTTATCGACGGATTCGTACAAGCCGCCACGCCTGTTGCCCCACAACGTGGCTTGGAAACGGTTGATGAGCTCCTTCGCATTGTCCAGAATAAACAGCCTGCGAAAGAAGAGAAGAAACTCATAGGCAGAACACCTCGTGTGAAGCCAGACTTCATCTCCTGGCCCGAGCAAGTAGGAGAAACGGAAGATGTCCGGCTCATGGTCAAGTTCCATGATCAGTACCAGATCCGCCTGGACACTACTGGCCAGGTCATGTCCAAGTCCGGCCAGAACATCGACTCACTGGCAGTCATCCTGGAAGGATTGAATGTCAGTCTCGAGCCTGTGTTCGATATTCCCGAGCATGATATCGAATCACTCATTCGTCGAGCTGAACGCCTTTCAGGCAAGCAACAGCCTGACCTCGCTGCCAACTTCTATGTAAACGGTAACCGGGATGCTGTTGATCAGGCCGCATTAATCCTGTTGCATGATCCCCGCGTTGAGACTGCCCTCTTCGACAAGCGGGTAGATCCCCGCAAGGCCATTGCCCTTCAAGAACAAAACGCAGCGTTCCAAGCTGTCGCACAGCCTGCCAACGATGCTCAACTTGTGGCCCAGTCCTCGTATTACTCGCCCATCAATGAAAGTACCTATGACGGCGGCGGCCAACTCATCAGCAAGGAATCAAAGGAAGTTGATGTTGAAACACGAGCAGGCGCCGGGTCATGTTGCGTTTTTGGAGATGGCTTAGTCCCCAGTCCAATGGCAGACCCCTTTGGCTGGATAGGCGGCGCCCCTGCTCCAAGTTCTCGCGAGAATCCACTGGTTATCAAATCTTGCATTGACGTTGCCAACAACAACGAATGCGACGACCTCGAGGGCATCTTCTCTAAGGGCGAACAGTGCGATGCCACCCAATTGTTTTTTACTCATTGCCTTAATTTGGGCGCCCCCTTCGTGAGGACAGGAGGCTGTTGCATTGAAGGGTCCGTTGAAACACTGGTTTACGCCGAGTGTCTCGCCGAAGACGGCCTCTTCCTACATGATGCTTACAGCCGATTCGATGGATCATTAACTTTGGGTGCTCCCCGCCTGAGTACAGCGATTAATCCACAATTGCTGGCATCTGCTTATGGCCTCACGAACTTCACGACATCGCAAAATACCAATTACTCCTATTACTACGGCCTTCCGTTCCAGGGCATTAATCCATTGGCTGCCGTCAACACGTTGGCAGGTCTTACTCCGGTTGAACCCGGAGGAGCGAGTGCCAACGAAAATTACAACGGATCCGTAGGGGGCTTCAACACGAACCAAAATTTGACCGCTACCGTCGTCTGGGGTCTCATTGACATGTATCTGTCAGATGGGCTGGGTGGAACTGGCAACCTCATTGGAACGCCGGCATATGGCAATTCAGGCGTACCGTGGGGGCCGACAGGATCTCCTCCGCCCAAGCCCTCTGGAGGATTCATCTTCGGACAGAAAAAGACTACCGTCCGTGGCGTGACGTATGACCCAAACCTCTTCTTCTGTCCCACCACTAATGATGCCTGTGAGTTTGGGGTCTGTGCCATGGACTGCTGGCAAGGATCGGACGATGGACCATGCGGGCCAGAAACTGGCTCAGGAGCCTCTGCGCCTCGCATTGAACCGCTCTCACCAATCTTGAGCGCATCGCTCCTTCCACCGACTACGAACGTTTTGTGCTCCAACTTTGTGTACAAGGCCACATGCGACTTAATGAGAAACCGCAGCACCAGAACTCCAGGCCTTAATCCAAGCGGATCGTTGTTCCAGGACCTGAGGACACGCCAACCGGTTTTTCCCGGAGTAGGTGGTTGCCAAACCGACAACGTAGTTGATGATCCAGAGAAAAGCTGGTTCCGCGATGTCTATGTCCCAAACGACGTCTGCTGCATCCGTCTCGGTAGCGACTGCATTTACGAAACCTATATACCAGGGACAGACGATGGCGAAATTATGAGGGGCAGCTGCTTCTTCAGCAATGCCGCGTATCCAACGATGCTCATCAACCAGGCAGGCGATCTTCAACTGCAAGGCTTGGAGGGCTGCTATGGCGGTGGTGGCCAAAAAGACGATCCAACCCAGTGCGCGGTCTGGTGCGAGATCGATGAAGTCACAGCTCAGGTCTGTGAGGTCGCCCCCATCTGCTGCGATGACACACAATGCGGAAGTGAAATTTGGTACCCCTACGCTGGCTGGAGCTTCCTCTGTGCCGACCTGGCAACACAGCGTCGACCAGTTGGACTCTGGGACCAGCAACTTATTATCGATGCGACATTCGATCCATTCTTTCTAAGCGGCACCTATCTCGCAGCATCGACCGTTACCGACTTTGATCAGCAGCTCAAGTTTGGCGGCCCTTACGAGGCATACAATCCACTGGGGCTTGTGACTCCAGTCCTTCGCAATGCAGATGGCTCCGTTGAGGATATCGACCCTACAACCCCTGGAGTACAGCCATTCGTGATCCCGGCTCCCAACTCCTGCAAGATCAGCTATGGGGTTCAGAACCAGTGCTTCTCGGCCTACTACTCCGAATTCCAACCGAGCCTGGGCGATGCTTCCAATGATCTCTTTCTCTTTAGTCAGTCCTTATCACAAGGATGCACCGACTTTGAATGCTGTCACCGAGTTTGTTCGATCAATTCCAATCAGACGGATTACAACTATGGTGAATGCTGTACGATTTTCTGGTCCGAGGAATGCGTCGATAAGGCTCAGGAGATTTGCTACACCAACCAGGGCGGTATTGTCAGCACTGCAACGCCTGACTTCGCGCCCCTTCAATTCCATCTCAGCCAGAAATCCGCCCGAGGCCCAAGGCCCATTTCATTGGCCCAATATCAAAATGGCATGAGGCGACTGGCCCCGGCACCTACGCTGCCACCTTCTGTTGTCAGCCCGATTCCCAACCTGAGTACGGTGCCACCTGATAACTGGCTGCAGTCAATCCACAGCATGCAGTGGACAGCGAACCCGTTGCTTATTGGCGATAATCAGCCCGCTGATTTCATTACAGCGTTCACCACCAGCGTTGCCGTCCCCTCGGTCCTTGACCAATCGGGCATTCCTGGCTTGGAAGACGCTCTTCCGATTGTGCAAAATTCTTCAGGGCAGTTCGTTCCGATGTTCGGCAACATCGATGACCCCGCGGATTCGGCCGAGTACTTGTACGGCGAACTGCCCTCTTCCCCCATTTCATGGTGGCGAACTGAGGGGCTGAGTCTCTACGGCGACTTTAATAACCAGGGTTGGCCGCAGAACCCATCCTTCCTCTCCTCCCATATCGGGCTCTACTCATGGGGCACCTACATTGCCAGCTTCCGCCCAGGCCGTCACCCCTGGGGCCCATATGTCAATGGCACTGCAGGAGCCGGTATCAGCATCGCGGTCCTCGACACCTCCGCATGGGTTCAGGAATACTTCGACAACACAGGGAACCTCGTTGGCGCCGTCCACGAGGACCTGACCAATGTCCTCATGGAAGGGCCGGTCTTAGGGGCAGAATTTGTTCCCATGCTCTTCAACCCCTTTGTCAGTCAGCCCCAGCGGGGCACAGCGGTTCTGGGAACGATTGCAGCTACGGTGGACGGCGTAGGTACGGACGGCATCGCACCCATGGCCAACACGATGTTCTTCCCAACTCAATCAGCTGACGTGGGCGACCGTGAATTCCTGGCCTGGGTCTCCGCCCTGGTTCGGCTCAGGGCTGGCGATATCATCGCGCCCACCTATCCAGGTGGTGGCGCATCTGACTGCATTCTGCTTGACAGCCCGGCTCTGAATGAAACAGGCATCCTTGAGATCACCGAGAACCTCCAAATCACCGTGATAGCTCCGGTTGGTGACCATGGATCTGACGTTTCTGTAGTCCTAGGCGTCCTCACCGACAACACCATCCTGGCCGCCGCCACCCTGCCGAGCAATAGCCCCCGCCGATTCTGGAGCAGCAATT
>JAYZAT010000016.1:0-28815 GCA_036339555.1 Planctomycetota bacterium
GTTTCCTCACGCGGTCCGGTTTGTCACAAGCAAGCCGGACCGCGTTTTTTAATGGTTGATGACGCGTCAACGGCTCGGGTTCGTCGTGCCAAAGGTGTTGCGGGCCCGCAGCAACAGCCCCTCTCGGAGCATGTCCACCTGGGTAGCCCGAGCCTGGACCTGTTCGAAGATCGCTCGACCTTCCGACTCGTTGCCGGTGTTGGCCAAAGCCATCGCCTGAATGAGTCGGATCGCAGCCGGATCAGCCTTCAATTCGGCGGCCCGCTGCAACACCGGACCCAGCTCAGCCGCACGCCCGTCGGCCAGCATCGCTAAGGCCAACATGAGCGTTGCATCTGCTGATGATGCATTCGACTTGTAGAAGGAGACTGCGATCGACAAGGCCTTGGTTGGATCCTGCTCCAACCCCGGCCAGGGCAACGTACGCATCATGACATTCAAGCGAACCAGGCGAGGATCACCAGGGGAACGGGCTAAGGCATGACGCCAAGCGTGGTCAGCACCGATTCGGTCACCAGCCTTCCAGCGCGCCAAGCCCAGGTTGTACGCCACCGACGGATCGCCCGGCGATCGTGCTTCGGCTTTGGCAAAAGACGTCGCTGCCTCGACAAAGTTTCCCTGGCGGGCCAGGTAGGTTCCAAGTCGACCATGGGCTGCGTGATCCATGGGACGCAAGGCCACAACTTCTCGGGCTGTCGCGATGGCCTCATCCAGTCGACCTTGCTTGAAGTGAATTGTGGCAAGCGTTGCCCAGGCATCAGCAGCTGCTGGTGTGTCTTTCACCACTGATTCAAGTCGGATTCGAGCGTCTTCTACGTTGCCATCCACCATGTCGACTGCTGCGAGGTTCACATGTGCCGTCGTTGCCCAGGGGGCATCCAGAACCAGAGGTTCCAAGACTTCGCGAGTGGCGTCATTCTTTCCTGCAGCCAACAGTCCCTGTGCCAATAAGAGCCGTGGTGAAACCGCTTGTTCATCTTCAAGCAGGACCGCCAAGTCGTCGACGCGTTGGATCCGGTTGCTGAGCATGTCGCCAAGCAAGGGATAGGCTTCGGCGCGAGGATCATCTCGAAAACGATTGGGATGCAGAAGCGTGGCCGTAACTTCTGTGGGGGGTGGACCGTCCATCGTTGGTGCCGGTGGAATCGGCCCGGGTTTCTGAATGCGATGGTCCGTGATCGCCGAGTGAATGACATCGTCTGGTGTGTAATGTGGCATGTGGCAGGATGCGCAGTCCTGTGCTTCCGCGATTGGCACCTGCATCACTTCTTCGACTCGGCACGCTTCTGGTTGATGGCAACTCAGGCAGGTGGTTCGAGTCCGTTCCAGGATCTCAATGGGTGACAACTTGTGGTGCGCATCATGACAGGACAGGCACGCGATGCGTCCACCTTCCTGAACGCACAAACTACGTTCCATCTGGTAGCCATGATGATTGATTTCGAACTTCGCTTCGGCCGGATCATCGGGGGGAAAGTCGATATGGGCGAGATACGTTTCCAAAGCTTCACCGGGCCGGTAGGAAAAGACTCCGCGATCAAAGGGACGCAGCAGTGAACCCAATCGGCTGTTGGGTTGCATATGACATTGCAGGCACATGTCATCGGCCAGGTTCGGTGGCAGATCTTCAGGGTTCAGAATGGACGCGGCAATTTCTTCATCAGTCGCGTCGGCGGAATAGGCGAGTTCGACATGCGCTTCGCCAGGACCATGACACCGTTGGCAACCAATGCCCAGTGGCAGTGATTCGGGAAAGGTGATGGGGCGGCCCAGTCGATCCTCACCCTCCGGTACTCCGGGCAGGGCGGTGTGACAGAAGATGCAGCCACGACCCACTTGTCGACCCAGTCGACGGTGATTGGCATAGTCATATCCGGGAGACATCCGCCAGCCCTTGCCGGTGTACCAGGAGACGGGCAGTTCCCAGAGCTCGCCCGAGGGCGATCTATATAAATAGGTACGGGCATGATTGCCGCTGCCCACGGCAAAGTGAGCCTCGACCTCCACCTCGTTGATAGGCTGACCGGCAGCATCTAACTCGTACTGTTTCATCCACATGCGACCGTCTTCGTCCAATCGCATCCGGTAGTACAGATTAGAGGCCGGGTGGTGGTAGAGCCCGCCTTCTTCACTGAAATCCTCGATGGCGTTCTCGGGGCCTGGGATCCAGAAGGACTGCCCCATCCCGTGATGGGCAAAGGCCTGGGCGACTTCGGCATGGCATCGGCTGCACCGGGCATCATCGACGAAGCCTTCCGGCAACGGGGTTGGTGAGGCCGCCAGGAGTATCGCAAGCAAGTACATGGATTCAGTGTATCGGTCCAGTCTCTGCTGTCAGGCCTGAAACCCCATAAGGATGCCCAGGGGCTCGTGGCTGGTTTATCATTGGCAGATCTGAACACGGAGATCAAACCCATGCTGAAACGTACTTTTCTTGCCGGATTCCTCCTGGTTACCCTCGTGTTGCTGGCCGCATGCCACGCAACAACTACGTCGACATCCCCAGACGGGACCGTGCTTGAAAAACAACATCGAACCCTCACCATTGGGCAGTCGTCTCGCGTGGTGCTCGTCAGTAATCGCACGACTGGATTCGAGTGGACGATCAACCGATCCGCGAGTACAGGCATGGACTTGATTACGATCAAGGACAGTGGCTATACCTCCACGGATTCAGCCGACGGGGTGGTGGGCGCTCCCGGTCGGCAGTGGTGGCTGATTCAAGGCAACAAACCCGGAACCGCCATCATCCACCTGGTCTATCACAGGCCATGGGAAAAGGACACGCCACCGGCCAGGCAGGCCGTCTTCACGATTGACGTGTCCCGCTCGGCCTCCAGGAGTCGGGTTGCCAGGCTGAACCGCATATACTGCGTTGCCAGGAATTGTGATTTCGCCCCTTTCAGCCAGAACCTCACATGCTGACGGATCAAACCACCGTGCCATCTTCCTCCAGGCCATCGACCCAGGCTCATGCCAACGAGAAGGTACCTCTGCCCGGGCCCGAGGTCTTGGTCAAGTGGTTGCGGGACATGAAGCTCATTCGTGAGTTTGAAGTCCGGGCCATGCAGGCGTATCAGAACAAACTCGCGGGCGGCTTTCTCCATGTCTACAACGGACAGGAAGCAGTGGCGGTCGGTTGCCTTGCAGCCCTTGAACCTCATGATCCTGTGATCACGGCGTATCGAGACCATGGCCATGCCCTGGCTCGCGGGCTGGATCCGAAAGTCGGTATGGCCGAGTTGTTTGGCCGGATTGACGGTTGTGCCAAGGGCAAGGGTGGTTCGATGCACTTCTTTGATGCACCAAACCATATGTATGGTGGTCACGGCATCGTCGGAGCCCAGACGCCGGTAGGGGCGGGGCTTGCCTTCGCAACGATGTACGAAGACGAGGTCATCAACAGCAAGTCCAATTCTCGCGTCACGCTTTGTTTCCTCGGTGACGGGGCCCTCAACCAGGGCGCATTCCACGAGGCTGCCAACCTGGCCCAAGTACTCGGGCTACCGGTCATCTACATCGTGGAGAACAATCGGTACGCCATGGGAACCGCCATTGAGCGCTGCACGTCGTCGGCCGGTTCACTCCTTCATAAGGCGGTGGCGTATGGGATGGATGCCATTGAAATAGATGGCATGGATATCACCAAAACCTATCCAGCTATGAAGGCCCTCGTGAATGACATTCGTGCCAACCCACGTCCAGCCTTCGTCGACATTGACTGCTACCGCTTCAAGGGACATTCAGTGTCCGATCCTCGCAAGTACCGAACGCATGAGGAAGAGCAGGAAAACGAGGCCAACGATCCGATCGACAACCTGGCGAAGTTCCTGATGTCCAGTGGCGTGATGGAAGAAAACGACGTCAAGACCATGTCCAAGGAAATTCGGACCGAAATCCGAGCTGCGGTCAAGTGGGCCGAGGAATCGCCACCTCCGGATCTTGATGAGTTGTACCACGATGTGTACGTCGACAAGTGGGGCCCGTATACCGGAACGTCGTTGCCGAAATTCATGGATGAATCGTCCGGGGAGAAGGCCTGATGTCCAGGACCATTGAATTCCGGGATGCACTCCGTGAGGCGATGTCCGGTGAGATGCGGGAAGACCCCCGAATCTTCCTGATCGGCGAGGAAGTTGCCCAGTACGACGGTGCCTACAAGGTGAGCCGTGGCATGCTGGAGGAATTTGGACCTCGTCGAATTATTGACACGCCGATCTCCGAGACCGGATTTGCTGGCCTTGGCATTGGTGCTGCCATGATGGGATTGCGACCCATCGTTGAATTCATGAGTTGGTCCTTCAGTCTCGTGGCCGCAGATCAGATCCTGAACAATGCACCCAAGATGCTCTACATGAGCGGCGGCCAGTTCCGTGTACCCATTGTCTTTCGAGGCAACGACGGCGCTGGTGGCCAGTTGGGCTCCACGCACTCCTGGTGCGTTGAATCGTTGTATGCGAATGTACCGGGTTTGAAGATGGTCATTCCATCCGATCCCTACGACGCGAAGGGGTTGTTAACGGCCGCTATTCGAGATCCAGATCCAGTCTTCTGCCTGGAATCGGAACGCATGCTATCGATGACTGGCGAGGTTCCCGAGGAATCCTATGAACTCCCGATCGGCCAAGCGGTGATTCGACGCGAGGGTGCCGATTGCACGATCGTGAGCTTTGGTCGTCCCGTGCACTTCTGTATGGAAGCTGCCGAGGAACTGGCCAAGGAGGGTATTGATTGCGAGGTCATCGATGGTCGCAGTATCAAGCCGCTTGATATCGACACCGTTACGGCTTCAGTTCGAAAGACCAACTGCTGCGTCGTGGTGGACCAGTCATGGTCCTTCGCCTCAGTGGGGTCCGAGGTAGCAGCCGAAGTCCATCGTTACTGCTTCGATGACCTGGATAACCATGTCCATCGAGTTCACAGCGACGATGTTCCGGCGCCGTACGCCCACAATCTCGAGGCGGAAATGCTTCCGAACGCTCGCAAGATCTGCGAGGCGGTTCGAAGTGTGACGTATAACGCCTGAGGAAGACGATCCCCATGCCCATCGAGATCACCATGCCGCGGCTCTCCGACACGATGGAAAAGGGGACCATTATCAAGTGGCATGTTGCTGAAGGCGATCAGGTCGGAGCAGGAGATGTTCTGGCTGATGTTGAGACGGACAAGGCCACCATGGAGATGCAGTCCTTCGATGATGGCACGATCCAAAGTCTGGCAGTGTCCGAGGGACAGGCTGTTGATGTCGGAACCGTGGTTGCCGTGCTCCTAGAAGAGGATGAGTCCCCGGGTGATGCGGCACCCAGTACACCGGTCGAACCGGCTTCCACCAGCGATGGCAAGTCGTCGGCGGATTCCCCTGCAGTTGCAGTGGGACATCAGGATATGCCTGCTTCGGAAACACCAACACCAACCGCCTCTCTTTCGGCAGCTGGACACCTGCGTATTTCCCCTGTGGCCCGTCGGCTCGCCGATGCCCATGGCATTGATCCCACGTCGCTGGTGGGATCTGGAACATCTGGTCGAATCGTCAAACGCGACATCCTGGCCGCCATTGGCACGGGTGACGAAACCCGCTCAGCCGTTCCGCCGTCCGCAACACCTTCTGCACCTTCTGCACCGCCTGTACCAGCGGCACAACCCGTTTCTCATCCACCGGCACCGGTCGTTTCCGCGGCACCCATCCAGGCGACGCCGGTCTCGACGGATGAGGTGGCCATTCCAGGCGCGCTTCAATCGCACCAGGAAGCGGTTAGTGGAATGCGGCAGACCATCGCTCAGCGACTGGTCGAATCGAAACAGTCGATTCCGCATTACCAGGTCAGCATGACACTCGATGTCGAACCGCTTCTGTCCCTGCGGAAATCCCTGAATTCACAGCTGGCGGGTACGGGCTCCAAGATTAGTGTCAACGATCTGATCGTCCGAGCGTGTGGTTTGGCGATGTACGCCAATCCACTCATGAACGCCTCGTGGGCCGGTGACTCCATCATCTACCACGGCGATGTCAACATCGGCGTGGCCATTGCACTACCACCTGAGCGTGGTGGAGGACTCGTCGTTGCGACCATTCGAAATGTCGACCGCAAGAGCATTCGGATCATTTCTGCCGAGACCAAGGCCTTGTCCGAGAAAGCACGTACGCGTGGCCTGACCGTCGAGGAGATGTCCGACGCGACCTTCACTATCTCGAACCTGGGCATGTTCGGAATCGACAACTTTACAGCGATCATCAACCCGCCCAACAGCGCCATTCTGGCCGTCGGTGCTGCCTTGGAGAAGCCGATCGTACGGAACGGTGAGCTGACGATTGGTCGGGAGATGACGGTCACGCTCAGCAATGATCACAGGGTTGTCGATGGTGCGACAGCAGCCCAATACCTGGTCACGCTGCGGGAATTCATCGAGAACCCGGCCCAGATCCTGATCTGATCTTGCCAATCAACTGGTGCCGGAAAGACGACGGACCGTCATCATGAAGGTCTGGGTCATCGAACGGTGCATGGCCCAAGCGATGGCTACGTAGATGCTCCCCGAGACGACGCTTCCGATGATCAGGAGCCACTGGATGGTGGTGGTCGAATCCTCGTTGACCCAACTGGACTGAAGCCAACGGGCGGGATCGTCGAGCAATAGGATCAGGTTGCCCGGGTTCATGGTGGTGAGGCATACCCCCAAGTAAGGCACGGAGTTGGCGGCAGTCAAACCACAGGCACCCAGCAAGCCAATGATGGCAAAGAGGATTAGAACCGCGGCGACGATCGAGCCGATCGTTCCCCGGGATCGGATTGACCAGTGCAGACCAATCATGACACAGAAGGCGATGAAGGGCACGAAGACAATGGCAAAGGCCAAACCGACCGCTGGAAACATCAGTGGCACATTGACCGTGATGTTTGACGCCATTGATGTCGGGATGCTCACCGAGGCTCCAAGTCCACCGATGAGAACATAGCCGGAGATCAGCAACATGCTGACGACCGGAAGCGCAATCATCGGTGCGAGGTACAGGATCAAGCCCCTGTGCTTTCCTGCCAAGTACGGTCCAGGTTGGATGGGCGTGGTGAGAATCAGGTCGAGAAAGCCATCTTCTCGTTCCCGGCTGACGGCGGTGGCACTCAAGTTGATGGCTGTGAGCACGACAATGATGGTCTCGGCTAGCAAGAGGCCCATCAGGAGTGCCTGGGTCGTCATGAAATCGCGTGATGTGCCTGCGGATGAAGCATGAATACCCAGGATCACGAAGAGCACAATCAAACCTACGATAAGGAAGCCCCATCGGGCCACCAGCAGGCTCACGGTTCGTCTCAAGTGTGATTCCCGCCAGGCAACCGGGTTGTGACCCACGATGCGTGGTGGCCGTGTGGTGGCTGAAGCTGCTGAGACTCGGAGGAGGCGTTGCAGCCAGGTTGACTGGCCGGTTTTGAGTCCCAGCACGCGTACGCGAAGCGTTGAATAGATGATCAGGAGCAGCGAGCAAATCACGCAGAGCCAATTAAAGGTGCTCACGGGTTTGCCCATCCACTGCCGTGTCCACCAGGAGTCATTCCAGGTATCCGGGACGATATAGGTGCTGGGACTCAGCAGTGCCTCGATTGCCAGGAATGGGTTGATGGCAGTCAGCCAGGTCGTGGAATTGGCGACAGCACCAGCTGCCGTGGTGACACCTATCCGGAGAAAGTTGTCCCCGATGAAGGTGATCACCAAGTAGAGCACGACGACGACATAGAAGACGAAGACAGCCCGACGTCCTCCTGTTCGAGTCACGCTCAACATGACAGCGATGGATGCAACCAGCAGGGCTGAGCAGGCTGCGATGACATAACTGGCAATGATGGTGCGACCGGGCACTCCACCGAACATCTGGAGCAGTACGAACAGGGGCAGGCTGGAAAGTAGAAGCGCCAGTACGAAGAACAGGCGTCCAAAGAGATTCCCTATCACGATCTGAAGCGAGTTCAGGGGCGTGGTGAGCATGATGTCCCAGGTCCGTGGGCTTGCTTCATGCACGATGGCGCCAGCCATGAAGATCGGGGTCAACAGGCAGATCACGATCACTTGCACGTAGGCCGTGACCTGGAAGATCGAGGCGCCGCTCGCAGCAAGGCCTCGGAGGGAGAGGCTGGCACCACCAACGCTGGCCAGGAGGATGAACAGGGTTACCGTGATCATCAGGGCCAGGTAGGCCCCCCGGATCACGAGGTGTCGCCACCGCCTGGACCCACCTGAAACCAGCCGCAGGCAGATTGGATTGGTGGGCAAAAGCCTCAATAACCAGTTGAGAATGACCGGCAAAGGGTGAACTCCAGGGAAGACTACCCCCAACTGATCCTTGACAGGGGGAGCCGGGGGGCAGGATAATGAATCACTCAATTTCGGGTGCTCAGTCGGCGGGACGGACCCGCAGGAAGCGGCACCCATGTGTAATCGGTTCTCCCACAGAGGGTTGAGCCGCTCGGACCGGCGAATGCCGGCGGTGGATCAGCGAGGGCCCGGATACTCCGGAGGCCCCATCCACTGATAGATTCAGGTTGTTCCATGATTGCGTGGCGACATGTTCGCCGACACGACTCATCGAAATCCTGGTTCGAGCTACCACTCGAACCTCAACCGGCAGGAGAACTCGGGACAGGCTGGCCTCTGGGCATTTCAAGCATGCAAGCCAAGACACACGGATCCGGTAGCACTCTAGGGAGCTGCTGAGTATTCAGTCTGAACGTCCCTGAACCCGCCCCAGGCGGGCTGTCGCACTCCTGCGATCGACCGAGCGGAACCCTGTTGCTGATGTTGGGGGGAGCCACGTGCCTCAAGGGTATGCCTGTGCATGCCATCTGACTGAGGCAGTATGGAGGTTCCGGTGGTACCGCTTCCCGCAGTGAGCCTGGCAGCCATCACGAGTATCGAGAGTGTCATCATCGGGCTGGTATGCCTGGTGGTTGGTGCGATCATCGGGGCAGGTCTCATCCGAATGATTTCGGGAGGAACGATCCGAACCGCTCGTCGTGAAGCTGAAGCGATGCGACAAGCAGCTTCAACCGAAGCTGATTCCATTAAGCACAAGGCGGAACTCGAAGCGGAGCGACATGTCCGTGAACGTCGAGAGTCGCTTGAAAAGGAATTGGGCGAACTTCGTGCTGCATTGAAGAAGGACCAGGATCGTCTCGATCGCAGAGAAGACGCCCTGGAACAGAAGACGCAGCAGGCCGACAAGCGTGTGTCCAAGCTGGATCGCAGGTCCAGTGAACAGGACAATCGTGAGGAATCACAGGATCAACGTGAACGATCATTAGATGATCGTGAAGAGGACATCACGAAGAAGCTTGCGGAAGCAGCCTCGATGACCATCGAGGAGGCCAAGTCACTCCTGTTGGAGCGGGTTGAGGAACAAAGCCATCACGATGCAGCGGCCTTGCGTCGCGACATCATGGAAAAGGCGGAGCAGTCTGCCCGAGGGGAGAGCAGAGAGATCACCCTGATGGCCATTCAGCGCTTTGCGGCCGAGCACGTTGCCGATTCAACGGTCCGGGCAGTCAAGATTCCATCCGACGACCTCAAGGGTCGCGTTATTGGTCGAGAAGGTCGCAACATCAAGGCCCTGGAACGCGCCACCGGGGTGGATGTCATGGTGGATGACACGCCGGGGGTTATCGCCGTGTCCTGTTTCGATCCGATTCGACGTGCGATTGCTGGTGAGGCCCTTCAGAAATTGGTGACCGATGGTCGAGTGCATCCTTCACGGATCGAGGAAGTGGTGGCTTCTGTCCGCAAGGACATGTCGGAGCGCATCACGGCCATGGGCAATGAGTCTGCCCTGGAAGCAAATATTCGCAGTCTGCATCCTAAGATCATCGAGGCGATGGGCAAACTGCATTTCCGCACGAGTTTCGGCCAGAATGTCCTGAGGCATTCCATCGAGGTTGCCTTCCTGAGCCAGATCATTGCAGACCAACTTGGGCTGGATGGTGAACTGGCTCGTCGCTGCGGTTTCTTGCACGACATTGGTAAGGCGATGGACCATGAGATGGAAGGCGGTCATCCAGCCATCGGCATGGAGTTCGCCCAACGCTATGGTGAAAAATCCGAAGCGGTTCTGAATGCCATTGGTGGCCATCACTCTGACATTCCGGCAACAACGCCATACACGCCGATCGTCATGGCTGCCGACGCCGTGTCAGGGGCCCGTCCTGGTGCTCGTCGTGAATCTATGGAGATGTATATCCAGCGGCTTCAGCAACTGGAGGACATCGCCACTGAGGACGAAGCAGTTGCCGAGGCCTTTGCCATCCAGGCGGGCCGTGAAGTCAGGGTGATCGTCAATGCCGACCGGGCAGATGATGATGATGCCTTCCTGATCGCGGAGAAGATTGCCAAGCGTGTCGAGGAGGAAATGACCTTCCCTGGCGAAATCAAGGTAACCGTGCTGCGGGAGACCCGTGCGGAGGCGACAGCCCGCTAGGGACAACTGACAGTTCGGGACGGGGTGCTATCCTGTCGATCTTTCCATCTTCCTGGAGACCAAGCAATGCCCATCAAGGCGACCGAAGTGAAGCGAGGCCAAGCCCTGATCTATAACGGGCAGTTGAACGTTGTAATCGGTACCGAACACGTCAAGCCTGGCAAGGGTCCTGCTTACGTGCAGGCGAAAATGAAGAACGTTGAGACTGGTACGATCAAGGTCAATCGATTCAATTCCTCCGACAAGCTTGAGGATGTCAGTATCGATAAGCGTGTGATGTCCTACCTCTATGACGGGAGTGGACAGGGCAAGGGCCCCTTTGTCTTCATGGATGGGGAAACCTACGAGCAGGTTGAGATCGATGTTGATTCGATCCCGACAGATCAGAGCCAATGGCTCAAGGAAAATCTTGAGGTGACCATCATGATGTATGACGGTCGCTGCTTGGGCGTCGATCTGCCCGCGGCAGTTGAACTTGAGGTCACCGACACGATCGCACAACCCAAGGGTGCGACCGCGACTAATCAGCTCAAGGAAGCCACGGTGGAAACCGGGGCCCGCGTCCGGGTGCCACCCTTTATCGAGATCGGGCAGGTCGTCAAGATCAATACCGATAATGGCGACTATCTCGGCAAGGCCTAGCGCTTGCGCATTACGTCATTTGGAACAAGGCCAAGAGTTGCTCGTTGGTAAGCACCTCGGGACGCCACGTGGGATCGATTCCTGTCGGGAGCACACGGTCACGTCCGAAGATACGACCCAGTTGCTTGCGGCGTGATGAAAAGAGCGTGTTGATGAAGCTGGCGTAACCATCAGCATCGATGCCGGGAGACGTGTCACGCGGTGTGATGGTCACCATCGAGCTGATGACCTTGGGACGAGGCCAGAAACAACTGGCTGGCACGTCGGCGATGCGTTGCACCTGACCGAAGGTCGAGGCGAGGATCCCGAGCGGCCCACGTTGCTTGGTATCTGGATCTGCAATGAGGCGATCGGCCACCTCGCGTTGAATTGTGACGTGCTGGCTACGGCACCGAGGGTGATGTAGCAGTAACTCGATCATCAGGGGGCTGGCGACTTGGTAGGGGAGGTTGGCCACCAGGGTCCAATCCTCATCGCCCAGAGCGGAGATCACTTCTGGATTCAACCGGCGACCACGACCCAGGCAATCGCCTCGTATGAGATCCACTCGGTCGCCAAGTCGATCTGCGATCAGGTCGGCCAGACCTTCATCAATTTCACAGGCGACGACCTTCGCCCCAGCATCCAGCATTGCTTCCGTGAGCGTGCCAGTGCCTGGCCCGACTTCCAGGACGCGTTGACCGGCTGTCAGGTCAGCGGCAGCAATCAATCGTTTGAGTTGGTTCTGATCATGAAGAAAGTTCTGTCCGAACCTCCGACGTGGTGTCAGGCCATGGGCAGCGAGCAGTTCTCGGATTTCGGTGAGGGTCTGCATGCGATCCGTCCCAGTCAGTCATCCAGCCCCAAGCCGGTGATCGAGAAACGAACCATAGCTGGGGCCTCAGAAGTTGACTTCGCCCAGCGAAGCGCCGAACCGGGTTTCTCCCCGGATTGAGTCGTAATCCACGAAGATGCTGAGATCGAAGTCTGGGAAGGCCCTGGTAACGTCGGCTCGGATGGATTGGAACTTGTCCTCGTTGAAGTCGTACTGCGGGAGGACGGCAATGACGTAGGTGTCCGAGATCTCGTAGTTGGCCCCGAGCGAAAGGATCTTGCTTTCCCCGGCTTCCACGAATCGATATTCCACGAAGGTGCTGAAACGCGGAGTGTGGTTGATCTCCATGCCGATCGAGGCACGCGAGAATCCACCCAGGTCAAAGTCAACCGTTCCGGTACCAAGGAAGGCCAGAGCATCGCTGACCTGCCATTCAACCGAACTGTTGAAGAAGTTGCCCAACTGGGAATACGCAGGCTGCCAGTCGAAGAACTGGGTGTAGGGATAGCGTTCCGTTCGATCACTTGTGCTGAACACGACATTGGTATCGACGGTCAGCCAGTTCACGGCATGCCATCTGCCGGGGCCACCTCGGTGCGTTTGGAGAGTGTTGGTCATGCCGACTCGAACAGCTCCACCGGTATTGAGCCCATCGACGGCAGGTTCGTAGTTGGGGAAGTCCTCGGGGTCGTAGTTCGCAACGCCGTACCACACCACTGCGTAGGGCTCGAGGACATGTCGCAGGCGATGAAGGCCCAGGAACTCATTCTCAACATCGTTGTAGACCCGTTGGAACTGGGTATCGAGCTTGACGCCACCACTGCCATACAGCCGCACCTGGTCGGTGTCATCGGGATTGGTTGTTTCTTCCTCCAGGTACCCAATGACCTGGGCCATACCGAAGGGCGTGACATTGAGGCCATCAAATTTCAGAGGATAGGCGAGCTCCTGTCGGGTACTGGCACGATTGACCCACGATCGTCTCATGTATTGGAACTGTTCAGCGTTTTCGATTTCAGCCCAGGCGGGCAATGGTTGGCCAAACTCGTCGAGGTACGTCCCGGATCGCAAGCCGTTACTTTCTTCCGTTCCCGAAGGAATCGAAGCCCGGAGCCGTGAAACCCTGAGATCCCATGAGTGTGAGAGCCTGTCACCGAAGTATGAGTCGCCGTAGCGCTGGTAGATCACTTCCGGGAGCTTCTCTGTCTGGTACCCGAGTGATGCGGTCAACCAACTGTTGGACAGGAAATCATTCAGGTTGTACTTGGCCAACATGGACAGCGAGTCATTGTCACCTTGCCAGTTGAGGTAGGCGGACGTTTCGTACTCGCGTCGATTCCGGTATTCATCGGGCCGCCAGGAGGTCACAAAGGTCGAGTCGGAGAACCAGGAGGCTTGGGTCTGGATGAGCCAGGCTGGATCCAGTTGCAGGGTGTTTTCCCACAGTGTCGCCCAGCGTAACTCCTTGGGGACGTCCTGAACGATTCCGGTATCCGTGACCTGTTGGCCACTGTCATACATGCCATAGAGATCCAAGGCAGCCTTGTGACCAAGTTGGTCAATGACCAGGTCATAGCCAAGGCCTCCACCACGCTTCGTGTAGCCATCGACATCAATGGTCATGTCGATGCCCTCGGGCCGCTTGATCCCCAGCAGGGAGTAGACGTCCCAGGTTGTCTCAACCATGACACCTTCATAATCACCAAATCCCGTTCGAACACCACGGAGGGGGATTTCCTGCACACCACCTCGATATCGAGGCCAGTAGAAGAACGGCATATCGCCGGACCTCAAGGTGTTGTCCTTGGCATCCACCAGGATGGACGATTCGACGATAGATCCTTCGTCATCAAGCCCGCCTGGTACTCGGTCGATTGTGACCGCACGTGAGCCGATGGCCAAGGTCGGCTTGAAGAAGGCCGAAGCAGAGACGTTCACGTCTTTGCCGGTCCATCGATTGGCTGAAATCTGTCGCAATTCGGCTGCCCGTGCGTAGACAGGTGTGTTGCTCTTGCGGTCATAGGTCCGCATCACGGCATTGACCATGATCGCCTGGTCTGTCTTGAAGTCGTAGTACATGCGCGGAGCACGCACCATGTAGTCATCCCGGTCTGCTTCCGCAATCACGTTGCCTTCCAGGTACACCCCACGGATCTGATCCACGCTCAATTGCGATTGTGCCGTGTCACGGACTGATCCTGGTTCCAGGAAGACCACGGCTCGCTCCGCGGCAATCCGCAGGGCGCCGGTGGTGTCTGTTACCCCCGTGGGTCGGTAGGACACAACCACCGAGCCGTCGGCGAGCAGCACGTTCTCATCGTCTTCGGTCAGGAACTCTAGTTCATCAGCTGAGAACGCAACGATTCCCTGTGGGCTCTTCAGCCAACCGGAGTCATTGGTGGTTGCGGCCTGTGGAAGTGTATTGGCAGCATCCGAGGCAACTTGCAGGCTACCTCCGAGTGTCGGTGCCCATTGTTTCGCCGGGGCGGGATCAATCAATTCAGGGACCGGTTGCAACACCGGCTTGGTTTGCATCAGGTCAGAGACGTAACCCGAGAGGCGACGTTGGGCGAGATCCAGGATCGCATCTTGTCCGACTGGTCTCATGGGATTGAAGATGGAAGTGTTGAGCCCGATGTCCCCACGAGAACTTCCAGTGATCAAGAGGTTGCGTCCCTGGGGGCCAGTTCCAGCAAGACTGGTACGGCTGGTGACCTCCGGGAGGAAGATGACGATCTGGTTGATCAAGCCATCAGCGCTGGGAATTCGATCAATCCAGATGACGGCCAGTTCCCCTTCGAAGGAGAAGTCTGCAATGTGAATCTCGACATCACCACTGAGGAGCAGCCGCTTCGTGTCATCGACTGTCCAGGTCCAGGCACGCAAGGTGTTCAGTTGGATGGGGCCACTGCGAGGCTCCACTGGAAGCACAAGACCGCCGAGTCGATCACCTGCCAGGGCTGGGATGTTGGTTGCAGGCTCCGCCCATGCCGGCGTCTCAAAGAGCGCCGTCATGAACCCGAGCACGCATGCGATCAGCCACGTGCATCCATTCACGTCACTTCGTCCGGATCGACCTCGCACGTTGGGATGATACGGGAGAGGGTGCCTGTTCCGCGAATCGAGCAGCTGCCAAGCTCGGAGGGTCAGCCTTCGAAGAGTGCTTGGGTGAAGGCTTCTGGGTCAAAGGCTTCAATGTCCTCGGGGCGTTCTCCGAGGCCGACCAACTTGACCGGGATATCCAGAGCCTCATGGATGGCCAGCACGATGCCACCTCGGGCGGTTCCATCAAGCTTGGCGAGCATGATCCCCGTGAGATCGATCGTTTCCTGGAAGGCCTTGGCCTGGGCCAGGGCGTTCTGTCCCTGGGTCGCATCCAGGACCAGGAGGACCTCGTGGGGAGCTTCCGGGATCAACTTGCGGATGACTGACTGGATCTTGCTCAGCTGTCGCATCAGACCCTGCTCGGTATGCATGCGACCAGCGGTATCCACCAGGAGCACATCAACACCACGTGCGATGGCTGCTTCGGTGGCGTCATAGGTGACCGCGGCGGGATCAGCTCCGTCCTGGCCTTTGACCAGGTCGAAGCCAAGTCGTTCGGACCAGATCCCCAGTTGTTCTACGGCGGCAGCTCGATAGGTGTCCGCTGCAGCCACCAACACACTTCGGCCCTCCTGCATGAGAGACCACGTAATCTTTGCCACGCTGGTGGTCTTACCCACTCCATTGACGCCGGCAACGAGTACGACCGTTGGTGCCGAGGCAGCCTGAGCCAGTGTGCGGTCACCAGTTCCGAACTGTTCCCGGAGTCGCCCTTTGAGAAAATCGATCGCATCTTCTCCACGCTTCAGGCTGCCTTCCTTCACGGCAGCCCGGAGGTCAGTGATGATCGATTCTGTTGTCGAAACCCCTACGTCTGCTCGAAGCAGGATCGTCTCGATTTCGTCCACAGTGGCATCATCGAGTTGCTTCCCTCGAAGCAGTGACCCCAGGGGCGATGCCATCGTGTCCCGGGTTCGACCCAGGCCCTTGCGAAGTGCAGAAATGGTTGTCTTGAAGAGTCCCATCGGGTTCAGCTCGAAGCATCGGGGGCCACTTGGTCGGGTGTGGCGGTTGTATTGTCTCGGAGGTCCTGGAACAGTCGGTCGAGTACACCGTTGACGAAGCTTGGGGACTGGTCGGTGCTGTATTCGCGGGCCAGATCCACCGCCTCGGAAATCACGACCTTCGGTGGTGTGCCCGCTTGGGTCATTTCATACCAAGCGAGCCGCAACAAGTTGCGATCGATGACCGGTTGACGTCTGATCGGCCATTCCGGGGTGAGTGCGCCGATTGCCGTGTCCGCCGTTGCGCGATGCGTCCAGGCATCTTTCGCCAAGGTAATACCTTCACCGATCGTCTCATCATCAGTATTGCTGGTATCGACCGACTCTTGGATCGCGAGACGCAAGCTGTCCACATCATCAGGAAGGCCACCGTTATCCAATTGGTAGAGGACCTGTAAAGCCACTCTTCGCCGTTCACGCAGGGGATTCATCGCTCGGGTACTCCCCCGGAGTCAAGACCACGAACGATGTGTGCAGTCCGGATGGCAGCCTGCATGGCTTCCAGTCCCTTGTTTCCCTTCTCTCCACCGGCCCTTGCCAAGGCCTGCGCCATTGTCTCGCACGTCAGGACACCAAAGGCAATGGGTACCCCGGTTTGGATCGTGAGGTCGGTGAGGCCTCGGGAAACACTCTCGCAGATGTAACGATCATGACGTGTTTCACCAGCAATGACACATCCCAGGGCGACCACGGCGTCCGGGGTTCGGTGCCCTCGATCGACGACGAGTCCACGGCAGATCGCGGTCAATTCGAACGTGCCGGGCGCAGCGATCGAGATCAGTCGATCTGGTCGGCCACCCGCAGCTTGATACGCGGCTTCCGCAGCATCCTTGAGTGCCTTGGTCACCTCCGCGTGGTATTCGCTGGTGACAATGGCAACCCGGAGCACATCTGCTTCAAGGTCAGCGGGCAGGTTGGTATCGGCTTGAACCATGTTGTTATTACTCGGGGGCATGGAACGCCCTCGGAGCAGGGTATGGTACGGCTTCGTCGGGCAGGGGGGAACGGGGCCTTGCCTGATGGGAATGGAAGCCATGTATGGGTGGATTGCTGCGCAGAATCCTGACGGCGGTTGAACTCACGCGGATTGCCGCGGGATTCGGAGCCGTCTGTGATATCTGGTTCGTCACCGTGCTGGGACACATCGGCTGGCGAGGTGTCGAGAGTGATTGGTCCCTCCAATCACTGTTTGTCCCGTTGATCGGTGCCCTGATGGTGGCCATTGGACTGTTTGGCTACGGATCCGTACTGAACGATCTGCTCGATGTGCGCCACGACCGTGCTTTCAGCCCGGATCGGCCACTCCCGGCTGGGCAGGTGAGGATCACCCAGGCGTTGGTTGGTTTGGTTGGACTGTTTATCATCGCCGTGTTGGGTGCCATGCTGCTGGGGCAAGACAGCGTCTTCCTGACCCTGATCGTTGCAGCCGCTCTGATGTTTTACAACGCGGCAGGCAGGTTCATCCCGGCGGTGGGGGTGGTGACCGTTGGTTTGGTGTACGCGGTGCATATGTTGATCCCCGATTTTCGAGTGCCACTGCTCCTGGCAGTCTGGCTCATCCTGAGTCATGTCATGATCTTGGCCGTCCTGGTGCATCTCCTCGAAGACAAGCGGCCTCGGATTTCAATGCGGGGAGTCGGTGGGATTGTTGCTGGTTGGGCGTGTTGGTCGACGGTCATCCTGATTGCCAGACCCCTGAGAGGCCTACCGCTTTGGCCACTGGAGTATTCTGGTTTGGAACTGCTCTGGCCCTGTGTCGCGATGCTTTTGATGGCGTTCGTGGGATGGTGGAAGATCCGGACCGCAGGCACCGGTCAACGGGCAAGTGAACGACTGAAACGGTATGGGGCTGCCTGGCATGCGGTCTATGCAGCAGCTTGGTTTGCAGCCTTGGGGCTCTGGCAACCTGCCATTGGATTCCTGGTGCTGGGCCTGATTGGATTTACGGTCATGACCGTCGTCCGAGAAGTCTCAGGACTCGGGCCAGGGCGACTTGAATACCGCTGAGCCAAGGGCTTAGCGTCATTCCTATAGTCCTGTAAAAACAAGAATGGCCGTCGAAGAGCCTTCTCCTCCAGAAGCTCTCCGACAGCCACACTTCAAGCTACCGGGGTAGGGCACCTCAATCAAGCATCGATTACCAGCATTTACATTCATTGCTCACTTGGATCCCTAATCGGAGGGTCTTAAATTTGGGGCTTCCGATAAACACCTGTCACATAGATAGTTCCGGTTGTAGGGGCCAATTCAGAGGGAATGATGCCCTCCGTCAACATTTGCTTGAGGTTGCCTAAGGGAATGTCGATTTCGAGCCTCACGGGGGTTGTGGTGCCGAGGGGAGACACCACACCGCCCGGTGGAGGTCTTCCATGAGCCAAGAAAAGGGGCCCTTGATCCTCGTAAGGGACTCCGATGAGGCGGTTGCCAGGGCGACCTGCAGCCGGCTGGAGGAGCAGGGATATCAGGCGATCTGCCGTGAATCGACTGATCCGGTTGCCGAGATCACCAGCCTTGGGGCCGACCAGGTGGCTGTCGTGGTCCTGGGGGAGCTGATGGATTCAGCCTCCCGGGTCGTCGGGCAGATTGCCCAGGAATTCCCAGGGGTCATCCCGCTGGTCTTGTCACCCTTTGGCACCATCGAGGACGCCGTGAGTGTCATGCAGAAGGGAGCCTGTGACTATCTCGTCCGCCCCGTTTCAACCAGTCGACTCTGCCGTTCAATTGATCGAGCCCTCATGCGTAGTCGACTCCTGGCCCATCCAGAGTCCCAGGGTGACGGTGATTATGGCGCGATGGTTGGTGCCGATCCTCGGATGCATCGAGTCTTTGAAATTGCTCGGGCAGTGGCTCCAGCACCGACAACCGTTCTGATGACCGGTGAGTCGGGCACTGGCAAGAGCATGATTGCTCGGGCGATCCATGAACAGTCGCCACGATGTGATGCGCCCTTTGTCGAAATTTCCTGCGGTTCCATACCAGAGACACTTCTTGAATCTGAACTCTTTGGACATGTCAAGGGTGCCTTTACGGGTGCGCACATTGATAAGCTCGGCAAGTTTCAGGCAGCATGTGGCGGGACCATTTTCTTGGACGAGATCAATTCGGCGCCACCGGCTATGCAGATGAAGCTGCTGCGAGTTCTCCAGGAGCGCGTCGTTGAACCCGTTGGTTCCAACACGCCCGTGGAAGTTGATGCCCGCGTCATCCTGGCAACGAACCAGCCCCTGGAGGACCTGGTTGCTGAAGGCGGCTTCCGGCAAGATCTCTATTATCGAATCAAGGTGATCGACATCAGCCTGCCTTCGTTGCGAGAACGCATCGAGGACATCATCCCGCTTTCCGAGCATTTCCTGGCCCAGAAGGCCCAGGCCATCGGCCGTCGCCTGGTCGGGATTGACGAAGAAGCTTGCGAGGTTCTTCGTGGGTACCACTGGCCCGGGAACGTCCGGGAGTTGGAAAACGTGATCGAGCGTGCAGTTGTCTTGGCCAATGGTGTCGTCATCGGCACGACCGATTTGCCTGAGCATCTTGGACGGCGCGTCAGCCCACCAACCTCAAGTGAGTCATGTCCCCTGGGGCACCCCGGCCTCACGCTCCGGGAAGCTCTGGAGAACCCGGAGCGGCGGATCATCCTGGGGGCCCTGGATGCCAACGACTGGAACCGCCAGCAGACTGCAAGTGTCCTGGATATCAACCGGACAACGCTCTACAAGAAGATGAAACGCTACGGCCTGGATCGCCGGGTTGCCTGACCGGTTCCACGCTCAACGATGAGCTGTCATGGATGGTTCGTTGGCTGGCTTGTCTGGCGGCACGCCCATGTACTGCAGTGAGAATTCGATCATGTCTCGGACAACGGGGCCCGCGACTCGACCGCCATACCAGGCACCGAGACTGCGGTCAGGATCATCAATCACGCAGAGCACAACCACCTGGGGATTGAGGAAGGGACCTCCTGCAATGAAGCTCGAGATGTATCGATCTTCGTGGTAGCCGCCGCCTTCAAATCGTGGCAGTTGAGCCGTCCCTGATTTACCAAAGAGGCGGTAGAGCTCGGATTGGGAAGCGCGTCCTGTGCCATCGGTCATGACTTCTTCCAGGATCTCACGCACCATGGTCGCGGTACCCGCGTTGATGGCGCGTTGTTCAACGGGTGATTCCCCTGCTTCTGCCAGCAGTCGCAAGGAAGGCAGTGTTCCATCTCGGGCGAAGGCAGAAAAGCCCCGGACCATCTGAAGTGGTGTCACTGCGATTTCGTGTCCCATGGCGACACTAACTTGGCTGTAGGACGTCCAACTCGCTGCGGGTGTCACCAGTCCTGCCGTTTCGCCAGCAATCCCGCACCCTGTTCGCTGGCCGAATCCAAATCGATGCACACAGGACAACATCAAGTCATTGGGCATTCGCTCCGCAACAATTGCCATCCCGCTGTTGAGGGATTTCACCAGGACCCGTCTCCATGTCATGGGGCCGTAGTAATGCACGTCACGAATGCGCCGCCCGCTGGAGGTTCGATGTGGTGTGCCTGCAGGCGTCGGCAGGACTTCTTCGGCATTGGCGAATCCATCTTCCGTGGCGACCGACCAGACGAAAGGTTTGAAGGTCGACCCAGGTTCGTATGGGTCGCTGACACAGCGATTGCGACCGAGTCGTTCATGCGGCTCCCGGAGGGGATCTTCCGGTTGCCCCGGCCAGCCTTCTCGACCGCTGATGATGTCTGCCAGGGCAAGGATTTCCCCGCTGCTCGGATCGATCACGATAGCGCGACCACCACCAGCATTGCAGGTGTCCACGGCGGACTGAAGACGATGTTCGACGTAGCGTTGGATGGCCATGTCGATGCTCAGGCGGACGGGTTCGCCATCGACCTGGGGTTGGTATTCCTGCGAGGCAACCCACATGGGGCGACGTTGGACGTCACGCAAGTAACGCACAGATCCTGGCTGCCCTTCCAAGTGGTTTTCAAGGGCATGCTCCAGGCCACCAAGACCCTCGTGATCGAAGCCCACGACACCCACGAGCCGGGCAGCGGTCTTCTCCTGGGGATAGATCCGCACCTGCCTGCGTTCAAGCCCGACGCCTGAGAGGTCAGACGATTGGATACGGTCGACCTGCCAGTTTTCCAGAATGTCACTGACGGGAACGAAACGACTGCGGAGTCGCCGGCTGACGCGGCGATCCGTTTCGACTGCGTCGAGTCCAATCAACGATTGGATTTGAACCCCGATCGTCGAGAGGTCATCGACTTCGGCCGGGTCGATGAAGAGACGCCAACCGATCGTTGAGGTCGCCAACAATCGTCCGCTGCGATCGACGATATCGCCTCGGCGACCCACGCTGGTCCTCGTTGAAAAAGGATCCACCATCACAGCTTTCAACTGGCTGCTTGGCGAAACTTTTAACTGTACGACGCGCGCGGTTATCGCGAGGAGACCGCCTCCGGCGACGATCACGGCTGCAATTGCCCAGGCGGCGATTCGGTGAGACTGCCAGTCCTTGGGGGTCCCCAACCGGTCACGGTCGGCTTCAGCCACCATTGGAAATGCTCGGCTGATTCAGATGAGTCTTGGCGAGATGCTGTTGAGTTGCCGCGTCCGGTTCAATTTGATCCAGCGGGTCTAAGGTGGCGATGTATTGCGCAATCCTGCAACGCACATCCCAGAGGGTTGTTCGGGCGTCATCGCATCGGTCATGGATGCGCGTCATCTCGAATGCGGTGTCGATGCGATGTTGTCGATGCGCCAGGAGGGCCAGCGATGTGAGGCCAAGGCCGATTAGGATCAACATGAGCTTGGCAGTCATGGGACAGGTCTTCTCAGGGCGCGAGTGGATAGCGAAGGGAGGCCCCGACGCGGAGATCATCCTGGTGACTCAACACGTCGCGATTGAGCTCGTAGAGGCGCTCCGTTTCACGAGCAGAGCCAAGCAGTCGCTGGGCGAGTTCCGACAGGGTGTCTCCAGATTGGATCGTGTATTGCCCCATCGTGGAGGCCGCTTCTGTGGGGGCCGCCTCGTTCATGGTGACGGTAGTTGCCTGTGATGCCGGTGCGGATTGCAACACGCTACCCCGCTCAAGGAGCACATCGACGGACGGGAGAAGTAGTCGGGTATTGGTTGTCAATCGATGTGGATTGGCGATTCGGTTGTAGCGTGCCAGTGCTTGATCCAAGGTTCGATCGCCATAATGGCGTTGGCAGATTGATTGCAGGGTGTCACCTGAGGCGACCACGTGGTGGGGTGAGTGCGTGCGTGTGTCAGCAATGGGGATCTCTTGATCAGAAGGGACTGGTGCGGTGGGGGGCTCCGGGGCCTGTAGTCTCGGCGCCGACGTTTCAGCCTCCGGTGGTGTATCGCCGTACACGAGCCAACCGTTGCCGGGGATGACTGGCGTTCGATTGAGTCCGGAGCCCAACTCGAAAGCGGCAGCCGATTGACGGCGGGCGGTCGAGAGGTGATCCGACACCAGAATGCCCATGAAGAGCACCAGTCCGAATCCAACGATCAATGCCAGTTTGTTCTCTCGCGTCATCGACTCCCGCGTCCATGCGTGATCCTGGGGTTGGCCCAGGACAGTCTTCTTCATGTGCCCGGTGCCTCGCCTCCTTGCGACGTCCGGACAGTTTGTCAGCCCGATCAGGTTTCCCGAGTGCCATCCTGGGAGTTCACCCGAATGGCTCGGAACTTGGCTGATCGGCTCCGGGGGTTGGCCTGCGTCTCCGCTTCCGTGGGTCGAACCGTTCCACGAACGATCCGGCTTGCCAGTCCTCGCCGATCCAGGTCGGCAAAGGCCTGTTTCACGGGGCGGTCCTCGAGGCTGTGGAAGGCGATGATGCCTATTCGGGCCCCGGGGTTGAGCCAGCCTCCGGACCCAGCCATCTCGCAGCCTCGACTCATGAGGTCGAGCAGTGTCTCCAGGGCTGAGATCTCTTCATTGACGGCGATGCGAAGTGCCATGAAGGTCCGAGTTGCCGGGTGGAGGCGAGACGAGCGGGCACGAGGGCCGTAGGCTTCCCGTACCAATCGGGACAGTTGTCCCGTCGTCGTAATCGGCCTTGTTTGCCGCTCCAGTGCAACTTTTCGGGCAATGGCGGCTGCATACGGGTCTTCCCCGTAGGTTCGTATCAGATCTGCGAGTTCCCCTTCATCGATGCGGGCCAGCAGCGAGGCGACATCCTCATGGCCAGCACGGTCCATTCGCATGTCGAGAGGGGCATCTTCTTGGAAGCCGAAACCTCTGCAAGCATCATCCAACTGGTTGGAGGAAACCCCCAGGTCGGCGAGTACCACGTCCGCTGGTCGGCCTACCGATTCGATATGCCTGGTGATGGCAACAAATGAGTCATGGATCATCACTGAGGGGATACCAGCTTGGTTAAGACGGTCTTCGGCATAGGCAAGGTTGTCCGCGTCCCGGTCGATCCCGATGACCAGGCCCTCATCGCCAACGCGTTGGCCCAGGGCGTGGGCGTGACCACCGCGACCCAAGGTGCAGTCGACCACGACCTCACCTGGCCGAGGTTCGAGTGTCTGTATGACCTCTTCCAGCAAGACTGGAACATGTCCGTGCTCGGTCATGGCCACCGGTCTCAGAGCCCCAACAGCAGGCGTTCCGGATCCTCGATGCATTGCTTGACATGCACCAGGAATCCAACCGCTTCACTGCCGTCAACCACACGATGGTCATAACTCAGGGCCAAGTACATCATTGGACGGAGAACGATCTGGCCTGGATTGTCTGGATCTTCCATGGGCCGTTTCTGAATGCGGTGCAGGCCGAGGATCCCAGATTGTGGTGGATTGAGGATCGGGGTGGACATCATCGATCCGTAGACACCGCCATTGCTGATGGTGAAGGTGCCACCGGTCATCTCATCAACTGAGAGCTGTCCAGCGCGTGCCTTGGCAGCGAGCGCTGCGATGTCTGACTCGATCTCGGCAAAAGATTTTCGATCCGCATTGCGTACCACGGGAACCACGAGTCCGCGATCAGTTCCAACCGCAACGGCCAAATCCACGTAGTCGTGGAACTCAAGTTCATCACCGTCAATGAAGGCGTTGATGGCGGGGACATGATGCAGGGCACTGACGCAGGCTCGGGCAAAGAAGGACATGAAGCCCAGCTTGACTCCGTATTGGTCGTTGAATTCGTCCTTGTGAAGCGAACGCATCTCCATGACGGCAGACATGTCTGCTTCATTGAAGGTGGTGAGCATGGCAGCGTTGTGCTGTGCTGACACCAATCGCTCAGCGATTCGCATACGCAGCTTGCTCAAGCGTTTACGGCGTATCCCGCGGGCATCTGCCAGTGGAGCAGGCTCACCGCTACTGTCATCGGCAGCGATGGCTGATGGGGTGTCGCTTCCCGTGGGCGCGGAGAGTACGTCCGCCTTCATGATCCGCCCCTGGGGGCCCGAACCTTGAATACCTGACAGTGGAACACCGCGATCTTCAGCGATCTTTTTCGCCATGGACGTTGCACGGACAGGCGTTGAGGCTGCCGCGGACTCTGTTGCAATTTCCACACGCGTAGCAGGAGGGGCCGTGGGCGGTGGCGCACTCGCTTCGGGCGCTTGTTCAGGTGGGGCAGCTGCAGCGGGGGCTGGTGTCTCGGGGGCAGTTGCGGTCGTCTCGGGAGCGGCTGCCTCGGTATCGATCGAACCGATGTTGGCCCCGATGGGGAGATCGGCACCCTCTTTCTCGGTGATGTGAAGCACGCCACTTCCCGGAGAGGGTAATTCCTGAGTGACCTTGTCCGATTCGATCTCGACCAGCGAGTCATCCTGGTTCACCCAGTCGCCATCCTGCTTGAGCCATTGGCCCAATCGGATTTCTCGGATGGATTCTCCGAGGCTCGGTATGACGATTTCGACGGGCATGAGGGGGCTCCCCGGACTCGGGTCACTTCTTTCTTTTTCTGGTCGCTTTCGATGTCGTGGCCTTCGGCTTTCGGAAGGCCCTGACCAGTATGGCGTGCTGTTCTTCTCGATGCACCGTGGCGGCTCCGACTGCAGGCGAATCATTGGCGGAACGCCCAACATAGCTGATGGGTCGCTCAAAATTATCCCTGAACCAGTCGTAGATGAACCACCAGGCTCCATTGTTTTGGGGCTCTTCCTGGACCCAGGTGAAACTGGCATTGGGGTACCGATCGAAGAGCGCCAGGACTTCCTCCTGGGGGAAGGGGTAGAGCTGTTCGACCCGCACGATCGCCTTGTCGGTCTGCCCAGTTTCCTCACGGTGCTGGACGAGGTCGTAGTAGACCTTCCCACTACAGAGGAGAACGGTACTGATGTTGGCGTCGGCTTGTGAATCCTCTGCCAGTGGGTCATCGATGACGCGGTAGAACCCATGATCGGTGAGATCGCTGACGCGCGAGGTCGCGGATTCATGTCGCAGCAGGCTCTTGGGTGTGAATACGATCAGCGGTTTCCGGAATCCCCTCAGCATTTGTCGACGAAGCAGATGGAACATCTGTGCCGGTGTCGTTGGGTTCACGACCTCCATGTTGTCATCTGCACAGAGTTGGAGAAAACGCTCGATGCGGGCGGAGGAATGCTCGGGTCCCATGCCTTCGTACCCGTGTGGAAGCAGGCAGACCAGGCCACTGTTGCGGCCCCACTTCTTCTGAGCAGAGGCGATGAACTGATCGAAATACACCTGCCCGACATTGGCGAAGTCGCCAAACTGGGCTTCCCAGATGACCAGCATTTTTGGATCGCCAAGCGAATAGCCGTATTCGAATCCAATGCATCCGCTCTCGGTCACGGGTGAGTTATAGATTCCCAACTCACCCTGTTGTTCACCCAGGTGATTGAGGGGGATCCAGGGCTCACCGGTCTTGGTATCGAACAGGACCGCGTGACGGTGGCTGAAGGTGCCCCGTTGGCAGTCTTCGCCAGTGAACCGGATATTGTCGCCTTCACCCAGCAGGGATCCCAGTGCCAGTAATTCGCCCATAGCCCAATCCAAGGGATGATCTTCGGCAATCGTTGAGCTGCGGATTTCCAGGATCCGTTCAAGCTTGTGATGAACAGAGAAGCCTTCAGGGATGCGACCCAGTGATTCGGCAATCTGTTCCAGTCTGGTACGAGGAACAGAGGTGGGTACGGGTTCGGCGTTGTAGTCCGGTGAGAATCCCGCCCACGTGGACTGGTCATCGAGGGCCAACGGGGTCGGGCGTACCGGCTGCTCCTTGATGCGTTCTTGGGCTTCGTTCATCAAATCCATAAGCCGTTGGGTGGTCTGGTTTGATTCTTCCGAGCCGACCACACCGGCCTCAGTGAGTTGCTGGGCATAGCGATCCAGGATGGAAGGCGTTTGCTTGATGGTCTGTGCCATTAACGGGTTGGTGAACGCGGCTTCGTCAGTCTCGTTATGGCCGAACTTGCGGAATCCCCAAAGGTCTATCACCACGTCGCTCTGAAAGGCCTTGCGGTACTCGTACGCCATGAGCAGAACAGCGACGGCCATCTCTGGATCACAAGAGTTGACGTGGAAGACGGGGAGATCGATACCTCGCAAGAAGTCCGTGCAGTAGATCCCGCTGTAGGCATGCTCTTGTTCGATCGTGAAACCGATCTGGTTGTTAATGACCAGGTGTAGGGAGCCGCCGACCGTGTAGGCATCTAACCGTGAGAGGTTGGTGAGTTCCTGTGTAATCCCCTGGCCTGGCAGTGATGAATCCCCGTGGATGAGCACCGGTACGCTGCTACTTCCATTGAAATCTGAACGCTGCCGCTGTTTTGCGCGAGCTCGACCGAGGACCACCGGGTGTCCCCACTCCAGGTGGGAAGGATTCGATGACATCGACAGGTGGAGCGGTTTGCCGGCATCGGTCACGACATGGCTGCTGAAGCCACGGTGATACTTCACATCACCACCGGCGCCGAGGAAATCCTCTGCCCAGGCTTCCTCGAACTCGGTAAACAACTGGTCGTAGCTTTTTTCCAGGATGTTGACCAGAACGTTGATGCGACCACGGTGCGCCATTCCAAAGGCGATTTCCTGTGCGCCGTCCTCCGAGGCCAAGACCAACAGCTCATTGAGCATGGGGATCAGCGTTTCGCAGCCTTCCAGGCTGAACCACTTCTTCCCGATGTAACGTCGCATTAAGAAACGCTCCAAGCCGGTGGCCTGTTGCAATTCCCTGAGAATACGTTTCTGAATGACTTCTCCGATGGCGGGTTTGCCACCGAGGGCCTCGATGTGTTGTTGCAGCCATTGGCGACGTTGCGTGTCACGAATATGTGAAATTTCTGCACCGAGTGAGCTGCACCAAGTCCGCTGCATGAACTCGATGACTTCCCGGATCGTGGCAGGTGATTCCAGGGGCAGGTCACGGGTGTCAACCGATCGATCGAGATCGGATTCGTTCAGTCCTACCGCAGTGGGATCGAGTTCAGGGCAGGTCCGTACTTGTAATTGGAGTGGATCGAGGTTTGCCGCAAGGTGGCCCAGGTCGCGGTAGCGTCGAATCAATTCGTCGGCGGCTTCCTGGATGCTGTTGGGCGGCGTGGCCGTCGTGCCTGCTTCGTCATCTGCAGGGGGTCTGTAGCCGAGGTCGAAGCCTTCGAAGAAGGAACGCCATTGGTCAGGAACCGAATCCGGGTTGTCATGCCACTGCTGATAGAGCTCATCGACATAGGCCCCGTTCCATCCGTTCACGGACGGCGACATCGGCGGCGATTCGATACCGGGTTGTGGTGGAATCTGGCTCATGGCATCAATGAGCGTGCGATTCTAGCAGGCTGATACGAGGTGGAGATGTCGCTTCATGACATCTGCATAGGGCGTCCATGCAAGCATGGGCACGCTTACATCAATGAAATCGGATCCACGTCGATTGTGATTCGATCCGCACCCTCAAGGAGCCCATTGGCACGAGCTTCAGCCAGCATGTGATGGAGTGGGTGGGGTGATTGGGAGAACAACTCGATCTGTCGACGATGTCGTCCCGACAAGCGATTGATCACGCATTCGATCGGGCCACGGATTTCGACGGATTCATCGCACAGGGATATGAGGCCGTCTCGTAGTGTGTGAGCGTATGTCTCGCACCGCTTATCATCTCGGTCCTGAATCACCAAGCGAACCATGCGACGGCTGGGCGGAAGGCCACATGCCTGGCGGTCTTCGAGCTCAGCATCTGCAAACTCGCGGTACCGGTTCTCTGCGGCGAGTCGAATGGCAGGCGCATCAGGATTAAAGGTTTGGATAATGGCTGTACCTGGTTCGTTGCCTCGTCCACAACGACCGCAGACCTGTGCGACCAGTTGAAAGGTCCGTTCCGATGCTCGAAAATCGGGAAGATGGATGGCCGTGTCCGCGTTGATCACGCCCACCAGCCGGACTCCGGGATAGTCCAGTCCCTTGGCGATCATCTGGGTTCCAAGCAGCACCTTGACATGTGATGCGCCGAAAGCCTCAAGGGCCGCGTGCAGATCATCGGAATTCCGCATCGTGTCTGAGTCGATCCTACGGAGGGTGTCTCCCGGTATCAGGGTGTCATATCGTTTGGCCAAAGCTTCTTCAATTCTTTGTGTCCCAAGCCCCAGTGCACCCACTGGGCCACCACAGGCTTGACATGCCCGGGGAACACGTTGCTCACTCAAGCAATGATGACACCGAACGAATCCACCACGCGGCAGGTCTTGATGGCGATGCATCACCATGGTCACGTCACATTGGTCGCATGAGAGGACCCAGCCACAGGCGCGATGGCGACAGGCCAGGTAGGACGCAAATCCGCGTCGGTTGAGCAGCAGGAGCGCCTGGCCTCCTTCCTGCAGTGTGTT